>NZ_CP064356.1:3125000-3425000 GCF_018141545.1 Miltoncostaea oceani | reverse complement strand
TGGTGGATCCGGCGGCGGCCGACGGCCATCGCGTTCAACGCCACCATCAGGGCGTTGCCGACGACGAGGTTGACCGCGCCGACGACCTCCATCGGGCCGGGCAGCAGGTCGGGGACCTCGGGGGCGCCGATGAGGTGCGTCGCCCAGAT
This sequence comes from Miltoncostaea oceani, assembly GCF_018141545.1. Taxonomy (GTDB): domain Bacteria; phylum Actinomycetota; class Thermoleophilia; order Miltoncostaeales; family Miltoncostaeaceae; genus Miltoncostaea; species Miltoncostaea oceani. Next base: position 3,424,851 of record NZ_CP064356.1, on the reverse strand, counting down.
CAACGTCACGAGCCACATGAGGGGCGCGACGAGGAACGTCAGCGGCGTGCCGAGGATCAGCAGCACCAGCCCGACGACGCCGCGCACGCCGGCGGCGCGCGCCGTGCGGATCGGCCGTCGCGTGTGGACGAGGCCGGTCTGCATGTAGCCCTTGATCCACCGGGTGCGCTGGCGGATCCACGGCCAGTAGCGGCCGCAGGCCTCCTCGTACGTGGTGGAGGGGATGACCCCGACGCGGTACCCCTCGGCCGCGGCGCGCAGGCCGAGGTCGGCGTCCTCGGTGACGTTCCACGCGTCCCAGCCGCCGAGGTGCCGCAGCACCGCGGTGCGGAAGTGGTTGGAGGTGCCGCCGAGGGGGATCGGCAGCCGCAGCCGGTCGAGGCCGGGGAGCATGTAGTCGAACCACCACGAGTACTCCAGGGTGAACATCCGCGTGAGGAGGTTCTCCTTGGCGTTGAAGTAGTTCAGGCGCGCCTGGACGCACACGAGGTCGTCGCCCGCGGCGCGGAACGCCGCGACCGCCTCGCGCAGCTGGCCCGGCTCCGGGCGGTCCTCGGCGTCGTAGATGACGAGGAACTCGCCGTGGCTGAAGACGAGGCCCATGTTGCAGGCGCGCGGCTTCGTCTGGGGACGCCCCGCCGGGACGATCACGAACTTCACGGTGTCCGGGGGGTCGGCGGCGCGCGCCGCCTCGATGGTGGCGGTGTCCTCCTCCTCCATCAGGAGCAGGATCTCGAGCTTCTCCTGCGGGTAGTCGAGGGCGCGGAGGTGGCCGACGAGGCCGCCGACGATGTTGGCCTCCCCGAAGACCGGCACCAGCACCGTGTAGATCGGCAGCTCGTCGTCGGGGATGCGGGCCGCCGCGACCGGCCCGCCGCGGCGCACGGTGCTCCACCCGGCGACGGCCGTGACGAGCTTGAAGCCGACCGCGACCAGGAAGCCGAGGTTCGCGGCGCAGCACAGGACGATGGCGGTGAGGACGGGCCAGAGGAGCGCCGCGGTCGCGAGGCCCGCGAGGACGCCGGCGATCGTCGCCCGCTGGCCGCCGGTGAGCGGGTGGCGGGCCGACGCGAGCGGGTCGCTCTCGTAGAGGGCGTTCGCCGCCTCGTGGGCGAGGCTCTCCGCGAACACCCGCCGCAGGACGGCGTTGACGTCCCACTCGGTCGTCGCGAGGAACACCACCTCGACGGCGTGGCCGAGCTCATCCCGCAGCGCCTCGTGGACCCGGGCGTCGGGTGGCTCGGCGGTGGCGACCCAGACGACGCGGCCCCGGCGGTCGACGGGGAGCCAGCCCTCCGCGGCCATCCGCGCGGGCGAGAAGCACCGCAGCAGCGGCTCGTCGATCTCGGTGCGGGTCAGGTCGCAGAACCCGATGCCCCACATCTCCCCGAGCACGCGGTGCAGGTCCTGGCGGCGCACGAGCCCCATGGAGAGCAGCACCCGGCCGATGCGCTCCCCGCTGGTGCGGTGCGCCGCGAGGGCGCGGTCGAGGTCGTCGGGCGCGAGCAGGCCGTGGCGGAGCAGCGCGTCGCCGAGGCGCTCACCCGTCCCGGTGGGGGCGGTGGGATCGGTGAGGGGGGACGGCGCGAGCGCCGCCGCGACCTCGGCCCCGGCGCGGGTGACGGGGTCGCCGGCGTCGCCGCCCGCGGGGGTCCGGGGCGCGCGGAGCACGGCGGCGGCCGACGGGGTCAGCCATCGGGCGAGCCGCGCCAGTTCGATGGCGTCGCGCAGTCGTCCCACGCCCCGTCATCGGCGGTGCGCCCCCGCATCTGAGGACCAGGGCGTCCGCGCCGCTCAGGGACGGGGCCCGCCGGCCGATGAGGGGGGCGGCAGGTCGTCGAGACATGAGGGAAGCGCCATGGCGCAGCAGCAGGCAGCGGGCGGGACCGTCCAGGCTCCGCCGCGGGGCATCGGCGAGGTCCTGATCGAGATGGGCGCGATCACGCGCACCGTCCTCGAGGGGGCCCTCCAGCGACAGCGCGAGGAGGGTGGACGCCTCGGCGAGATCCTCGTCGCCCAGGGCAGCATCTCCCCCGAGGTGCTCGGCGACGGGCTCGCCCGCCGCCTGAGCGTGCCCCGGGCCCGCCTCTCCGCCGGCATCGACCCCGCCGTGCTGAACCTGCTCGACGAGCGCAGCCGCCACCGCTACCGCGTCATCCCGATCGCCGTCGAGGCCAACGGCACGCTGGTTCTGGCGATGGCCGACCCCGCCGACGTCCTCACGCTCGACGACCTCCGCATGATGGTCGGCCGCGACGTCCGCCCGGCGCTCGCCCTCGACGGCGAGATCGACGCGTTCCTGAACGCCGGCAGCGTCCACGCCGACAACTTCCTGTCGGGGCTCGTCCGCGAGGCCGGCCCCACGACGGGCAACGCCGAGGACTTCGGCAACGACCTCGCGGCGATCAGCGGCCAGGACGCCCCCGTCGTGCGGATGGTGGGCTCCGTCGTCTCGCGCGCCGTGGAGGAGGGCGCCTCCGACATCCACCTCGAGGCGCAGGCCGACGAGATGCTGGTGCGGTACCGCATCGACGGCGTGCTGCGGACGGTCGCGGCGATCCCGTCGAACCTGTCCCGCGAGGTCACGAGCCGCATCAAGGTCATGGCCGACATGGACATCGCGGAGCGCCGCGTGCCGCAGGACGGCCGCGTCAGCCTCACCGCCGCCGGCCACCGGCTCGACCTCCGCGTCGTCACCGTCCCCACCGTGCACGGCGAGGGCGTCGTCATCCGGATCCTCGACACCTCGAACGCGATGCGGAAGCTGACGGAGGTCGGGTTCTCCCCCGAGACCCTCGAGCGCTTCTCGTCCTGCTACCGCCGCCCCTACGGCGCCGTCCTCGTGAGCGGGCCGACCGGCTCGGGCAAGTCGACGACGCTGTACGGCGCCCTGCACGCCCTGAACACCGGTGACCGGAAGATCATCACCGTCGAGGACCCCGTCGAGTACCGCCTCGCCGGCATCAACCAGGTGCAGGTCAACGCGAAGGCCGGGCTGACGTTCGCCACGGGCCTGCGGGCCCTGCTGCGGAGCGACCCCGACGTGATCATGGTCGGCGAGGTCCGCGACGGCGAGACCGCCCAGATCATGATGCAGGCCGCCCTCACCGGTCACCTCGTGATGGCGACGATCCACACCAACGACGCCGCGAGCGCCCTGACGCGCCTCACCGAGATGGGCGTCGAGCCGTTCCTGTCGGCCTCCGGCGTGCTCGGCGTGCTGGCCCAGCGCCTCGCGCGGCGGCTGTGCATGGAGTGCCGCGCCCCGGTGGAGGTCCCCGCCCAGACGCTGCGGGAGTTCGCCGGCACCACGAACCTGCCGGACGGGGTGACCGACCCGGCCGTCATCTACCGCTCCGTCGGCTGCGCCGCGTGCCGCCAGACCGGCTACAAGGGGCGCCTCGGCATCTACGAGATGCTGACGATGAGCGAGGACATCGAGCGCCTCACGGCCGCGTCGGCGCCGTCGTCGGAGATCCGCCGCCAGGCCCGCCGGGAGGGGATGCGGACGATGCGCGAGGACGGCGTCCTGAAGGTCCTCGCCGGCCAGACCACCCTGAACGAGCTGAGCCGCACCGTCGCCTGAGCCGGGGCGGCCCCCGCCGCCCCGACCGACGCGGGTCCCACCCCCCCGGGGAGGGAGCATCCGAACCCTCCCCACGGGGGGTGGTCGGCGTGCGCGGGCGTCCTACCGTGGTCTCGCGGGCGGCGGTGGACCGCCCCGGGTACCGGACGCGGGGGACGACGTGATCGACGTACTGGACATCGACCGGTGGGCGGCCGAGGTGGCGACCGCCGAGGCCCACGACCTGCGGCTCGCCGTGCGCGACGTGGTGCTGTCCGGCGGCGGCGTGTCGGGGGCGCTCGACGAGGTCCGCCGGCGCCTGGCGCGGCTCACGCCGGGGCAGCGAGAGACGGTCGTGGGAGCGATCGGGCTGGCGCCGGGCTCGTTGCGGTAGCGGCGGCGCGCCGCCCGCCGCGGCGCGGCCACTCGGACGGCGCGAGCTCCCCGGCGAGGGCCGCCCGGTACGACGGCACGTCGGTGAGGTGCATGCTCACCAGCACCAGGTAGCGGTCGGCGGTGTGGACGTCCATCACCATCCCGCCGCGCCGCGCCGCCCGCAGGCGCCGCTCCGCCGACTCGGCGTCCATCCCGAACCGCTCCGCCGCGCGGCGTGCGAGCTCGCCGAGCGAGAGGCCGTCGCGGCGCATCTCGCGTTCGATGACGCCCATCACCTCGTCGCTCCAGACCCAGCGCGGCGTCACCATCACCCCCGTCGTCGCCACGGTGCCCTCCCTGTCGCGTGTCCCGACGGGCGGTCACCTGACCCGCCCCGGCCTCTTACGGACTACTCGCCCGTAAGCCCCCTGCTTCCCGGCGGTGACGACGGATGTGAGACGGGCCACCGGGAGGCGCGATGGAGGAGGAGGGGCGGGCGTTCGCCGACGACACCGAGCTGGCCGAGATGGCGTCGCTCGGGGTGCGCCTGGCCGTCGACGCCGGACGCGGGGCGATCGCCTCCGTCCTGCAGCCCGTGGCGCGCGCCGCGTGGGCCCGCGTCGAGGACGGCGGCGACGACGGGGAGCTGCTCGAGGAATGCGCCCGTGCCCACGCGGCGCTGCGGATGCGGGTCGGCGCGACCGGCGAGCGGCGGTTCCTGTCCTCGGTCGTCGCCCACCTCACCGGACCCGGCGCGGCGCGGGCCGGGTCCGGCCATAAGATCGACGGCGACCGGGGGTGACTCCCGAACGTGACCACCGACGAATCGGACGCCGAGGATGACCGCCTGCTCGCCCGGGACGACCTGGGCGCCCTCTTCGCGCGCCACTACGACGACCTCGTCGTCCACGCCCGCATGCGCATGGGGGCCGCGGGGGCCGAGGACGTGGTGCAGGCCGCGCTGCTGCGCACCCTGCGCGAGCTGCGGGGCGGCAGGAGGTACACGATCCCGTTCCGCGCGGTCGTGCACCAGCACGTGCGCTGGGCATGTGGTGACGCGTTCGGGGAGACGCCTCCGGGATCCCTGCCCGACGGGTGGGACGTCGCGGACCCCCGTGCCGCCGACGCATACGAGGCCGTCGACGCACGACTGCTGGTCGAGGACGTCCTCGCGGCGCTGCCGCCGCGGGATCGCCGGGTGATGTCGCTCCGCGTCATCGAGGGGCTCGGACCGGAGCAGATCGCCGCGGCGCTCGACATGAGCCGCAACGCGGTCGACCAGGCGCTCTGGCGCGCCCGGCGGGCGATCGGACGGGAGTGGGCCGGTGGATGACCACGTCCTCGCGCTGTTCGAGGACTTCGCGGCGGCACGTGCCCGCGGTGAACGACCCGACCCCGGCCCGTACCTGGAGCGGGCGGGCGACGGCGCCGCCAACCTGGCGGGGCTGATCATGGAGCACGTCGGGTCGTCCCCGCCGCCGGATCCCCTCCCCGAGGTCGTCGCGATGATGGAGGCCCTGGTCGACGGTGAGCCCCCCCTGCTGGGGGCGCGGCTGCACCGCCGGCTCGGGGTCGACGCGGTCGTCGCGGCGCTCCTCGGCACGCTCGGCATCGACGCCTCCCGGGCGGCGAAGGTGAAGCGGCTCTACCAACGTCTGGAGGGCGGCCTGATCGACACGGGACGCCTCGACCCCCGCCTCACCGCCGCGATCGGTGACGCCCTCGGGATACGGCCGCGCGACGTCGCGTTGGGATCGCTCCGGGCGGGGACCCCGCCCGCGTCGACGGTGCGGTTCGCCCGCGTCGCCGACCCCGCCTCCCGGTTCGAGCCCACGGCCCCGGGGTCCCCGGTCGCCGACGACGCGCCCGACGAGATCGACCGCCTCTTCGGCCTGGCGTGAGTCACCCGCGCCGCCCCGGCGATCCGCGCGCCGTGCGGCTCCGCGACCGGCACGCCGAGGTGTTCGGGCCCGCCGGTCCGCCGGTGCCGGTGGAGTCGATCGCCGAGGACCTCCTCGGCCTGCACGTCGACGAGGCGCCGCTGCCGGTCTCGGGTCTGCTGCTGCCCGCCCGCCGGGAGGTGTGGCTGAACGCCGACGAGGCCCGCCAGAGCCCGGCCCGGCGACGGTTCACGCTCGCCCACGAGATCGGCCACTGGGTCTGCCAGGTGCGCGAGGGCAGGGGCGCGCCGATCCACTGCCGCCTCGAGCCCGGCGGGCCGCCGGTCGCCGACCCCCTGGAGCGCGAGGCCAACGTCTTCGCCGCCGAGCTGTTGATGCCCGAGGACGCCGTCCGCGCGATGTTCGCGTCGGGGACCGCCGTGGACGCGCTGGGGACGGCCTTCGGCGTCTCGCCACCCGCGATGGGCTGGCGGCTCTACAACCTCGGCCTCGTGGACCGGCCCCCACCCCCGGCGTAAGACCCGGCGCGACCGCCGGTGACGACCTCCCACGCGCACACCACCGGGAGGCCCGCCATGAGACTCGACCAGACCGATCCACCGCAGGCCGGTGACGTCGTCGCCCACGACGGCGTGTGCGTGCTGCCGCTGTTCCCGCGCCGCGCCCCCGTCGCGGGCTACACGACCCTCGACGCCGCCCTCGCCGACGGGTTCCGCATCACGGAGATCGACGATGCCGGCGACGTCGGCCGCCTGCGCGTGACCAACCCCACCACCGCGGCGGTGCTGCTCTACGACGGCCAGGGGGTCGTCGGCGCCAAGCAGGACCGCATCCTCGACGTGACCGTCCTCGTCGCGCCCGGGTCGACGGTCACCGTCCCCGTCTCGTGCGTCGAGCAGGGCCGCTGGCGCCACTCCACCCCGGCCTTCGCCGCCGCCGGCCACACGAGCCACCCCGAGCTGCGGCGCCGCAAGGCGGAGCGGCTGTCGGAGCGCATGTCGCCGGGTGCGGCGCAGCACGAGGTGTGGGCGGCGGTCGCCCAGAAGTCCGAGCGGCTCGGGGTGCGGTCGCCGACGGCGGCGCAGTCCGACGTGTTCGCGGACCGCGCGCCCGACCTCGACCGCCTCGCCGCCCGCTTCCCGGCGCAGGCCGGCCAGTGCGGGATGGTGCTGGGGCTGGCGGGCGCCCCGGTCTGCGTCGATCTGTTGTCCCGTCCCGACGCGTTCGCGGCGCTGTACCCCATCCTGCTGCGCGGCTACCTCATGGACGCGATCGAGCACCTCGGCGGTGCCGCGACGACCGCGGACGCCCTCGAGGGGTTCCTCGCCGCCGTCACCGCCGCCGACGTGCGGCCCGGTCCCGCCGTCGGGCTCGGTCGGGACCTGCGCCTCGCCGGCCCGGGGGTGGTGGGCTCCGGCCTCGCCCTCGACGACGAGGTGCTCCAGCTCTCGGCCTACGCCGTGGCGGTCACCTGACCGGCCGCGGCGCGGGCGAGGTCGTCGGGGTCGCCGGGTGACACCTCGACCCCGGCGCGCAGGAAGACGTAGGTGATCCGCGCGACCGGCATCCCCGTCGCCTCCGTCAGTCCCATGGCGTAGAGCCCCGCCTGGAGGCGGTAGTCGGCGAGCCGGGCGGGGACGTCGGCGGGGCCGACGTCGTCGGTCTTCCAGTCGACGATCTCGAGCCCGGCGGCGGTGGGGATGACGAGGTCGATGAACCCCTCCAGCACGACGTCGCCGCGCCGCAGGGCGAACGGGACCTCCCGCAGCGACCCCGCCGCCTGCCGGGCCCGCATCGCGGCCTCCGACAGCAGCGCCGACCGCACCAGGTCGGCCACCTCGCCGGCGCGCTCCGGGACCGCCTCCGCCACCGCCTGCGCCGCCGCGACGGCGTCGACCTCGGCCGGCCCGGAGGCGAGCGTCAGGCTCTGGATCGCGGCGTGGACCGCGCGGCCCACCCGCGACCCGCCCCGCCCGCGCGCCCACGGCTCGTCGCCGCCCTCCGCGCCCCGCGCCGGAAGCGCCTCCTCGCGGGTCGCGGCGGCGATGCCCGTCGCGCTCGTGTACCGCACCCGCCGCGCCCGGACGACGAGCTCCGCACGGGCCGCGGCGTGGTCGCCGGCGGGCGGGGTCACCTCCAGGTCACCGAGCGGCGTCGGCGCGTCGCCCGCCGCGACGGGGGGCGGCTCCCACCGCGGCGCGAGGTCCGTCGCCCCCGCCCGGATCAGGCGCGCCGCCCCGCTCCGGGTGCTCCGCGTGGCGTGGTGGTGCAACGACACGACGAGGTGGTCCCGCGCCCGGGTCGCGGCGACGTAGAGGAGCCGCGCGCCCTCGGCCCGCTGGTGGTCGGCCTCGCGCTCCTCCGCCGCCGTCACGTCGCCGACGGCGAGGCGGCGCAGCGACGTCTTCGACCCGACGGTCGCGACCACGCGGCCGGCGTCCAGCGACACCGTGGGGGGCGGCGCCCACGGGGGGTTCGCCCCGATGCCCGCGAGGATCACGACGGGGAACTCCAGCCCCTTCGACGCGTGGATCGTGAGGACCCGGACGGCGTCCTCGTCGTCGTCCAGGCCGGAGCCGTCCCGGTCGAGCATCGGCCCCCGGGTGCGCTCCTCCAGCCACGCCGTGAACGCGCGGAGGCCCTGGGGCCGGTCGGCCTCGAACGCCCGCGCCTGCTCCAGCACGAACCGCGCCCGCCGGTAGGCGTCCCGGTTGCCGGTGTCGACGAGGCCGACCTCCACCAGCCGCCGCTCCGCCACGAACCGCTCGACCACCGTGGCGAGCGACGCGTCGTGCCGCCGCAGGTGGTGGTCGCGCAGGCAGCGCAACCCCTCCGCCACCGGGCCCGGCGCGCCGTCGAGGGCGGGCGCCAGGTAGTTGAAGCGGAACCCGTCACGGCGGTGCCGCGCCAGCTCGACGTCCGAGCAGGCGAACGCGACGCTCCGCAGGGCGCCGACGACGGCGACCTCGTCGCTGGGGTCGTCGATGGCGGTGAGGCAGTTGATGAGATCCCGCAGCTCCTGGGTGCGGAACACCAGCGACCCGCCCTCCACCCGGAACGGGACCCCCGCGGCCCGTAACGCCCGCTCCAGCACGCTCAGGCCCGTGCGCGCCGGGATCAGCACCGCGATGTCCCGCAGCCGGACGGGGCGGGGCGCGGCGTCGCGGTCCTGCACCTCCCAGCCCTCGTCGATCGCCGCACGGCACGTCGCCGCGACGTCGGCGGCCTCGATGGTGCGGAGATCCCAGGCGCGCTCCGCCGACGGGCCACCCATCCAGGCCACCCCGGGGCCGGCGAGGGCCGTGTCGCGGTCGGCGCCGATCGGCACGTAGGGGGGCTGCAGGGCCGGGTCGGCGATCTCCCCGAAGAGGTGCTCCATCACCCCGTTGACCCAGTCGATGACCACCGCCCGGGAACGGCGGTTGCCGGTGAGCGACGGCAGGTCGCCGCCCTGGTCGCCCACCCGTGCCCGCACCGCGGCGTAGACGGCCATGTCCGCCCGCCGGAAGCGGTAGATCGACTGCTTCGGGTCGCCGACGAGGAACAGCCGCCCCGGCTCGAGCGACCCGTCGTCGAGCGACGCGAACGCCTCCGCGATGTCGACCTGCCAGGGGTCGGTGTCCTGGAACTCGTCGATCAGCAGGGCGTCGTACCGCGCGCGCAGGGCGGCCCGCGCCGCCGGGTCGGATCGCAGCACGTCGCGGGTCCAGAGGATCAGGTCGCCGAACAGGAGCGTGCCGGCGCGCCGGCGGACCCCGGCGTCGTGGAGCGTCACCCGGGCGAGCCACGGCAGCACGCCGCAGAGCGCCTCGGCGCGGGAGGCCTCCAGCAGCGCCTCCAGCCGCGCGCCCGCCGCGAGGGTGGTGTCGCGGGCGTGGGTGATCCGCTCCCTCCCGCCCCACGCGGCCGCCCGGCCGCGGTTGCCCATCTTCGTCAGGCCGAGGGCGGTCACCGCCGGGAGCCGGGCGTCGCGCTGCCACGGCTCCACCCCCCGCAACGTCTCGACGGCGGCCCGCAGGGCGTGCACGTGGGCGGCGCAGAGGTCCTCGTCGGGCACCGTGCTGCAGTCGACGGCGAGCAGGTCGCGGGCGACCTCGTCGATCACCTCCCACCGCGGGGCCGGGGCCGTCGGGGGGGCCGCGACGATCGCCCGCGCCACGTCCTCCCGTTCGGCGAGCGCCGCCCCGAGGGTGCGCAGCCCGCCGATCGACAGGCCGCGGCCGAGCGCGACGTCGATCGCCCGGCCGTCGTCGTCGTCGGGGTCGACCCGCTCGAGGTCGCCGCGCCACCGCTCCTCGAAGCGCCGCTCCGCGGCGAGCTGGTCGAGCACCGTCATGTCCGGGTCGATCGCGGCCTCCGCCGCGAGGGCGCGCAGCAGTGCCTGCCCGAACGCGTGGATCGTGGAGAGCTGGGCGCGGTCGAGGCCGTCGCGCGCGGCGGCGCAGCGCCGGGCGACGGCCGGGTCCGCCGCGGGGTCCGCGACGATCTCGTCGAGCCCGCCGCGCACCCGTTCGCGCAGTTCGGCGGCGGCCCGCTCGGTGAAGGTGATCGCCGCGATGCGGTCGATCGGGACGCCGCTCGCGACGAGGGCGACCACGCGGTCCACCAGCGCCCGCGTCTTGCCGGTGCCGGCGCCCGCCTCGACGAGCATCGTCGCGCCGAGCCGCTCCCGGATCGCCCGCCGGGCGGCGTCGTCGGGTCCCGCGGCGGTCGTCACGCGTCGCCCCCGCCTTCGGGCGCGCCCGGGGCCTCCGGCGCGGCCGCGCGGGCCACCCCCGCCCACGGCCGCACCCCGTCGTCGTCGGCCTTCCGCGCGAAGTCCTCGCCGCGTCCCCGTGTGCAGATCCGCGTGAAGTCGCAGTGCCCGCAGTTCGCGAACTCGACCCAGTGCTCCGAGAACTCGCCCGGCACCGCCGGGAACGACCCGGCGGCGACGCCGTCGGCCACGGCGCCGACGGTCGCGGCGAAGCGCGCGTCGGTGTCCGGGCCGGAGTCGCAGCCCACCCGCTCGAATCCGCCGCGCGACGAGATGTACCAGTAGCTCGCGCGGGCGGGCGCGCCCCCCGCGGCGAGGAGGTACACCGGCAGCTGGAGGCGGGTGCCCCCGGCGAACGGGTCGGACGGGTCGTCGTCCGGCTTGCGGCCCGTCTTGTAGTCGATGATCTCGAGGCGCCCCGTGACGGGGTCGCGGTCGATCCGGTCGATGTAGCCCCGGAACCGCTGCCCCCGGGGTCCCTCCGCCGCCATCACCTGCTCGAAGCTCTCGGGCACGGCGCCCGTCTGCCGCCGGAACTCGGTGTCGGCCAGCAGGAACGTCGTCAGGTCGGCGCGCAGCGCCCGCTCGTCCTGGCGCGTGAACACCGCGAGCCCCGCGCGTCCCCGCACCCGGGCGTCCGCGAGGTGGCCGGTGAGGATCTCCTGGGCGCGCGCCTCGTCGGCGGCGGTCCACGCCTCCCGCACCGCCGGCCGTCCCTCCCTGCGCGCCTCGGTGAAGAAGTCCTCGAGGGTGCGGTGCATCAGGTTGCCGCGGGTGAGCGGGTCGATCGTCTCGTCGTCGGACGGCTCGTCGGGCACCCGCAGGCCGAGCAGCGTCGAGAGCAGGAACCGGAAGCCGCAGGCGCCGTAGTTCTCCAGCCGCGTCGGCGACACGACCCCCGGCACGCGCATCCAGTCGCCGGCGTTGAGGCCCGACAGGTTGCCGTCCCACTCCGACAGGGTCCGCCCCCGCCGTGCGCGCAGCATCGCCAGGGGCCGCGCGAGGGGGTCCCCCGCCGGGGCGGGGCCGCCCGCCTGCACCCGCAGCACGGCGCCCCGCAGCCCCGCCTCCCACGCGTCGACCGCGGGGCCGCGCAGGTGGGCGGCGAGGGGCGACGGCGGCGTGGAGAGCCAGTCGGTCGCGGGGTGCTCCCGCAGGGCGGTGGCCGTGGCGATCGACGGGTCCCGCCGCCGAGCCGCCTCCAGGGCGAGCGGGGACGGGTAGCGGTCGTGGGCCCCGGCGCCCTCGTAGAGCGGGCAGGTCATGACCACGGACGCGCCGCACGCGACGGCGCGCTCGGCGGCCTCGCGACGCCGCTCCACGCGGAGGGCGGCGTCCTCGACCAGCGGGTGGCCGTCGGCGCGCAGGGCCGCCCACGCGGCGTCGGGCACCAGCGTGTCCGCCCCGGGACCGGCGGGCAGAAGCCCCTCCGCCGCGCCGCACACGACGACGTGCCCGAAGCGCAGCCCCGCCGCGGCCCGGTGGTCGGCGATCAGCACCCCCTCGCCGGAGCGTCCCTCGCGAATCGCGGCGGCCTCCAGGTTCACCCGGAGGGCCCGGTGGAAGCTCGCGAGCGTGAACGTACCGCCCACCGCGTCGATGGTCCCGAGGCGCTCGATCTCGGCCTGCACCTCCGCCATCCCGGCGGCGTCCGGCTCGAGGTACGCCGCGACCGTCGCCCCGAGGCGGCGCAGGAAGTCGGCGGCCGGCCGTTCATCGCGCAGCTCCACGAGGCGGGTCCAGAGCGCCTCGACCACCGCGAGCAGCTCCGTCGCCTCGTCGACCTCCTCCTGCAGCCATCCGCGGTCGAACCCCTCGCGGGCGGCGTCGTCCATCTGCTGCACGCGGTCGGCGGCGAGGGCGCGGACGCCCTCCCGCCAGCGGGTGATGCCGTGGGTCACCCCCGCGGCGCGCGAGTGGCGGTCCCACCGGCCGAGCCGCAGGCGGGCGGTCCCCGCGCCCGCGGGCAGCTCGCGCCGCATCGGGGCGACGCTGAGGGCGTCGATGAACGCCGTGCGGGAGAGGTCCTCCAGGGCGATCTCCAACAGGGCGAGCACCCCCCGGCCGGCGGGTGTCTCGACGAGCGGCAGTCCGGGCGTCGCGGCGGCGGGGACGCCGGCGGCGGCCATCGCCTCGCGCAGCGGACGGGAGTACGCCGGGTCGGCGCCGTGGAGGATCGCGACCTCGTGGACGGCGGCTCCCCTGTCGAGGGCGACGAGCACCGCCCGGACGGCCTCGCGGGCCTCGCTCGCCAGGTCGGGGGCCAGCACCAGCCGCACCGCGTCGCCCGGCACGGGTTCCGCCGCCCACGCCACGCCGCCGCGCGCCCGGCCGAGCGCCTCCAGCAGCCGCCGGCCCGCGGCGGAGGGCGGCCCCGGCGGCACCAGGTGGACGGTCCCGAGCTCCGCCGCGACCGCCGGGTCGTCATCGACCGCGTCGGCCGCCGCGTCGAGCAGGTCGTCCTCGTCGTAGAAGCCGGCGATCTCCCCTCGCCACAGGCCGTAGAGCCGCATGACCTCCGCCAGGTGCGGCCCCGCGCCGGCGGGCGGGGGCTCGCCGCCGACGAGGCCCCCGCGGCGCAGGCGCGCGAACAACCGCCGCAGCGCCCGCCCGAAGCCGGGGAGGTCGGCGATCGGGGTGAGGGGCGGCCGCGCGCCGTACCCGACGCGCTCCGCGACGTGGTCGCCGATCGGCCGGGCCAGGGGCCGTCGGCCCCCGGCGGCGAGGCGGCCGGCGCCGAGCAGCTCGGCCAGGCGGGGGAGCGTCTCGAAGCGGACCGCGGCGAACGGCCCCCGCTCGGCCAGCGCCCGGCGCATCTGCAGCGCGGCGACGTGGGAGGGGGAGATGACCGTGACCGGCGCGAGCGGGTCCGCGCGGCGTCCGGCGGCGATCGCGTCGAGCAGGGCCTCCCGGGACGGGGCGGGCGCGCTCACCCGTCCACGGTACCCCCGCGGACGGACGCCGCCCGCCCGCCGTTCCGCCGCACCTGCGGACGACCGATGAGTCGCCCGCGATGGGCGGGTCCGACCGTCTACGTGACCGATGCGGGGCCGGGTCCCGCGCGGCCGGGGGGCACCCCACGCGGCACTCCGGGCTGCTGCCGGCGGCGCTTGACCTCGACCACGGTCGAAGGTGCACCCTCCCCTCACGGTCACGGAGAGGGGAGAGCGGCATGGTGAGCTGGGCGTACGTCTACCTGGCGGAGGGCGCGGCACCCGGGGGCGAGCGGTACGTGCGCGACGGTTCCGGTGAACGGACGACCCTCGTGGCGGTGCCCCGACGAGGGGTCGGCGGCGCGCGTCGCCGCGACCCTCGCCGACGAGGGGGTCGGGCTCATCGAGCTGTGCGGAGGGTTCGGGCCGGAGGGCGCCGCGCGCGTGATCGCCGCCGTCGGCGGTCGGGTCCCCGTCGGCACGGTCGGCTTCGGGATCGAGTCGCTCCAGGGGGCGGCCGCGTACCAGCGCGCGGCGGAGGGGGTGTCCACCGGCGCGGGGTGACGGCAGGGGCGGCGACCTCCGGCGGGCGCGATAGCCTCGACCGCACCCGGCCGTGATCGCCCACCTCGACATCGACGCGTTCTTCGCGGCCGTGGAGATGCACCGCCGCCCCGAGCTGCGCGGACGCCCGCTCGTCGTGGGCGGCGACCCCCACGGGCGGGGGGTGGTCGCGACGGCGAACTACGCGGCCCGCGAGTTCGGGATCCGGTCGGCGATGAGCGCCGCCGAGGCGCTCCGGCGCTGCCCCGAGGTGGTGTTCGTGCGTCCCGACATCGCGCACTACCGCGAGTGGTCGGCGCGGGTGTGGGACCTCGTGCGCGGCATGTCGACAGCGGTCGAGGTGCTCGGGCTCGACGAGGGCTACCTCGAGCTCCCCGACGAGGACGCCGGCGCCGCCGCCGACGCGATCCGCGTCGCGGTCGGCCGGGAGGTGCGCCTGTCGTGCTCCCTCGGCGTCGCGACGTGCAAGGTCGTCGCGAAGGTCGCCTCCGACCACGACAAGCCCGGCGGCGTCACCGTCGTCGCGCCCGGGGACGAGGCCGCGTTCCTCGCCCCCATGCACGTCCGCGCCCTGCCGGGGGTGGGGCCGCGCACCGAGCAGCGCCTCGCCGCCGCCGGCATCACCCGCATCGGGGAGCTCGCGGCCCTCGACGACGAGGGGCTGCGGGCCGTGGCGGGGGGCCGCAACGGCGAGGACCTGCGGCGGCGGGCCCGCGGCATCGACCCGCGGCGGGTCGAGTCGGTGCCGGCGGAGCGCATCTCGATCTCGTCGGAGCGCACGTTCGCCCGCGACGTCCGCGACGGGGTGCAGCTCGAGGCGATCGCCTGCGAGCTGGCGGAGCAGGTCGCCGGGGTGCTGCAGCGGCGCGAGCGGGCCGCCCGCACCGTGACGATCAAGCTCCGGTACGCCGACTTCTCGACCGTCACGCGCGGATGGACGGTGCGGGCCGCCACCGACGACGCCGCCGCCATCCGGCAGACGGCGTGCGCGCTGCTGCGACGTGCCCTCGCCGAGCGCGCCGGGCCGCTGCGGCTGATGGGGGTCGGCGTGTCGGGGCTCAGCTCCGAACGCCAGCTGACGCTCTTCTGAACGTCCCGGGTAGGGTGGATGCGATGAGCGGCCCCGGCACCGCCACCGCCCCCGCGTCGGGGGAGGACGTCGCCCGCGTCCTGGCGGGTGCCCGCGCCGCGCTCGCGGCCCGGGTGGACGAGGTCAACGACCTCAACGTCTTCCCGGTCGCCGACGGCGACACCGGCACCAACATGCTGCTCACCGCCGCCGCGGTCGAGGACGCCGCGGCCGCCACGACCGGCCTGGCGCGCGCCGAGCGCGCCGCCGCCCTCTCCCGCGCCGCCCTCGTCGGGGCGCGCGGCAACAGCGGCATGATCCTCTCCCAGCTCGTGCGGGGCGCCGCCGAGTCCCTCGCGGCGGAGGACGGACCCCTCGACGGCGCCGCGCTCGCCCGCGCCCTGCGCGGCGCGAGCGACGCCGCGTACGGCGCGGTCCGCGCGCCCGTGGAGGGCACCATGCTGACCGTCACCCGGCGCATCGCCGAGCGTGCCGAGGGCGCCGGCACCGACCTGGCGGCGGTCCTCGACGCCGCCCTCGCGGGGGGCCGCGACGGGGTGGCCGAGACCACGTCGCTGCTGCCCGTGCTCGCCGCCGCCGGCGTCGTCGACTCCGGCGGCCTCGGCGTCACCATCCTGCTGGAGGGCGTCGCCGCCGCCCTGACCGGACGCGAGCCGCCCGCCGCCCCCGGCGGCGCGGCGCCCCGCGCCCCCGCCGCGGACCACCCGCCGTCGCGCCACCGGTACTGCACGACCTTCCTCGTGGAGGGGGCCGGCATGGACCTCGACGCGCTGGAGGCGACCCTCCGCGCCCACGGCGACAGCCTGCTGGTGATGGGCGACGCGCGGCAGGCCAAGGTGCACATCCACACCGACGCCCCCGAGCGCGCCGCCGCCGCGGCGGGTGCGATCGGGGCCGTGGACGCGGTGCGCTGGGACGACATGCGCCGCCAGGAGGCCGCCCGGACGGCCCGCCTCGCCCCGCGCGACGCCACGCCGTCCTCGTGCGCGGCCGTCCTGGTGGCCGACGGCGCCGGGGTGCGCGAGCTGGCGGAGGGGCTCGGCGCCCACGCCCTGGCCCCCGGCGGCGGGGCCGCCGCCGTCGCCGCCGCGATCGCCGCGCTCGCCCCCGCGGGCGTCGTGGTGCTCGCCACCGGCGCCGACGCCGCCGACGCGCGCGCCACCGGGGGCGCGGAGGTCGTCGAGGCGGGGTCGGCCGCCGCGCTGCTCGCCGCCCTCGTCGAGCTCGACCCGTCGGGGGACGCGGGGGAGGTCGCCGCCGCGATGCGCGACGCCGCCGCGGGCGTCGCGGCCATCGACGTGGACGGTGCCGGCGACGCCCTGCGCGACGCCCTCACCGGCGCGCTCGCCCCGGTGCTGGCCGGGCGCGGCCCGGCGCTGGTGACGGTGCTCGTCGGCCGCGACGCCGGGGTCGACCCGGCCGTCGTCGAGGGCTGGGTCCGTGCCGCCGCCGGCGACGGGGACGTCGAGGTGGAGGCCCACGACGGCGGCCAGGCCGCCCCCGCCCTCGCGGTGGGCGTCGAGTGATCGACCCCGGCCGGCGGCTCGACGCCGCCACCACCGCGATCGTCGTCGACTCGTCGTGCGACGTCCCCGCCGACGTGCGCCCCCCGTCGTGGCGGGTCATCCCGATCCCGGTGACGTTCGGGTCGGAGACGCTCGCCGACGGCGTGGACATCGACGCCGCCGGGTTCTACGCGCGCCTCGAACGCGCCGACCGCCTGCCGACGACCGCCCAGCCGTCGCCGGTGGTCGTCGAGGAGGTGCTCCGCGACGCCCTCGCCACCCACGAGACCGTGATCGCCCTGCCGTTGTCGCGCCGCCTGTCGGGGACCGTCGACGGGGTCCGGGAGGTCGCCGCCCGCATCGACGACTCCCGCATCACCGTCGTCGAGAGCGGATCGGTGACCGTCGCCCTCGGGCTGATCGCCCTGCGCCTCCAGGCGGCGCTCGCGCGGGGCGTCACCGCCGGGGAGGCCGTCGCGCTCGTCGGGGCGCTGTCCGCCGCCCACCGCGCCGTGTTCAGCCTCGAGACCCTCGAGTACCTCCAGCGCGGCGGGCGCATCGGCCGCGCCCAGGCCGTCGCCGGATCGCTGCTGCGGGTCCGCCCGATCCTGCAGATCCTCGACGGGGAGGTCGCCCCCCACTCCCGCGTGCGCGGCGCGCACCGGGTGCTGCCGGCGATCGAGGAGTTCGTGGTGGCGCACTCCGACCCCGACCGGGTGCTGCACGTCGCCTACGCCCACTCGCGGCGGCCCGACGTGATCCCGGAGCTGCAGGAGCTGGTGGCGCGCGTCCGGCCCCGGGCGGTGACGGAGCTGACCGGCGAGGTGGGCCCGACGGTCGGCACGCACGCCGGTCCCGGCGCGTTCGTCGTGGCGTTCGTCCACGATCCGCCCGATGGGGACGGCACCGGCCGCACCCACTGATACCGTCGGCCGCCGGTGGACCTGACGCTCCGCATCATCGTCGCCGCGGTCCTCGCGGGCGCCGCGCTCGCCAAGGTGCGCGACCCCCGCGCGCTCGTCGCCGCCGTGGGCGACCACGGCGTCCCACCGCGCCTGCGGCCGGCCGTCGCCGTCGCGCTCGTCGTGGTCGAGGCGGCCCTCGCGGTGCTGCTGCTCGTGCCGGCGACCGCACGCGCCGCGGGTGTCGGCGTGGCCGTGCTCGGCCTCGTGTTCGCGGGCTCCCTCGGGGCGATGCGCCTCCGGGGCCGCCGCCGCACGGGGTGCGGGTGCTTCGGCGGGACGCGCGAGCGTCCGGTGGCGCTGCTCGTCGCGCGGGCCCTCGCCCTCGCCGCGGCCGGCGCCCTGGTCGCGACGGGGGCGCTCGACCGGGCGTGGCCGCCGCAGGAGGCGCTCGTCGCGGCCGCCCTCGCCGTGCTGGCGCTGGCGGTGGGTGTGCTGACCGTGCTGGTGCTCGCGCTCTACCGGCAGGTGGGGGTGCTCGAGGCGCGCCTCGGCCCCCGCGCGGCGCTGGAGCTGGAGGAGGAGGGGCCGCCCCTCGGCGCCCCCGTCCCCGCCCTCGAGGAGCTTCGGGGCCGCGGGTCGGAGCTCGTCGCGTTCTCCTCGCCCGGCTGCCGCCTGTGCGCCCAGCTCGTCCCCGCGCTCGCGGCGATCGAGCGCGAGGGCCACGACGTCCACCGGGTCGACGAGTACGAGCGCCCGTCCGACTTCGCCCGCTTCGCCGTGCCGGGGACGCCGTTCGTGGTCCACGTCATCGACGGCGTCGTCGTCGCGAAGGGGCTCGTGAACACGCTGGAGCAGATCGAGGAGCTCATCGCGCTCGGAGAGGAGCGCCTCGGTGCCGCGGCCCTCTGACGAGGTCAACCGCGCGGCGGAGGGGTTGTCGCGCCGCCTGGCAGGCACCGCGACCCGCCGCTCCTTCCTCGCGACCGTCGCCGCCGCGGCGCTCGCGGTGGTCGGGGCGGCGCCCGCCGCGGCGCAGGGACGCCGCCGCCGGGTGGTGCGCGGCACCCGCCTGACGCGCGAGGGCTGGTACGGCTTCTGCGGCCACACGTGGACGACGGGCTCCTGCCCGAGCCCGTACGAGCTGCCGCGCATCGACGCGCGCGGCTTCCCGCTGCGCCCCCACGACGGCCTGCCGATCGACAACCTCGGCCGCCCCATCGACGCCCTCGGCCGCCCCGTCGACCCCGCCGGCAACCTGCTGCTCGCCCCCGACGGCAGCCCGCTGACGCCCGCCCCGCGCACGCGCATCTGCGAGGACTGGGTGCCCGCGCGGCACGGCGTCGAGACGCGCACCCAGGGGGCCTGGTACCGGTGCTGCAACAACCAGATCCGCAAGCTCGCCGACTGCTGCTCGACGAGCCGGGTGCGCATCAACGGCGACGCCTCGCTGCGGGGCTACTGCCGCCCCGGCCGGCGCGTCTACTGCGTGATGTACGTCGACACCGGGGTCCCGTGCTGAGGTCCGCCCTGGCGGTCGCCGCCGTCCTCGCCGCCGCCGCGGCGCCCGCCGCCGGTCAGCAGGCGGGTCTGAGCGGCGCCTACGACCCGGCGGCGTCGGGCGCCGCCGTCGCGGTGGGGGTGCTCGACGCCGGCGGGCCGGCGGTGGTGGTGCGCGCCCCCGGCGCCGGGCCGGTGCGGTACGAGGGCGCCCGCGCCCCCGCCCTCGACGGCCCCCGGCTCGCCTACGTCGACGCCACCGGCCTGCGGGTGGTGGCGTGGCGCACCGGCAAGGAGCTGGCGCGCGTCGACGGCCCCCTCTCCAAGCCGGCGATCGACTGGCCGCGGATCGCCTACGTGCGGCTCACCCCGTCGGGTGGGCAGCGCCTCGAGCTGCGGAACCTGGTGACCGGCGTGACCCGCCTCGTCGCGCCCGCGGGGCGGGGGATCGACCTGGGCCGCCCGGCGCTGCGGGGCGGCCTGATCGCCTGGCACGTCGCGGCGGGGCGGCGGTCGCAGATCCGCATCACGTCGGTCGCGCGCCTCGGGGCGGGGAGGGTGGTGGCGTCGTCGGTGACGGGGCTGCAGGTCAACCCGTCGCTCTCCGACGGCCGCATCCTCTGGGTCGAGCAGGCGGCGTCGAGCTCGTACCTGCGCCTGCGTCCCATCGAGGGCGGCCGGGTGCGGACGCTCGCGACGTTGAACAGCCCGAACATGATCCTGTGGACCACGGCGCTCGGCCACCGGCGCGCCTACGTCACCCGGTGGGCGCCGACCCGCGGGCGCGGCCAGGTCGTCTCGCGCGCCTGGCGCTGAGGGGGCGGGGGCCCGGCGTCAGCCGGTGATGCTCGCGAGCTGCTGCTCGTGCCGCTCGTCGCTGACGGCGGCGGTGCGATCGGGTGGCGCGTCCGGCGGGCCGTCGAGGTCCTGGAGGGTGTCGGAGATGACGACGTCCCACGCGTCGGCGAGCTCGAACTCGTAGGCGGTGACGGGCGCGCCGTCGGGGTCGTGGGTGACGCGGATCGTCGGCCGGTTGATGTGCTCGCGCCGCACCCGGGAGACGAGGCCGCGGCGGCCGTCGCTCAGCTGCACGGCGACGCCCTCGGGGTAGGGGGCGACGGTGTGCTTGAAGATGCGGACCAGGTCGAGGGGGAAGGCCGTGCCGGCGAGGCTGAGCACCAGCTCCCACGCCTCGTGGGTGGGGCGGCGGGCCTGGTAGACGCGCATCGACGAGACGGCGTCGTAGACGTCCGCGATGCCCGCGATCTGGGCGTGGACGTGGAGGTCCTCGCCGCGGCCGTGGGGGTAGCCCTTGCCGTCGAGCCGTTCGTGGTGCCCGATGACCGCGACCCGCGAGAGCGACGAGAACGCCCCCTCCTCGATCAGGTCGAGGCCCGCCTGGGGATGCTCCCGGACGATGTCCATCTCGTCGTCGGTGAGGCGCCCGGGCTTCTGGAGGATCTCGGCGGGGATGAGGAGCTTGCCGACGTCGTGGAGCAGCAGGCCGAGGCCGAGCTTCTCGAGGCGGCTGTCGATGCCGTCGCGGCGGACGTTGCCGCGCCCGTCGGTCCAGCCGTGCCGGCGGAGGGCCTCGTCGCCGAGCATGAGGCCGAGCACGCAGACGTTGAGCGAGTGGCCGAGGGTGTGGGCGTCGAACGACTGGAGGTCCATGAGGGCGGAGACCATGTGGCCGCTCTGCCGCAGCTCCCGCAGGAGCGCGGAGACGACGCCGCCGAGGCGCTCGATCTGCTCGCCGTGGATGCGCGTCGAGCGGCCGTTCGCCGAGATCGACGTGAAGGTGCTGCCCAGCTCGCGCACCGCGCGGTCCCGCAGCTCGGGCGAGATCGGCTCGGTGGGGGTGATCCCCTCCGACACCGCGTCGTCGACGTAGACGGCGAAGACCCCGGCGCGCTCGAGCCCGGCACGCACCCGGTCGGTGACGAGGGCGTCGGGTTGCAGGAGCGGCAGCCGCGCCCCGCCCGAGCAGGAGTAGACGGGCCGACCGAGCCGCATGCCCGGCCGTAGCCGGGAGACGGCGACGATACGCACACAGTGGGCTTCGGCACCGCCCCCCGCGTTCTTGACGACGCCGCCCGGCACCGCCCGTCCGCCGGGGCGCCCGCGGGCGCCCCGGCGGGGGTCGGTCAGAACGGGATGTCGGTGTCCCCGGCCGCCGCGCCGCCGCCGTTCGACGAGCCGCCGCCGGACGCCGCGGCGCCCACCGGGGCGAGGTCGTCGGCGTTGCGCCGCTCCTGCCAGCCGCCGCCGCCCTCGCCGTCGCCGCGGCTGTCGAGGAAGAAGACGTCGTTGGCGATCACCTCGACGGACTGGCGCTTGCTGCCGTCCTGGGCCTGCCACTCACGCCACGACAGGCGACCGTCGACGCCGATCCGCCGTCCCTTGGCGAGGTACGTCGAGGCGGTCTCGGCCTGACGGCCGAAGACCGTCACGTCGAAGTAGTTGGGCTTGTCGGTCCACTGGCCGTCGTCGCCGCGTCCACGGCTCGAGCACGCCAGGCGGATCGAGCAGATCGGGTCCCCGCCACCGGTGTGGCGCAGCTCCGGATCACGCGTCAGGCGCCCCACCAGGGTGACGCGGTTCAGGTCGGCGGGCATGTCGCCACCTCCACACATCGGATGCCGGCTGCGAACGCCACCCATCCTGACCCCCGGGCCGGACGCACCTCCGCACGCGTCCGTGCCGGCATCGCCCCGAGGGCGTGCCGGCCGCCGTCACGTCCCCCAGCGCACCGTCCGCACCAGCGTCGGATCCGGCTCGCCGCCGACGTCCGCGAGCGGCGTGTCCGGGCCCTCCCGCAGCGCACCCGCCTGGGAGAAGTGGCGGCGCACCGCGACCTCCACCGCCACGGTGGGGGCGCCGGCGTCGGGGCAGACCGGCGCGGAGCGGACCTCGGCGCGGGTGTACGGCACCTGCAGCTCCACGTCGAGCGGGTCCGACGTGGCGACCACGTCGTCCAGCGGCACCAGCGCCTGGCCGCGCACGCGTCGCCCGACGGCGACGCCCATGTAGCGGATCGTCCCGGTCGCGGCGTCGACGTACAGGTCGACGACGCGGCCGGCGATCAGCCCGTGCCGGTCACGCACGGTCATCCCCCGCATGTCCTCGGGCGCGGGTAGATCCTCCACAACCTGTCCTCCTCCGACGGCGTCCCGCCGGAATCTCCCATGCCGGGGGGCTCCCGCGCCCGGCACGGGGCGTGCCACACTCCCCGGATGCCCCGGTCAGCCGCCCGCCGGACCCTCGGCGCGCATGGCCGCCACCTGCTCCAGCGCCCGCGTGAAGACCTCGTGCGGCTGCGCCCCGCTCACGAGCAGGCGGCCGTCGAGCACGAACGCCGGGACCGCCGAGATTCCCGCCTGCTGCGCGTGGCGGGTGGATGCGTCGACGGCGTCGCGGAAGAGCCCGGCGTCGACCTCCTCGCGCGCCTGCGCCGGGTCGAGCCCGACCTCCGCGACGATCGGCTCCAGCTCGTCCCAGCCGCTGATGTCGCGCCCCTCGGTCCAGTAGGCGTCCATGACCCGCTCGTGGAGCGCGTCGCCGACCCCCTGGGCGCGGCCCCACTCGATCAGCTCGAGGGCGCGGCGGGTGTTGGGGATGCGCTCGGGGTGCGGGTTGTACGCGAGCCCGGCCTCCTCGTTCATGCGCCGCACGTTGTCCTCCGCGCCGGGCGGGAAGCGCCGCATCAGGTCGGCGCGGGCGATGCCCTCCGGCGGGTACTCGGGGTGGAGGTCGTACGGGAGCCACTCGACCCGCGCCCCGGCGTCGCGCAGCCATGCGGCGCGCTCGCGGGCGACGTTGCAGAACGGGCACACCACGTCGCTCCAGATCGTGACGTGGACGGGTTCCTGGTCCTCGGCCACCGGCTCCTCCGTGCTCTGGGGGGACGACGACCCCAGCGTAGGCGGACGCGCGGGCGGGCGCCCCGGTGACGCCCGTCGACGGGATCGTGATCGCCTGGATGGTGATCTGGGCGCTGTTCGGCACGTCGCGCGGGCTGATCGAGCAGGTCGTCTCCCTCACCGGGCTCGCGGCGGGGGCGATCGCCGGCTCGCGCCTCGCGCCGCTGGCCCTGCCGGACGGGCGGGAGTCGGTGTGGCTGCCGCTCGTCTCCCTGGGGGGCGCGATCGTCGGCGCGACCCTGGTCCAGGCGGTGCTGCTGACCCTCGTCGCGCCGCTGCGCCGCCGCGCGATGCACGGGTCGGCCCGGCGGTTCGACCGCGCCGGGGGGCTGGTGGTCGGCGCGCTCCTCGGGCTCGCCCTGGCGTGGCTGATCGCCGCCGTCGCGCTCTACCAGCCGGGTGACCGGGTGGCGGCCCTGCGCGGCGAGGTGCAGCGCTCCACGATCCTGAGCGCGGCGCTGCGCGCCCTCCCGCCGGACCGGGTGCTGGGCGCCCTCGCCCGCGTCGACCCGTTCCCGCTGCTGCCGCTGCCCGCGGCGGTGCTGCCGCCCCCCGACGCGTCGGTCTCGGCGAGCGCCACCGCGGCCCGCGCCCAGGGGTCGGTGCTGCAGCTGCGCGGCCGTGCCTGCGGGCTGGTGAAGCAGGGGAGCGCCTGGGTGGTCGCCGACGACCTCGTGGCGACCAACGCCCACGTCGTCGCCGGCCAGGCGACGACGGAGGCGATCACCCCGGACGGCCGCACGCTGACGGCCCGCGCGGTCCACGTGGACGGCGACGACGACGTCGCCCTGTTGCGCATCGACGGCCTCGGCCTGCCGTCGCTGCCGCTCGGCGACGCGCCGCGGACCGGCCAGACGGTCGTGCTGCTCGGCTACCCCGGCGGCGGTGCGCTCACCGCCGAGACCGTCACGGCGGCGGGGCCGCGCACGGTGTTCGCGCCCGACGCCTACGGCGACGGCGCCGGTGCCCGGAGCGTCGTCGTCACGGCGGGGAGCCTCGGACCGGGCAGCAGCGGCGGGCCGGTCGTCGACCCGTCGGGCCGGGTGGTGGCGATGATCTTCGGCGGCAGCCCCGACGGCGACTCGGGAGCGGCGGTGCCGCCGGGACCGATCCGCCGCGGGCTGGCGGGGCCGCTCACCCCGGTGGGCACCGGCCCCTGCGCATGACCGCCGGGCCGTCCCGCGCTACCCTCGGTACGTGGTCGAGCTGATCGTGGTGGCCCTCGCGGTCGGACTGCTGGTGGTGGCGGGTGCGTCCGCCCGCCGGACCGCGCTGCGCCGTTCCCGGGCCGCCGCCGAGGCGGTGCTCGACGACCTCGCCGCCGCCGCGTGCGCGCACCTGGCGGCGGGGCGCGACCCGTCGTCGTCGCGTCGCGCGGGCCGGGCCGTCGCCCGGTACGAGCGCACCGGGGCCCGGGTCGCGGCGGCGCGGAGCCGTCGCGAGCTGGACGCGCTCGTCGCCCGCCACCGCTTGCGCACGGCGGCGGAGCGGATGGCCGCCGACGGCCTCCGGCGCGTCCGCGACGCCCTCCGGGAGGGCGTGCCGGCCCGCCGTTAGTGCCCCGATGCGGACGTTCGGTGGCACTTCCCGGCTGCATCGCGGCGCGATGCTGCGTCCTCGGCAGGCCCGGTATTCCCGATACCGGGCCTGACCTGCGTCCTTGCCTCGCTTGCGATTCGCTCGGGAACTGCAGACGAACCTCCGAATCGGGACACTAGGCCGGGCCGGCGGGACCCGGCCGTTCGGGCCGGGGTGCGGGTGGTGGCACACTGGGCCGTCGTGCGCCTCCCCCGTCCACGACGCCCCGAGACCCTCGTCGCCGTCATCGCCGGTCTCGTCGTCCTGCTCGGGTCGGTCGGGCTGGTCGCCGTGCGGGTCGCCTCGGCCCCCTCCGACCGCGTGCCCGCCGGCGTGACGATCGCCGGCGTCGACGTCGGGGGGTTGAGCGCGTCGGAGGCCGAGCGCGCCGTGCTCGCCGGCGCGCCCGACCCCACCGGCGACGTGGAGATCGTGTTCGAGGGGGAGCCCGGCTTCCCCATGTCCGTCCCCGTCGGCGACCTCGGCCCGGTGCCGCGGGCGCGCCTGGCGGTGCAGACCGCGCTCGAGACCCCGTCGTTGTGGAACCGCATCCGCGCCGAGGTGGGCTGGGAGGCCGGTCGTGACGTGCCGCTGCGGTACCGGGTCACGTCGGCACGCGCGAGGGCGCTCGTCGCCCGCGTCACGGCGGCCGTCGACACCCCGGGGCGTCCCGCGCGGGTCGGCGTCGGGGGCGGGCGGGTCGTCGTGACGCCGGCGAAGGCGGGCCGCGCGGTGGACCCCGCCGCGCTGGAGCGGCGCCTCGGCACCCTGGCGCGCCGGGTGGAGCTCCCCGTCGTGGTGGTGGAGCCGACGGTCAGCGACGCCCAGGCGCAGGAGGCCCGTGCCACGGCGCTGCGGATGGTGTCCCGGAAGGTGCGCGTCACCGGCGGCGGGCGGTCGACGACGGTGGACCGGCCGACACTCCTGTCGGCGCTGCGGTTCCCGGCGGCGGACGGCGGGGGGATCGCGGTGGAGCTCGACCCCGCGACGATCGCCGCGGCGGTGGCGCCCGCCTACGACGGGGTGCTGCGCGAGGCGCGCTCGGCGACGTTCGCAGTGTCCGGCGGCCGCGTGCGGGTGCTCGCGGCGACCGAGGGCCGGGAGCTGGACGCCGCGACCCTCGCCCGCCGCATCGAGGCGCGGACGGGGACGCGCCCGGTGCGCGTCGCGATCACCGCCGTCGCCCCCGCCCGCTCCACGGCCGACGCGCAGCGGCTGCGGATCCGCGAGCAGGTGAGCGAGTTCCGCACCCCCTACACCTGCTGTGCACCGCGGGTGACGAACATCCGGAAGGCCGCCGAGATCCTCGACGGGACCGTCATCGCGCCGGGCGGGACGTTCTCCCTCAACGAGGTGCTCGGCGAGCGGACCCGCGCGCGCGGGTTCGTCCCGGCGCCGCAGATCAACGCGGGGGAGCTGGAGGACGCCGTCGGCGGCGGGGTCAGCCAGGTCTCGACGACGACGTTCAACGCGGCGTTCTTCGCGGGCATGCGCATCGTGACCCACACCCCCCACGAGTTCTGGATCACGCGGTACCCGCCGGGGCGTGAGGCGACGGTGTCGTGGGGCGGCCCGGAGATGGTCTTCGAGAACGACTGGCCGGCGGGGCTCCTGATCACCGCCGAGGCCGACGACTCGGGCATCACGGTGCGGATGTACTCGTCGAAGCTGGGGCGCCGCGTCGCGACGGAGACGACGGGCGACCCGGTGGAGGGGACGGCGTTCTCGGTGGCGTACACCCGCAAGGTGTGGGCGGGCGACGAGCTGAAGCGCGACGAGCGGTACACGTGGTCCTACAAGGCGCCCCCCGCCGGCGAGTAGCGTCCGCGCAATGGGTGACCGGCTGTCGGATGCGTTCCCCGTCGTCCAGGCGTTCGACGACGAGGTCGTCCGCGCCGGGTTCCGGCCGGCGCAGATGGTGCTGCTGGCGTTCCTCGTGACGTTCGGGTGCGTCCGTGGGTACGCCCACATGACCCGCCGCGGCATCGGCCCCGGCAACCTGTCGCTCGGCGACACCCGCATCCACCACCTGGTGCCGGGGATCTTCCTCCTGCTGGGGGCGGGGTTCACGGAGATCGCGTTCGACCCGGATCCGCCGTGGTGGCTGTGGTGGCTGATCCCGACGGCGTTCGGCGTGGGCGCCGCCCTGGTGCTCGACGAGTACGCCCTGTGGCTGCACCTCCGCGACGTCTACTGGACCGAGGAGGGCCGCCGCTCCATCGACGCCGTGATCGTGGCGACGGTCCTGATCACGATGGTCGCGCTGGGCGCGCCGTTCTGGGGGCGGGTGATCTCGGGCGCCGACCCCGCCGGGGGCGTCGCGATCGTCGCCTACCACGCCCTCTCGGTGGTCACGGCGGTGGTCTGCCTGGCGAAGGGCAAGTGGGTGACGGGGGTCGTCGGGTTCCTGCTGTGGCCCGTCGGCCTGGTCGGGGCGATCCGTCCCGCGCGCCCCGGCTCCCGGTGGGACCGCCGCCGCGGACGGCCGGCGGAGGGGACCGGCTAGGCCGGGTCGTCCCGTTCGCGGAGGAACTTCTCCAGCTCGGCGGCGAGCTCGTCGCCGGTGGGAAGGTCCTCCTGGGGGCCGTCGCCGGCACGCTCGGCGGCGTCCTCGAGCTGCTCGACGAGCTGGCGTAGTCGCGGCTCGGCCTCGACGGCGCGGGCGACCTGGTTCTCGAAGGAGTCGGCGGCGCGTTCGAGGTCGCCGGCCTCCACGTCGATCCCCGTGACGCGCTCCAGCGCGCGGATGAGGGCGAGGCTGCCCTTCGCGTTCGTCAGCCCGGCGGCGTAGTGGGAGACGGGCGCCCACATCGAGACGCTCTCGAACCCGGCCTCGGTGGCCGCATGGTGCAGCACGCCGACGATCCCGGTGGGGCCGGCGTAGCTCGGCGGCCGGAAGTTCATGCCGGAGATCAACGCCGGGTCGGACGCCATGCCGGTGAGGCGGATCGGGTGGTTGTGGACGACGTCGGCGAGGAGGGAGCCGAGCGTGACCACGCGGCGCACGCCGAGGGTGCCGGCGGCGTCGAGGAGGATCCCGCAGAAGGCGCGCCACCGCATCGACGGCTCCGCGCCGGCGACGAGGATGAAGTCGCGCGACGAGTCGGCGGGCCGGGCGACGAGCACCTCGACCTCGGGCCACACCACGGCGGCGTTGCCGTCGCCGCTCGTCAGGTCGATCAGCGGGCGGGTCGCCTGGAAGTCGTAGAACTCCTCGGGGTCGATCGCGGCGACCCGGGTGGCGGCGAACTTCTCGCCGAGGAACACGACGGCGCTCGAAGCGGCGGCGGCGGCGTCGTTCCATCCCCCGAAGGCGGCGACCATGACGGGATCGCGCAGATCGGAGGGGCGCTCATCCCAGTTCAGCTCGGCCATGGGGTGATGTTGACAGGTGGGGCGGCGCCGCGCTCCTGCGGCGCCGACCCCCCGTGTCAGCCTGCGTTCGGGTCCGGGATCAGCCGGCGGCCTCTACCGCGGCCGCGGCCTCGGCCATGCGCTCCCACGCCTTGCGCTCGGCGAGCTCGTAGTCGGCGGTCGTCGCGTAGAGGTGCGAGTTGCGGGAGACGGCGAGGTAGTCGCTGGTCGCCCGCTCGAGCTCTGCGGCGGGATCGAGGATGACACTGCTCATCGGTTCCCCCTCGGGTGCGTGGGTTGCCCGGTCGACATCGGCACGGACCGACCGGGAAACGAGGTTGGCAGATCCCCGGGGGGAATGCCCTTGGCCCGTCGGCTAAGTGATGGCCAAGGGTGCTCGCCGAACGGGCGGGCGTTTGGCGCCCGCCCGTCGCCGCATCCGTCAGAACCCCTGCTCGGTCTTGCCCACCTTCCGCACGATCGCGGTGGTGCCGGAGGCCGTCGCCGACCGGGCGCCGGCGTGCAGCGAGGCGCTGCTGCGGGCGATGCCGCCGGTGACCTTGCGGCCCACGCGGACCCGCAGGGTGAGGGTGGCCGAGCGACCCGCCTTCAGGGCGGAGAGCTTCCACGCGGCGGCGCCCTTCGCGACCCTCACGGTCGAGCCCTTCGGGCCGCGCCCGCTGATGGCGGCGACGCCGGAGCCGAGGCGCTGGCGTACGCGCACGCCGGTGGCGGTGCGGGCGCCGTTGTTGGTGACACGCAGGGTGTAGACGGCGATGCCGCCGGGGGCCGCCATGCGCGGGCTGTCCATGTCGAGGGCGATCACCGGCGCCGCGGGGCCCGCCGGGGTCACCGGGGTGGCGGGGGCGGGCGGCACGAACGGCGCGGCGGGGGCGAGGGGCGAGAACGAGCCGACGTCGCAGTTCACGAACGCCTGGGTGGCGGTGTCGGTGAGCGTGCCGGGACGCAGCAGCAGCTGGTCCTGGGGGGTCGTCTGGCCGCTGAGCTTGGTGGCCCGCAGCAGGGTCGGCGCGGACGTCGTGGCGGACACGGTGACGGAGCCGATGGTGGTGCCGCGGACCGCGGCGACGGCGCTGCCGTCCTCCTCGATGACGACCTGGGCGGGGGCGACGGTGCCGGTCCCCTCGGTCACGGACAGGTCGACGACGGCCCCGGGGGTGCCGGTGACGCGCACGAGCGCGTCCCGGTTGACGCAGGTGCCGCTGGCGGGCGCCTCGATGGCGACGTCGAGGGCGGAGGCGACCTGCCGGCCCATCGCGAGGGTGCGCAGGGCGGTGACGCGGGCGTTGAGGGCGGGGCTGCTGGTGGGGGCG
Organism: Miltoncostaea oceani; assembly: GCF_018141545.1. Classification (GTDB taxonomy): domain Bacteria; phylum Actinomycetota; class Thermoleophilia; order Miltoncostaeales; family Miltoncostaeaceae; genus Miltoncostaea; species Miltoncostaea oceani. Next base: position 3,395,574 of record NZ_CP064356.1, on the reverse strand, counting down.
TCGAGGCCGCGGGCCTGGCCGGAGAGCTGCCAGACGGCCACCTGGATCGCGCCGGCCTCGAGGGCCGGGTCGGCGGCGGCGGCGATGAGGTCGTCCTCCTGCGACAGGAGCCAGCCGGCGGCGAGGAACTCGGGGGAGCCGAGCTCGGGCGCGTCGGCGGCGGTCTGGAGGTCCACCTGGTAGTCGCGTCCGGTGACGATGTAGTGAGAGAGGTCGACGCAGTGACCGGACTCCTCGGTGGTGTCCGTCCCGACGGTGATGCGGTAGTGGTAGCGGGCGGGCCGCACGGCGACGCTGCCGCCGGCGGCCTTGTGGACGTCGACCTGGTTGTAGATCGGCGACGAGCCGAGCAGGCGGAACGTGGCCCGCTCGGCGGCGGAGGCGGAGGCGGCGAACGCCATGCTCAGCACGAGGGCGCCGAGCGCGAGGGCGGCGGGGGCCCTCCAGCGGGGTGTGCGGGGTCGGGACATGGGAACTCCTGGGCACGGGACGAGGAGAGAAGGACGGGTGCTGATCTCCACGTCGGAGTCCCCGGGCGGCGGCGACACCGCTGTCATGCGTGAGATGCGCCTCACTCATCCGCTGACGACTCCCTGACCGCCGCGGGGCGGGTCTGGCGCGGGCGGCGGGCGCCGGTGTTCAATCGAACCCGCCGTCCGTCCGTCCCACAGGAGGAGTCCCGTTGCCCCGTTGGCGCCCCCTCGCCGTCGCCCTCGCCGTCGCGTCCGCCGTGGCGGCCGCGCTGCCCATCGTCGCGTCCGCGACGCCGTGGGCGAAGATCTCGGGTGACCGGGTGTCCTCGATCGACCAGGGCGCCCTCATCCAGAACGGCCCGCGGGTGCTGGCGGCGTGGCCCGGCGGCGACGGCACGGACCTCGCGACGTCCATCGAGACGCGTGGCTTCGCGCCGACGCTCGCGCGGCCCGGGGCGGGGGCGAGCGCCATCGCGGCGGTGGATGCGGGCTACACGAGCATCTCCTCCCGTCCGGCCCTCGTCGCGACGCCGACCGGGGTCCGCGCCGTCTACGTCGGCACCCGGCCCGACGGCCAGACCCGCCTGTTCCTGAGCGACCCGTTGGCGGAGGGCGTCGCCCCGGTCGTGCCGGCGGGCGAGCTGATCCGCACGCGCGGCGGGGTCCTCGACGCCCTCGCGCTCGCCGATGGGACGCCGCTCGTCGCCGACGACGGCGCCGGCGCGCTGCGGATCGTGCGCGGAGCCCAGGCCGACATCGACGCCCCCGGTTCCCCGGTGCAGGCGCAGCTCGGCGGCAACTCCTACAACCCGGCGCTCGCCCAGGACGCCGCCGGGGGGATCTGGGTGGCGTGGTACTCCAACGCCGGCCCCGCCGGCGCCGGGATCTACCTGCAGGGCGTCGACCCGGCCACGGGCGCGCCGATCGGCTCACCGCAGGCGGCGCCGCTCAGCGCGAGCCCGGCGAACAACGCGACGCAGCGGGTCGCCCTCGTGGGGAACACGACGGGTGCCGGCGCGCGGGTCGTGTACGCGGCGCAGAACACGCCGACGGCGCCGCTGCGGCTGGTGTCGTGGTCGCCGGGTGAGGGCCCGACCACGGTGGCGCGGCCGGCGGAGCTATCCCTCAACACCTACGTCGCGGCGGCGCGCCACGCCGACGGGCGCCTGTGGGTCGCCTGGTACGACAACGGCACCACCACCGCGTCGGGCGGCACGACCGCCGGCTACGCGGCGACCCTCGGCAACGCCAAGGGCGCCGGCGGGACCGTCGTGCCCCTCGGCCAGCCGCCGCGGACCGTGGACGGCCGCGCCATCACGGTCCTCCCCCAGGGCGACAACCTCCTCGTCGCGGCCGTGGTGGAGACGGGCGCGGCGCGGGCGGCGCTGTGGGCGACGATGAGCCCCGACATCCTGATCCCGAACCCGCAGACGATCCGCTCCGGCCTCGCCACCGTCGTGGCGCCGAAGCGCGTGTCCATCAAGGCGCTGCGGGCCAGTAGGACGAAGTGCGTGAACGTCCGCGTCACGTCGAAGGCCGCGAGCCGCGTGCAGGTGTCGATCTTCTCGGGGACGAGGAGCATCCGCCTCTTCGGCCAGACGCGCGTCGTGTTCACGGCCCCCGGGTCGAAGGTCGTGTGCGTGAGGGTCCCCCTCCGGGCGAAGACCTTCGACGTCCGCACCCCCACCCGGATCGCCGTCGCGACGAAGCCGGGGGCGCGGCCCGTGCGTGGCGAGAAGCCCGCCACCCTCGGCGTCCGCAGCTTGAGGTTCTTCAACTAGCCCGACGAGTTCGGCCCGGCGCCATCGGGGGCGCCGGGCCCTCCCCGGCTCCTACGGCGCGACGATCCCGGGCGCCAGGTCGGCCGCCCCGATGGTGCCGTCGCGGAAGTCGGCGCCGTCGAGGCCGGCCGACAGTTCGGCGGTGAGTGCGTTGGCGCGGCGGACGGCGGCCTGGGCGACCTTCTGGTTGATCCGCAGCTGCTTGGCGCTCAGCTCGACCGCCCCGGGCCGGCCGGTCCCCGGGGGCGCGACGACGGTCACGGACGGCGGGACGGGGGTCCCGGCGGGGGCGAGCACGATGGCGAGGCGGTCGTGCAGGCGTCCCTGGGTGACGGCGCCGTCGATGACGTCGCCGCCGGTGAGCCCGGCGTCGAGGCGCGCCCGCAGGCCGTTGGCCCTCCGGACGGCCGCCTGGTAGATGCGCTGGTTGGTGAGGAGCTGGCCCTGGGTGAGCCGGAAGACGGCTCTCCCGCCGGGCCGGGGCGTGGCGGGCGTGATGGGGCGGGGGGTTGCGGCCGACAGGATCGCGAGGCGGCCGACCCGGGGTTCGGCGACGATGCCGGTCGCGAGGTCGGCGGGTCCGATCGCGCCCCCGCAGATGTCGCGGGCGGCGATGCCCGCGTCGAGCCACGCCTGGATCGCGGCGAGCCGTCGGATCGCCGCCTGGCCGATCCTCTGGTCGATCCGCATCTGCTGGCGCGTGAGCCGCACACGCCCGGGCGGGCGGGCAGCGGGCGGCGCCGGTGCGGGGACGGCGGCGCACAGGTTGGCGGGGGTGGTGGCCGCCGCGGTCGGTCCGAGGACGTCGCGGCGGAAGACGTTGAGGTCGATCCCCATGACGGGGGCGAGGTTCTCGGCGACGGTGTGGAACGCGACGTAGCGGCCGTCGGAGGAGATGGCGGGGGCGGAGGAGGGGCCGTTCCCCGGCGGCCCGGCGGGCCCGCCGCCGCGGCTGACGTAGCTGACGGCGCCGGTCTGCAAGTCGCGGGAGAAGACGTCGTCGGCGGGACCGTCCCCCACGCCGAGGTTGTCGGCCGCGGACGAGTACGCGACGTGGCGGCCGTCGTTGGAGATCACGGGTGCGGCCGACGGCCCGTCCCCCGCCGGTCCCGCCCCGGCGCCGCGGCTGAGCAGGGTCGTGGTCCCGGCGGCGAGGTCGCGGAGGTAGACGTCCTCGACGGTGTCGTCGTCCTCGGCCGAGAGGTTGTCGGCGGAGGACTGGAAGGCGACGAGGCGCCCGTCGCCGCTGATGTCGGGCGCGAGGGAGATGGCGTCGGCGGGGGCCCCGGCGGCGCCGGTGGCGCGGCTGACGTAGGTGGTGGTGTTGGTGAGGACGTCGCGGACGAAGACGTCCTGGACGGCGTCGTCGTCCTCGGTGGAGAGGTTGTCGGCGGCGGAGTTGAAGGCGACGTACCGGCCGTCGGCGGAGATCGCCGGTGTGCGCGAGTCGCCGTCGCCCGGCGCCCCGGCCCCGGTGGCGCGGCTGACGAACGTGGTCGTGCCGGTGACGAGGTCCCGGACATGGACGTTCTGGACCGTGTCGTCGTCGTCGCCGGCGAGGTTGTCGGCGGCGGACGTGAACGCGACGACGCGCCCGTTGGCGGAGATCGCGGCGTCGAACGACGACGCGTCGGCCGCCGCGCTGAGCAGGCCGGTCGCCCGGCTCACGAGGGTCGTCGTGTTCGCGGTGAGGTCGCGTACGAAGACGTTGGTGGCGGTGTCGTCGTCCTCGGCCGAGAGGTTGTCCGCCGTCGATTCGAACACGACGTACCGGCCGTCGGCGGAGATGGAGGGGTCGCTTGAGTCGTCGTCACCGCCGGCCCCGGCGGCACCCGTCGCGCGGCTCACGAGGGTGGTGACGCCGGTCCGCATGTCGCGGGCGTAGACGTCGACGGCGGTGTCGTCGTCCGCGTCGGACAGGTTGGCGGCCACCGACTGGAACACCACGATCCGTCCGTCACTGGAGATGTCGGCCGTGGTCGAGTCGCCGTTCGCCCCCACCCCGGTCGAGGTGCGGCTGACCATCTCGAGGTCGTCCTTCACGGCGACTGCGGGGGCGGCGACCGCGCCGGCGCCGACGATCGCGACCAACGCGACCGCGCCCCGGGGGGTGAGTCCTCTCCGCCTCACGCGCGTGACCCTATGGCGACGAGGTCTCCGCCGTCCAGATCCCTCCGCGCCGCCTCGCGGAGCCGCCGCTCAGGCGGCCAAGAGGAACCGCTGGTACCGCTCGTCGAGCCGCTGGGGGTCCGGGTGGTCGGTTCGCCGCGATGGCCGACGGATGGCGGCGCCGTGCATCCCCTTCAGGCCGTGTTCGAGCATCGGTCCATCGACCTCGTCCAGGAGGCGGTGGTTGATGTGCACTTCGCCGTCTCCCGTGATCCCGAGGAGGTCCCGGTCGTAGGCCGCGTGGTGGATCTTGCAGAGGCTGAGTCCGTTCGGGATGACGGGCTCGCCGCGCTCGTGGCGGTCGCCGATGATGTGCGCGGCGTCGAGCAGTTCCGCGTGCCCGAGGTGGCAGATGGTGCACCGCCCCGCGTAGGCGCGGAGCACGCGGACGCGGAACTCCGGCTGGTGGAGGCGCTGCCAGGCGACCCGCTCCGCGTAGCGGCGCTCCTCCTCGCGGGGGTTCTCCGGGTCGGTCACGAACCGCAGGCCTTCGTCGAGGGCGAGGACGAACTCGCGGCGCTGCACGTCGTCGCCGAGCACGTAGACCGGATAGACCGGCATGAAGACGCCGGGGATGATCGTCCGCATCAGGATGATGGGCAGCCCCAACTCGTATGCCTGGCGCAGCTTTCGGTTGTCGCCGTCCGTCGACCCGGCGCGGTACGCGTAGCGGAACAGGCCGCCCTCCTGGGGGCGGTCGTCGTAGGGGCCCTTCGGGTTGCTGATCACCGAGAGCGTCGCCCGGAGGTCACGCGGGTTCCAGATGCCGCGTGAGCGGTCGAGCAGCCGTCGCCGCTCGCCGTCCCCGAACGCGAAGTCCTCCAGCTCGGTACGACTGATCGTGCCACCCGTTGCGGCGAGCCGATCGTCGAGGCCGCGCATGATGCGCTGCCGCAGCGCGAGCTCGTCGTCGAGGTGCACGCGGGGAGCTCACCACCGACGCACATCGAGAGCAACCTCCGGCCACGGTACGTGCGAGCGAATCCGCCCGGGAACGTTGACGAACCGGAGCTCCTGGTAAGGCTTAGCCGCCAAACCATACGAAGGACCTCGTGAAGGCGATCCCATCGATCGATGCCTCAAAGACGCTCGACGTCCGGCTCCCGCTCGTTTCACCTGCCCCCTCCCGACCGAGAGTGCCCGATGCCCCTCCGCAACCGCGTCACCCCGTTCAACGAGATCGTCGCCGTGCCGGACCGCGGGCTCTTCATGGGCAACCGGGGGCGGCTTCACGAGCACGAGCGTGAGCCGGTGCGCCAGTACCGGGTGAAGCAGTGGATCATCTGCTGCACCGAGTTCGGCGGTCGTCGGCGCGAGCTGATGTCGCCGGGCCAGTACACCGAGCTCTTCTTCCTCGATGAGGCGACCGCGCTCGCCGCCGGCCACCGGCCCTGCGGCGAGTGCCGCCGGGAGGCCTTCACCCGCTTCCGCGACGCGTGGTCGGCCGGCAATGCCGGCGGAGAGCCGGTCGCGTTGAAGGACCTGGACGCGCACCTGCACGCCGATCGCTGGGAGGGGTGGGGCAACTACGGGCATCCCCGGCGCCACCGCGCCCTACTCGAGGACCTTCCCGACGGCGCGATGGTCGCTATCGACGGCGAGCCGTTCCTCGTGCTGGGCGGCGGGCTCCACCGCTGGACGCCGGGTGGCTACGCCGAGCGACGCCCGCGGGCGACCGGCGACGTCGACCTCCTGACGCCGCCGGGGACGGTGGCCGCCCTCGCCGCCGGCTACGAGCCCGAGATCCACCCCTCGGCTCGCGGGGAGTAAGAGGGACCACCCGCAGCGGTGACTCCTCCCCGGAAGCTCGCTCCCAGGAGGTCCGCCATTCTCGCCACCTGCCTCGCCGACGATGAGATCCAGGTCGGACCCCACCGACGGGTCTCGTTCCAGCGCACGCTCCGCATCCCCGACGACGACGGGCTGTACCCGCTCCCGCCCGGCCTGGGCCGGTTCCCGCTGCGCGCTCACGAGGGGCGCACGATCCTCCCGATGTACCGACGCGAGGCGCTCTGGATCTCGTTCGAGGGCGCGTGGTGGCGGCCGAGCGCGGTGAAGATCGGCGTCGGCGGGATCAACGCCGTCTCGGGGGAACCCCTCGACGGCGAGATCCGCCCCGGTCGGCAGGATTACCTCGTGTGTCCCGACCAGCCCTGGCTCGACGGCGTCAAGGCCGGCGAGGGGATGATCCGCCAGTTCGTCGGCGTACCCCTCGGCGACGGCGTGACGGTGGAGGGACAGCTCACGGGCCATGAGGCGACCGGCGGCATCCAGATCGTCGTCATCGAGCCGAAGGCAGGGCTCTTCCCCGACACCCCACCCGAGCGGGACGTCCGCCTGGGATCTGAGGCCGTGTGCTTCAGCACCCACGCCGACATGGGCCTCGGCGTCGGTGGCCGGATGCGGCAGGACATCTTCCCGGATGACTACGGCTGGGAGACGTGGGACCCGGCGCGGCGCGGCCGCGCCGACGTGCGCCTCGTTCACGTCGCCGACTGGGCGGCCCTGACCGGCGAGGCCCCGCCCCCCAACCCGGTGAGCGCGCAGGCCTACACCGATGCCGGCCTTCCCTGGTTCGACCTCTACTCCGAGCGCGGCGACCTCGGGGCCTCGGAGCGCCTGGCCACGGTGCGCAGCGTCGACCTCTTGGAGGGCGAAACCGGCGACCCGGTGTCGATCCCCCCGTGGCAGGTCGCCTTCGTGGAAGGCGATGCGTGAACGACGTCCTTGGACCGCGCTTCCGCGACGCCCTCGTCTACGCCGCAGAGGTTCACGCCGACCAGAGGCGCAAGGGTTCCGACACCCCGTACGTCAGCCACCTGCTCGCCGTCGCGGCCCTGGTGATCGAGGACGGCGCGGCCGCCGGCCAACTGTCGGAGGACGAGGTCATCGCCGCCCTCCTCCACGACGCGCCGGAGGACCAGGGCGGCAAGGAGCGCCTCGCCGACATACGCGACCGCTTCGGTAAGCGCGTCGCCGAGATCGTCGCGGCGTGCAGCGACACCTTCGAGACGCCGAAGCCTCCGTGGCGCGAGCGCAAGCAGGCCTACCTCGACCACCTGGCCGAGACGACCGACACCGGCGTCCTGCGCGTCTCGCTCGCCGACAAGGTCCACAATGCCCGCGCGGTGCTCGCCGACTACCGCGTGCTCGGCGACGAGCTCTGGCCCCGCTTCAACCGCGACGCCGACACCCCCTGGTACTACCGGAGCCTGGTCGCGGTCTTCTCCGAGCGGGCGCCGGGTCCCCTCGCCGGCGAGCTCGCGAGGACGGTCGCGGAGCTCGACCGCCTGATGGCCGAGAGCGACTGATGACGATCCCCCTGGAGCGGGTTGAGGCGGTACTCGCGCACGGCGGCAAGGCGCGGGAGTCGCACATCCACGGCGAGGATCATTGGCGCAAGGTCGCGATCGTCGGCCGTCATCTCGTCGCCTCCGAATCGGAAGCGGATGAGGAACTCGTGGTCCTCTTCGCGCTGATTCACGACATGCGCCGCGAGAACGACGACCACGACCCACAGCATGGGCCGCGCGCGGCCCTCCTCGCGCGGGCGCTCAACGACGACCTCCTCGGCCTGGAGCCGGACCGCCTCGAGCTCCTGACGGAGGTCATCGACGGGCACACGCGAATGGGCCCGAGCACTGACTCGACCATCGGCGTCTGCCTTGACGCAGACCGGCTCAATCTGTGGCGCGTCGGGATCACGCCGAACCCCCGGTTCCTCTCCACGGCGCTCGCCCGCCGACCCGAGACGATCGCGGGGACCCGACGGCTCAACCGGTCTCCGGCTCCGGACTGGCCGGACCTCCTCGCGACCAAGGTTTCCGTCTCGTGACCTCCTCCGCTCACGTCTTCATCACACGCGGAGATCTCACTGCCTTGGCCTGCGACGCATGGCTCGTCCCGAGCGACGTTACGGGCGTCGTGCGGCGCCACTGGCGGCACGCCGTCCCTGCGGGAGTGCCGCCCCTGCCGGAGGGATGGTCCAACGACGGACGGAGGGTGGCATCGTGGCCGGGCCACGATGCCTTCGCGCCACGTCCGTTGCTCGTCAACGTCGGAGGTCACGCCCGAACGCCGCCGGAGTGGTTCATGGAGGGCGTCCGCCAGTTCGCGGAGGAGGCGACCGCGGCCCTTAAGGGGGCCGAGCCTCTTCATTGCCGCGAGCGGCACCTCGTCGCCGTCCCCGTTGTAGGCACCGGCGCGGGTGGCGGGCGGGCGGTTAAGGGTGACGTGATCCGCCTCCTGCTCGAAACCTTGGACACGGCTGCTGCCCGCAACGACATCGACGTCGTGCTCGTCACCGGCGATGGACGCGGTTTCGCGGCCGCCCAGTCGGCACGCCGCCAGGTCGTTGCCGCGGGAGGGGAACCCTGGTCAGGGATCGACCCTGTCTCTGCGGACACAGCTCGGGAACTCGCCGCGGACGCCCTCGCCGGGCGGCTCGTCCTCTTCCTCGGCGCCGGCGTGGGTCTGGGGGCGGGCCTACCCCTGTGGGGAGAGCTGCTCGACCGACTCGCCGCGAGAGCAGGGATCACTTCGGACGAGCGCGACGAGATGCGTCGCCGCCTCACGCCAACAGACCGTGCGCTGATCATCGAGCGACGTCTGGAGGAGCAGGGCCAGAGGCTCGGCGAAGCAGTCGCCGTGGAGCTGGGACGAACAAGGTGCTCGTTGACCCACCAACTCCTTGCCGGCCTCCCGGTCCGCGAGGCGGCGACGATGAACTACGACGAGCTGTTCGAGAACGCCTGGAGGGCAGCGGGCAGGCAGCCCGCCGTCCTTCCGTACGAGCCGACGGCTGACCACGACTCCTGGCTCCTGAAGATGCACGGGACGGTCACCGAGCCGAAGGACATCGTGCTGACGCGCGACGACTACCTGCGGTACGCCGAGCGCCGCGCCGCCCTCGCGGGGATCGTCCAAGCCCTGCTCATAACACGCCGGATGCTGTTCGTCGGCTTCTCTCTGGCCGACGAGAACTTCCACCGCATCGCCCACGACGTTCGGCAGGCGCTCGGCTCCGTCGCCGAGAAGTCGACCTTCGCGACGACGCTCCTCTTGAAGGACGAGCCCCTTCTCGAGGAGTTGTGGCGAGGAGATGTGAACTGCATCGCCGTAACGCCCGATGGCTCTGACTCCGACCCCGCACGTGAGTTGGAGATCTTCCTGGACTACCTGCTCTTCTGCTCATCCTCCAACTCTGGGCACTTGCTCGATCCGAGCTTCGAGGGCGTACTAACCCCGGCGGAGCGTGCGCTTCGTCACCTCCTCACTGAGATGTACCGAACGGCGCCGGACCATGCGAAGGATGCTGCGGCGTGGACCGAAGTCACACGTCTCCTTAGACATCTGGGGTTCTCCGTCGAGTCAGAGAGCTGACCATGGGTGAGGTGAAACACGTTCCGGGTTCCGCAAGCAACCTGTATGTACGTTTGTCCCAAAAGCGGACTTCTCATGTCAAAGGGGGCTGAGACGTGACTGACGAGCGTGGCTTTCGTTGGAGCCGGATCCCTGACGCCGTGTGCTTCGCCCTCGTCGAGGCCGCAGTGCCGGGAGAGATAGAAACCGACGAAGCCGCGCGGACGTGGCTCACCCGGTTCGCGTCCGTTCCTTCTGTCAAGTTCCTCGGCGAGGGTGAGCGTGGGGAAACGGTCGCGCACGCCCTGCGCGACGCACTGACTCAAATCAGTCCGTACGCCCTCGAGAGCGCATACGGCAAGGCTGCGTCCGCAGGGCTCGTCCCCTCTCGCGGCAAGAGCCCCGGTGCGCGTGGCCAGGCACAACAGCTCGGCAGGTGTCGAGTGACCTCGCAGCTCCGAGCACTGCTTCTCGAGGTGTTGCTCGAGAGTGGAATGTCTTCTGTTCCGGACGGCCACGCGCGCCCCTTGTCGTCATTCATGCGCCTGCCGACCGATGAGGATCCCGTCGGTGGCCAGTTGCTCGCGCATCAGCGACGCGTGACGAGCGACCTGGAACGCCGGTGGCATCGCGATGGGTTCAGGATGCAGGGGCTCGTCGTCATGCCGACGGGGTCCGGCAAGACTCGGACAGCGGTGGACTGGCTGTTGGCCGGTCCGATCTCGTCGGGCGCCAAGACTCTCTGGATCACGCACAGCGTCTACCTGCTCGAGCAGACGGCGGGGGTCTTTATCGATCGGTCTCCGGTGGCCGCCCGGGAAAAGCCGATCGGGCTCCGGTTGATCGGCGGTGGGCACGGCGTCGGCAAGACCATCGGCAGCGACATGCACGACGTCGTCATCGCCACCGTGCAGTCCCTCCAACGCAAGGCGACGCTCGACAATGTCCGCTCCTGGATGACGGCGAACAACGTGGTGGTGGTCTTCGACGAGGCGCACCGCGCTGTCGCGCCGACCTGGTTCCGGCTGGTGCAGATGGCGACCGCCGAGACAGGCGACGCGGTCCTCGGGTTGACCGCGACTCCAGTGCGGATGGGCGCCGGCCAGACCGCGACCCTTGGGCGTCTCTTCGGCGCCCGAGGTGGTTCCATGGCCGACGCGATCATCAGCGAGGTGTCATTCGATGAACTTGTCGAGCAGCGGGTGCTCGCGAGGCCCATCACCCACACGATCTCGACGGAGATCGACCTCGAGGGCCTGCTGACCGCGGCTGAGCGCGGGGAGATTGAGAAAACATTCGGAGACTTCCCGCAGCGCGTGCTGAAGCAGTTGGTGAAGCAGGCGCCGAGGAACCAGTCGATCCTCCAGGCCTACCTCGACGGTCCCGATGGCGACCGGTCCACCGATTTCGGTCGGACGATCGTGTACGCCGTCAACATCGCCCATGCCACGGTGCTTGCGACCCTCTTCAAGGACCGGGGTATCGCCTGCGAGGCGGTCCACACAGCGCGGAGTCGTGACGAGAACCGCGAGGCGATCCGTGCCTTCCGGGAAGGTGAGGTGCGTGTCCTCGTCAACGTCCAGATGCTGACGGAGGGCATCGACGTCCCGGGGGCGGACGCGGTGTTCCTGACCCGCCCGACGTTGAGTCTGACGCTGTTCAGCCAGATGGTCGGACGAGCCTTGCGCGGGCCGAGGATGGGCGGAACCGAGCAGGCCCACATCGTGGACTTCCAGGATCTGCTCGGCGAGTTCGCCTCGTGGCGCGTGACGTTCGCATCGCTCGGTCTGGACGGGACTGAGGTGCCGGTGACTCCCGGACCGCAGCCGCCGTTGGTGCCGTACGACCTCGAGCCACTGGTCGCGCTCGCCCTCTCGCTCGGCGAGGCACATCCCTTGCCCATCGGACGACGGTTCCAACGGATCCCAGTCGGCTACTACCTCATCGGCATCGACCCGCCGAGCAGCGAGGCGGAGGCCGAACCGAGGAGCGAGACGTTGCTCGTGTTCGATCACGAGCTCGACGGATACCAGCGCGTCGCCGCGGAGGTCGAGGCAGGCTCGGTCGATGCTTTGAGCCGGGGATCATGGGGCCGGTTCTTCGACGATCTTCCGCACCCTCACCCGCCTGACGAGAGCCTGTCGCGTCTTCGGGAGTTCGTGCTCAAGACGGAGACGATGCCGATGTTCGTCTCCCTCGATCTCCGTGACTCACTCGATCCGGCGACTGTCGCTGCCGCAATCGTCGAGAAGGGCGGTCGCGGCTTCGACGACCTCTCCCGCGGCACGAGGGAGGCGTACGACCTCCAGCCCAGCGTCGTGGACAGGGTCTGGGGTGGACCCGACCAGTTCGCGCACGACGTCCGGGAGGAGTGGGTCCGCCTTCTCGAAGGACGCCCGGTTGCGCTTGAGCAGCGACGCCTGCGACTTCCCGTCGCACCCGCTCAGGAGGTCTGGTCGTACGGGAACGGGGCGCTCGACCTCGACGTGCTCCTCGGCGAGTTGGTCAACAACCGGGAGCTGTTCCCAATTCCGCTGCCCCGCCCACCGGGGTCCGTGAGATGGACGACGAAGCCCATCCGCGACTGGGCCTTTTACCGCTTCCGCGACGAAGCTATCTTCATCAACTCTCTCTTCGATAGCCGCGACCTCGAGGAACCGGAGCTCGTACGGTTTCTCCTCTTCCACGAGCTCCTGCACCACGAGCAGAAGCTCTTCCTCGGGCACACAGGGACGGAGCCCGACTCCGTCGCCCACGGCCAGGCGTTCTACGAGCGCGAGCACACGTTCCCCGACTTCGCGCGGCTCGACGCTTTCATGGACGACTTCCGTCGTCGCTTCAGTGCGGGGTGACAGCCGCGTTGCGCCCTCAGATGACGTTCGCTGCGGCATCGGCGCCCCGCGCACAGGTAGGCCGTGAAGGCTGAGTCGCACACGCGACCTTCCGATCGAAGGCGGTCAAGGAGCGAGTCGCGAGAAAGTCGGACGCCGGGATGTCGTCGGCGGCGATCCCGCGTCCCGGCGGTTCCAGAACCCGCCGCGCCTGCGAACGGACCCGGCCCGGTCCGAGGCGCACGATACGGTGAGAGCGATGAGTTCGATCAGCGACCGCTCCTGCCGCCCCTACGCCTGCGCGGGATGTGCGCAACGACGTTGTCCGTGACCGAGGTGGGGTCCACCTGGCATTCGGAGATCGTCCCCGGGAACGTCCCGGGCGGCGCCAACACCAGCCACACGATCATGATCCCGTCCCTCGCCGTTCTCCTCGAACACGTGCCCTCCGATGCTCGCCACGAGGCGTATGAGCATGAGGCCCTGGAGAACAACGTGCTCGGAAAGGGCACCGAAGGCTCGCGCCGGCGGACCTTCCGCTACCTGCGCGAGCTCTATCTGCTCCGCCCCGATGCCCTTCTCTTCCGGGCTTTGCGCGATCTCTGGCCGGTCGATCCGCTGGCGCGACCACTACTCGCCGGTCTGTGTTCGACCGCCCGCGATCCGGTTTTCCGGGCGAGCGGGGCCGCGATCGTCGGTGCTGCGCCCGGTGAGCTCGTGACCTCTGCTGCCCTGGCGGAGGCTGTGGAGGAGCGCTACCCGGGGAAGTACGGCGCGACGACCCTCGCGAAGATCGGGCGCAATACGTTCTCGTCATGGGAGCAGACCGGGCACCTCGTTGCCGGCGAGAAGCGAGCCAAGACCAGAGTCCGGGCCGATTGTCGCCCTGCGGACGTCGCGTACGCGCTTCTTCTGGGCTACGTGGACGGCGGCCGCGGGCAGACCCTCTTTGAGACGCCGTGGACCAAGGTTCTGGACCGGCCCACCGCACAGCTTTACGAGCTCGCCTCCGCGGCCTCTCAGGCGGGGCTTATCGAGATGCGCCGAGCGGGTGGAGTCGTCGAGGTGGGTTTCGACGCCCTGCTCCGCCCGTTCGAGACCGAAGCGCAGGGGACGCTGGTGTGAGCTACGTCGACGACCTCGTCGCCGCCTACGCCCGGTTCGTCGCCCTGCCGTGGCAAGCGAGCCTCGCCGGGCCCCAACGCGTGTGGATGGCGATCTACCCGCCCGAGAACGAGCGCCGCGTGCGGCTGCACATCCAAGCGTTCCAGACCGCGACGATCGAGGCCGGACACCAGTGGGCGTCGATCGATGTCACGACAGCGTTCGAGAGCTGGATGGCGCAGCACAGATACCGCGACTCCTACTTCAAGAACCCCCGAATGCTCTCGGGGGCCCTCCCTTCGTTTCTCGACGATCTCGCTCGCGACGTACGGGAGGACCTGTCGGCGAAGGGAACGCCCGACGGCGTCGTCGCGCTGCTGGGGGTGGGCGCGCTCTTCGGCCTCGGTGACGCGGTCAAGGTCTCCGCTCTGCTCGACCGAGTCAGCGACGCCATCGCCGGCAGGCTGCTCGTTCTGTTCCCGGGTCAGCACGAGGGCAACAGCTATCGCCTCCTGGATGCCCGTGATGGCTGGAACTACCTGGCGACCCCGATACTCCCGACCGGAGGCGCGAAGTGACGCTGCTCAACCGTGAGCTCTTCTCGGAGGATCCGACCCAGTACAAGATCCCCAACGACGGCGTCGCCCGGGTCCTCCGCGCGGAGACGCATCAGCAGCGCGAAGTCCTGCGGTGGGAGCTGAGCCGCTTCGTCTGCGAGGGGCAGTACGCGCGCGGCCTCGAACGCATCCTCGAGAGCTTCTTGATCAATCTCACCCAGGCGCAGCAGCCCGCGGTCTGGGTGAGCGGCTTCTACGGGAGCGGAAAGTCCCATCTCGTTCGGGTGCTCGAGCATCTCTGGCGAGACGTCGAGTTGCCGGGCGGGGAACGCGCTCGCGACCTGGTGAGGCTCACCGACGACATTCGGGACCACCTCGTCGAGCTGACGACCGAAGGCAGGCGTCGCGGCGGTCTGTGGTCCGCTGCCGGCAGCCTCGCTGGCAAGGGTGAGTCGGTACGTCTGGCGCTCCTTTCGGTGCTCTTCGAGAACGCGGATCTTCCCGAGGAGTACAGCCGCGCGCGCTTCACGATCTGGGCTCAGAAGAACGGCTACCTCGACGCGATCAGGACCGCGGTCGAGGCCGAGGGCCAGACGCTTGCGAAGGAGATGAACGACCTGCACGTCTCGCCGATCATCGCCGAGGCGCTCCTGCAGGCTGACCCCAGGCTCGGTCCCTCCGCGAGCGACGTGCTGGATCGCCTCGCGACCCAGTTCCCACCCGACCGCCCAGACATCACCGACGAGGAGATGTTCAGCGTCATCGACGATGTCCTTCGTCTGCAGTCCAGCGACGACGGGAAGCTTCCCCTGACGCTCATCGTTCTCGACGAGATGCAGCAGTACATCAACGACGACGGCGAGCGGGCGCTCGCCGTCCAGCACATCGTCGAAGGGTGTACCGCTCGGTTCGAAAGTCAGCTGCTGTTCGTCGCCACCGGTCAGAGTGCCCTGACAGCGACCGCAACCCTGCAGAAGCTCACGGATCGGTTCGCCGTCCAGGTCGCCCTATCCGACCGCGACGTCGAGAGCGTCGTCCGCGAGGTCGTGCTGCAGAAGAAGCCTGAGCATCGCGCGGCCCTCGAGGCGATCCTCGATGCCGAGAGCGGCGAGATCAACAAGCATCTCGGCGGCACCCAGCTGGCTCCTCGGGCAGCGGACAAGCCCGACCTCGTTCCTGACTATCCGCTGCTGCCGACACGACGGCGCTTCTGGGAGCACGCGCTACGTGCGATCGACCAGGGCGGCAAGTCCGGCGTCCTTCGCACGCAGTTACGCATCGTTCACGGGGCCGCGGCGCACGTCGCCGGTCGGCCGGCCGGCCATGTGGTCGGGGCGGACTTCCTCTACGACGAGCAGTCGCCGGGGATGCTCCAGAGCGGGGCGCTCCTCAAGGAGATCGACGAGCTCATCCGCGGCCTGCGCGCGGAGGGCCCCGACGGTGAGCTCAAGTCCCGCATCTGTGCACTGGTGTTCCTCATCTCGGAGATCCCCGCACGCACCATCGCCGGCGAGACGGGCCTGCGAGCGACCGACGTGTTCATCGAGGACCTCCTGGTGGAGGACCTCGCCGACGACCGTGCGCTGCTGCGGAGGAAGGTCCCGGAGCTTCTGGCGACGCTCGTCACCGACGGCTGCCTCATGCGGATCGATGACGAGTACCGCCTGCAAACCGAGGAAGGCGCCGAGTGGGAGAAGGCCTACCAGGTTGCCTTCGCCGACATCCGTGACGACGCGGCTCGGCTCGGCGCGTTGCGGAGTGAGCGCATCGTCGCATCCGCCGAGCAGGCGCTCTCCGGGCTCAAGGTCTTGCACGGCAAGAGCAAGACGGCGCGCACCCCGGTGATCCACTGGGAGTCGGGCCCGCCGGACGTCGCCGCGGGAAACGTGCCGGTCTGGATCCGGGATGGATGGTCCGTGACGGAAGCCTCTGTGCGGGACGCGGCAGCCGCCGCCGGTGACGAGAGTCCAGTGGTCTTCGTCCTGCTGCCCCGACACGACGCGGAGCAGGTGAAGATCACGCTGGCAAGCTACGCCGCAGCCGAGCAGACGTTGCGCCGTCCGCTACCGCAGACTGACGAGGGCAAGGCCGCACAGCGGGCGATGAAGACACGCCTTGCCGCGGAGGGCGAGCGCCTCGAGGCACTGTTCCAGGAGATCGTCGGCCGCGCGCGCGTCTTCATGGGGGGCGTGGGGGAGCTCACGGTTCCCTCGTTACGCGCGGGTGTCGAGAGTGCGGCCGAGAAGGCGCTCATCCGATTGTTCCCGAAGTTCTCCTCGGGTGACGACGCGAACTGGGGCAAGGTGGTGGTCAAGGCGCGCGAGGGGGCCCCAGACCCCCTTTCCGCGATCGGGTACCACGGCGAGCCGACCGCCCACCCGGTGTGCAAGGAGGTGCTGGGCTCGATCAGCGCCGGCGGCACGAAGGGCAGCGACCTCCAGCGCGAGTTCTCCGGCGCCCCCTTCGGGTGGCCGAAGGATGCCGTGGTGGGAGCGCTCCTGACCCTCGTTGCGGCGGGGAACGTTCGTGCAGCCCAGGACGGCACGGACCTCGCCGGCCCGAAGGAGCTACTCCCCACGCAGATCGGCAAGACGACCTTCTACAGGGAGGACGAGCCGCCGACGATGGAGCAGAGGCTCAAGGTGCGGGGGCTTCTGGGTGAGGCCGGGGTGCAGTACGAGACCGGCGACGAAGGCGTCCAGATCCCCGCATTACTCCAACGACTCAAGGACCTCGCCAGTCGCGCGGGGGGGCCGCCTCCCCTCCCTGAGGAGCCCGACACCGATCACCTCGACGCCCTTCTAACCTTGGGAGGAAACCAGCGGTTCAGGGCTTTGGCCGATGACCACGAGCGCCTGAGCGCTGATTTCCGCACGTGGCGAGCCAAGGATCAGGAGCGCGAGGCCCGGGAACGCCACTGGCGCGAGCTCGAGCGCCTGCTGCGTCACGCCGAGTCCCTCGATGTTGCCGCCCGAGTGCAGCCGGCGGCCACGGCGATTCGCGAGGGGCGTCAACTGCTCGATACCCCCGATCCGACCACTCCGCTCCTTCGCGAACTCGGCGACGCCTTGCGCGACGAAGTGACGCGTCGCGCTCAGGAGCTCGCGTCCGCCCAGGGCAACGCACTGAAGGAGTTGGAAGCTTGGCGCGAGTGGTCAGAGATCGACTCCATCGAGAGGGAGCGCATCCTCGCTGAGGCGCAGCTGACCACGGCCGAAGCGCCCGACGTCGGGAACAGCGAGAAGCTGATTGCCGCACTCGACACGACGCCCCTCAGCGCCTGGAAGGACAAGATCAGCTTGGTGCCTGGCCGCCGTGATCACGCGAGGCACCTTGCCGCCAAGCTCCTCGCACCCGAGAGCGTCACCGTCACGCCGCCGCCGGCTACGATCTCCGCCGACGGCGAGCTCCAGGCCTACCTCGACCAGTTGCGCGCCAAGATCCAGCCGCATCTCGATGCGGGCAAGACGGTGAACATCTGAGCGCGCCGTGAGGGCTCTCTCGTCACCGTTGCGTCGGCAGCTCGAGTCGGCGGTGTTGGCGGCGCGCCGCGCCGCTGAGGCCGGGTCGCGGGCTGCCCTTGATGGCCTGAGCGTCTTCGAGCGCGATCGCCCGGCTCACCTGAGCGAAGAGCAGGCTGCCCTTCGGATCGGCCTGCGCCAGAAGTGGCGTCAGTTGGGCGGCGGGGATGAGGGCCGGCCGTTGCTCGTCGCAGAATGCGCCTACGAGCAGTGGCATCGCCTCCTGTTCGCGCGCTTCCTGGCTGAGAATGGCCTGCTGCTGCACCCTGAGTACAAGGCTCGGCTGACCCTCGCCGAGTGCGAGGAGCTCGCACCTAGCCTCGGTGAGCCCGATGGCTGGGCGGTTGCGGCCCGCTTTGCCGCGGAGATTCTGCCGGGCATCTTTCGCCTCGATGACCCGTGTGTACGCCTTCGCTTGGCGCCTGAGGGCCGGTTTGCCCTCGAGCAGATCCTCGAGGGTCTGCCATCGGAGGTCTTTGGCGCTGATGACTCCCTCGGCTGGGTCTACCAGTTCTGGCAGAAGGACAAAAAGGACGAGATCAACGCTTCTGAGCGCAAGATCGGCGGCGCCGATCTGGGGCCGGTCACCCAGTTATTCACCGAGAACTACATGGTCCGGTTCCTGTTGGAGAACTCACTCGGGGCCTGGTGGGCGGCCCGCCACCCCGACAGTCCCTTAATCGCCGGCTTCGAGTATCTGCGTTTCGACGACGATGGCGCTCCGGCGGCCGGCTCGTTCGACGGCTGGCCCAAACGGGTCGCCGAGGTCACGGTGATGGACCCGTGCTGTGGCTCAGGGCACTTCCTGGTCGAGGCCTTTTCGATGCTCTGGCAGATGCGCGTCGAGGAGGAGGGCCTCGACCCGGTCGAGGCCCAGGACGCGGTCCTTCGCGACAACCTGTTCGGCCTCGAGATCGACCCGCGGTGTGTCGAGATCGCCATGTTCGCCGTCGCCCTCAAGGCCTGGAAGGACGGCGGCGGCTGGCGCCAGCTGCCGGTCCCGAACATCGCCTGCTCGGGGATCCCCGTCAAAGCGCCCGTGGAGGAGTGGAAAGCTCTGGCCGAAGGGGACCAGCGGCTGGAGGCGGCGCTTGAGCGTTTGCACCATCTGTTCCTCAATGCCGACACCCTCGGGAGCCTGATCGATCCACGAAGAGTCGCATTACCAGGCAATGGCCAACTCGAACTAACTGGAATCGAGTTCGAGCAGGTTGAACTGATGCTGAGAGACGCTACCGCTGGCGAGCCACCAGAGTCCTCGGCGCGGGCGCTCGGCTATCAAGCAGCAGACCTCGTGCGATGCAACGCCCTCCTGACGCGCTCTTATACCTTGGCTGTGACCAACGTGCCGTACCTAAAGAGGGGGTCGCAGAGGCTCCTCCTTCAGGAGTTTGTCGAGGTCTGGCACTCATATGCCAGAGCCGATCTCGCCACGGTCTTTATGGATCGGATGGCTCGACGACTTGCCGATACAGTCGCGGCCGTAACGCCTCAAAGTTGGACGTACCAGGCCTACTACTCCGACTTTCGACGCCACCTACTAGAGAACTTCGGCTTGAAGGCCGTCGTCATTCTTGGACCCGGAGCCTTCGGCTCCGTGTCTGGTGAGGTCGTCAACGTCGCTCTAACGATTTACTCCGCTGAGACGCCACGTCGGTTTGCAGGCATCGACGTTTCGCGTGCCCCTTCTCCCAGTGAGAAGGCCAGTGGAATCCGGTCAGAACCGGCGTACCTGTACGAGCAATCGGCACAACAGAAGCATCCCAACGGCATCATCGTACTCGACCCCTCCTGGGATCAAATGTCGATGATCGCGGACTTCGCCCAGGCGTATATAGGTCTTCATATGGCCGACAACGCCAGGTTCCGCAGGGGGTTCTGGGAAGTCTCAAGCTCCAGCCTCGGCGATCGTTGGCGGTATATCCAGTCGACAGTCGAGACGCACAGCCGGTACGGTGGGCGCTCCGGCGTGGCTTACTGGGCGGATGACGGCGCTTATCACCTCGCCAACCCGGCCGCTCGCATCCAGGGTCGCGCCGCCTGGGGTAGGCAGGGTGTTCTGATTTCGTTGATGGGCGAGCTGCGCGCCTCGATATACGACGGCGAGTTGTTCGACAATAACACGGCCGCACTGATCCCAAACGACGCGGCCGATTTGGGCGCGCTCTGGGCGTACTGCAGTTCGGGAGAATTTAACGCAAAGGTTCGGCTCGTCGACCGAAGTCTCAAGGTGACAAACTCATCGCTGACGAAAGTGCCTTTCGATCGCGAGAGGTGGCGGGGTGTGTCGGAGGCGCCGGTGCGGGTCTCCCTCTCCGACGACCCCACACAGTGGCTTTTCAAGGGCCGCCCCGAGGGATCGGCCTCGCCGCTGCAGGTGGCCGTCGGCCGCTTGGTCGGCTACCGCTGGCCTGAGCAGCCGGAATCGGACGACCTCGATCGCTTCGCCGACAGCGATGGGATCGTCTGTCTGCCGGCGGTGGCCGGTGAGGCGCCGGCGGCGGACCGCCTCCAACAGCTGCTGGCGGCGGCCTTCGGCGCGGACTGGTTGGCGGCGAAGGCGCGTGCGCTGTTGGAGCAAGCCGGCTCGAAGAGGAAGAACCTCGCAGATTGGCTGCGGGATGATTTCTTCAAGCAACACTGCGCGTTGTTCGGCAACCGTCCTTTCGTCTGGCACATCTGGGATGGCCGACCGGACGGCTTCTCGGCGCTCGTGAACTATCACCGTCTCGATCGGCGGATGCTGGAGCGTCTCGCCTACACCTACCTCGGCCAGGACTGGATGGAGCGGGTGCACGCTGAGGTGCGCGAGGAGGTCGCCGGCGCCGATGAGCGTCTGGCCGCCGCCCAGGGCCTGCAGCGTCGACTCGAGTTGATCCTCGAGGGCGAGGACCCCTATGACGTCTACGTGCGCTGGAAGTCCCTGCACGAGCAGCCGATCGGGTGGGAACCCGACCTCAACGACGGCGTCCGCCTCAACATCCGGCCGTTCATGAGGGCTGACGTCCTGCGCACCCGACCCAACATCCACTGGCGCAAGGACCGCGGCAAGAACCCCGACGGCTCAGAGCGCCACAACGACCTACACCTGAGCCTGGCGGAGAAGCGCGACGCGCGACAGCGGGCGGAGGAGCCGTGAGGGCTCTCTCGTCACCGTTGCGTCGGCAGCTCGAGTCGGCGGTGTTGGCGGCGCGCCGCGCCGCTGAGGCCGGGTCGCGGGCTGCCCTTGATGGCCTGAGCGTCTTCGAGCGCGATCGCCCGGCTCACCTGAGCGAAGAGCAGGCTGCCCTTCGGATCGGCCTGCGCCAGAAGTGGCGTCAGTTGGGCGGCGGGGATGAGGGCCGGCCGTTGCTCGTCGCAGAATGCGCCTACGAGCAGTGGCATCGCCTCCTGTTCGCGCGCTTCCTGGCTGAGAATGGCCTGCTGCTGCACCCTGAGTACAAGGCTCGGCTGACCCTCGCCGAGTGCGAGGAGCTCGCACCTAGCCTCGGTGAGCCCGATGGCTGGGCGGTTGCGGCCCGCTTTGCCGCGGAGATTCTGCCGGGCATCTTTCGCCTCGATGACCCGTGTGTACGCCTTCGCTTGGCGCCTGAGGGCCGGTTTGCCCTCGAGCAGATCCTCGAGGGTCTGCCATCGGAGGTCTTTGGCGCTGATGACTCCCTCGGCTGGGTCTACCAGTTCTGGCAGAAGGACAAAAAGGACGAGATCAACGCTTCTGAGCGCAAGATCGGCGGCGCCGATCTGGGGCCGGTCACCCAGTTATTCACCGAGAACTACATGGTCCGGTTCCTGTTGGAGAACTCACTCGGGGCCTGGTGGGCGGCCCGCCACCCCGACAGTCCCTTAATCGCCGGCTTCGAGTATCTGCGTTTCGACGACGATGGCGCTCCGGCGGCCGGCTCGTTCGACGGCTGGCCCAAACGGGTCGCCGAGGTCACGGTGATGGACCCGTGCTGTGGCTCAGGGCACTTCCTGGTCGAGGCCTTTTCGATGCTCTGGCAGATGCGCGTCGAGGAGGAGGGCCTCGACCCGGTCGAGGCCCAGGACGCGGTCCTTCGCGACAACCTGTTCGGCCTCGAGATCGACCCGCGGTGTGTCGAGATCGCCATGTTCGCCGTCGCCCTCAAGGCCTGGAAGGACGGCGGCGGCTGGCGCCAGCTGCCGGTCCCGAACATCGCCTGCTCGGGGATCCCCGTCAAAGCGCCCGTGGAGGAGTGGAAAGCTCTGGCCGAAGGGGACCAGCGGCTGGAAGACGCTCTCGTACGCCTCCATGGACTTTTTCGCGATGCCGACACGCTCGGGAGCCTGATCGATCCACAGCGAACCATCTGCACGGACGCTCACCAAGACTCGTTCTATGACGTGCAATGGGATGTGGTGCCTCAGCTATTGGCGACCGCGGCAAGCCAGGAGGAGCTTGATCCTGGCACTGCAGTGATAGGTGGAGACGCGACCGCATTGGCCAGGGCTGCTGTGTACTTGGCGCGCCGCTATACGCTGGTCGCTACGAACGTGCCGTACCTGCAGAAGGCCCGCCAAGCAACGTCCCTTCGCCGCTTCATTGAGAACAACCACTGGACTGCGCGCGAAGACCTAGCGACAGCCTTTATTGACCGAAGCCTTAGTCTGTTGACCAAGAACGGCGTCCATGTCGTTGTCTGTCCCCGATCTTGGTTTCTGCTCGGACGCTACCGCGAATTCCGCGAAGAACTCCTACGCAGTCACTCACTTCTCAACTGCACTCACCTTGGCGCACGAGCTTTTGAGGGGGTAGGCGGTGAGGTGGTTAACGTTGGCCTCGCCGTCGTCCAAGAGGCCAAAACCACCCTTGCTGGTCGGGTTCGGGGTTACGACGTCAGTTCACTACATTCGCCAGCCGAAAAGGCCGTCGGGCTGAGGATCATCGAGCAGCTGGAGTGCTCCGTGGGCGACATACTTAACAACCCAGATGCGCGAATGCTGCTCACCTTTTCGGGAGGCGGATCGCTGCTGTCCGAGCACGCGGACGCCCTCGGCGGCATCACCACGGGCGACTCACCCCGGTTCCGCGCCTTCTTCTGGGAGATTCTTGTGCCAAATGGCTCCTGGGTACCTCAGCAGGGGCCGCCCGACCGCACGGGCGCGTACCGAGGACGCGAACATGTCCTGCGATGGGAGTTGGGCACTGGAGCCTTGTCGAAAGCAGCCCTGGCGGGGGCGACGATCGCCGGCCGGGGCGCCTGGAACCGGTCCGGCGTCGCCGTCCGATACACCGGCGACCTTCCGGTGACGCTATACGAGGGGCAACTCTTCGAAAACGTCATCGCGGTCATTGTCCCTCGGGACTCCGCGATCGTTCCGGCCATATGGCACTTCTGCTCATCTAGGGAGTACTCGGCTCGAGTGCGGGAGATTGACCATAAGATCGGCGTTACGGCGAATACTCTGGCGAAGGTGCCCTTCGACGTTGACCATTGGCGCAAGGTCGCTGAGGAGGCGGGTCCTCTACCTGAGCCTTTCTCCGACGACCCCACCCAGTGGCTCTTCCAGGGGCGCCCGGAGGTCTCGACTTCGCCGCTGCAGGTCGGGGTCGGCCGCTTGGTCGGGTATCGCTGGCCTGAGCAGCCGGAATCCGACGACCTCGATCCCCTCGCCGATAGCGACGGGATCGTCTGTCTGCCGGCGGTGGCCGGTGAGGCGCCGGCGGCGGACCGTCTCCAGCAGCTTTTGGGGGCGGCCTTCGGCGAGGATTGGTCGGCGGCGAAGGCGCGTGAGCTGTTGGAGCAGGCCGGCTCCAAGAAGAAGAGCCTTGTCGATTGGCTTCGCGATGAGTTCTTCAAGCAGCACTGCGCCTTGTTCGGCAGTCGTCCCTTTGTCTGGCACATCTGGGATGGCCGACCGGACGGCTTCTCGGCGCTGGTGAACTACCACCGTCTCGACCGGCGGATGCTCGAGCGCCTCACCTACACCTACTTGGGTCAGGATTGGATGGAGCGGGTGCGCGCCGAGGTGCGGGAGGAAGTTGCCGGCGCGGACGAGCGCCTGGCCGCCGCTCAGGGCCTGCAACGTCGCCTCGAGCTGATCCTCGAAGGCGAGGATCCCTACGACATCTACGTGCGCTGGAAGGACCTCCATGAGCAGCCGGTCGGGTGGGAGCCTGACCTCAACGACGGTGTGCGCCTCAACGTTCGGCCGTTCGTGACGGCCGGCGTGCTGCGCGCCCCCTTCAACGTCAAGTGGGGCAAGGACCGCGGCAAGAACCCCGATGGCTCGGAGCGCCACAACGACCTGCACTTGAGCTTGGCGGACAAGCGCGAGGCCCGACACCGGGTGGGGACGTTGTGAGCGAGACCGTGCTCGACCGCCTCGAGATGAGGATCCGCTCGGCCCTCGACTACGACAAGAACGTACGCGTCGCGCCCGTTGCCCTGCTCTGGCCGGACGAGGCCCGGCAGTGGGAGCCGGTCATCGACCTTCTGGCCGAACGTCTTCCGATCGTGGCTCTGGGCGAGTACTCGCCGGACGGGAACGAGGCACCGCCGCGCGGGCCGGCGTACTGGGTGCGCTGCGCGGTGGCTCGCACCCTCGAGGTCGGACTGCACGCGGAGGAGGTTCCGGTCGTCTATCTCCCAGGGGTCGCGCGCAGTGCTCTGCGAGCCATCGACGAGTGCCCCGCCGAGCTCGCCCCGATCGCTGAGCTGCAGTACCGCAGCCAGTGGTTCTCCCATCCGAATACTCGCGACTGGTCGGCTCGCGGTCTGCTCGCGAATCACGACCGTGGCCTCGGTCTGCCAATCGCGGAGGACAGCGAGTCGGAGAGGGCGCTTCTTGCGGCGCTTCGACCGTTGCTGGACCGAGACATGGAAAGGTTGGAGAAGTTCGCGCTCCTCGACGCGGACTTCTTTCGGGAGCTGGTCAATCCGGACCCGATCCGGAGCCTCCTGGCGTGGCTCGACGACCCCACACGCACGCGCGACGAGTTCGACGACAACCGCTGGATAGCGTTCGTTCAGCAGAGCAAGACCGACTTCGGCTTCGACCCGAGGGTGGATGGCGAGATCACCGGGGCGCGGAAGCTCGCAGCTCGCCAGGGGAAGTGGGCTGCCGTCTGGCAGGCGTTCGCCGACGCGCCTGAACGATACCCAGGCATCCCGGGCCAACTGCGAAGGGCGCGCCCCGAGGAGCAGCTGGAACTCGGGCCCGTGGACCGGTCGGAGGTCTGGCCGCAGGACAACGAGGTCGGGGAAGCGCAGCTCCGGAACCTCTTGCTCGACTTTGCGTCGTTGACCCCCGAGGGGGCACGCAAGGAGGCCGAACGCCTCGACGCCGAGCATTCGTGGCGCCGCCGGACCGTCTGGGCTGAACTGGACGAGGCGCCGCTCGCCTTCGCGCTGGAGCAGCTCGTCGCTCTGGCGGAGGTCACTGCTCGGCCGCTGGCCGAAACCACCCTCGACTCCTTGGTTGCCGACTATGTGGAGCGCGGCTGGCGTGCCGATGACGCAGCCCTGCGCGCCCTTGGCCTCGTCGAGTCGGGGCCCGATCGCGCCGCCGTCGCGGCTGCCGTCAGCGCCATCTACCGCTGGTGGCTCGACGCCGGCGCGAGAGCCCTGCAGACGATCGTCGGTCCGATGGCGGACTCCGACAGCTACCGGTTGGGGGCGCAGGCCTCCACGGCAGCCGGCACCGTCAGCGTGTTCGTCGATGGTCTGCGACTCGATATCGCCCAGCGCCTGGTGGAGCAACTCGCCGACGGCGGTCGTGACGTCGAGCTGACGACGTCCCTTGCCGCGCTCCCGACCGTCACCGAGACGGCAAAAGCAGCCCTCGTCCCGGTGCCCGCGGGGTCATTGGCCGCAGGCGAGGACCTCGGGGCGGCGCGGGCGTCGAGCGGCGCCAAGGCGTCGAAGGCTGTACTCGAATCGCTGGCGCGGGAGAGCGGCGTGCAATGGATGTCTGCCATCGAAACCGGCGATCCGTCGGGGGCAGGCTGGACGGAGGCCGGGCAGATCGACCATCTCGGCCACGAAGCCGGCGCGCCGTTGATCGATGACGTCGACGACGAAGTCGCCAAGATCGCTCGGCGGGTCGCGCAACTACTCGACGCAGGCTGGCAGCAGGTCGAGGTCATCACCGATCACGGGTGGATACTCCTGCCGGGAGGAATGGAGAAGGTGGACGTCCCCGTCGCGACGGCGACGAAGAAGAAGGGGAGGTGCGCACGTCTCAAGGACGGCGCTTCGGTCAATGTCCCTACCGTGCCGTGGTACTGGGACCGGGATGTTCGCATCGCGATCGCGCCCGGCGTCACCTGCTTCGAGGCCAGCAAGGAGTACGAGCACGGTGGCGTCAGCCCGCAGGAGTGCATAGTGCCTCGCCTGTTGGTCAGGAGCGGTGGGGCGCTGGCGGCGGACGCGGCGCCCACCATCACGACGCTCAAGTGGCTCGGCTTGCTCTGCCGGATCGAGTTCGCGGGACCGCAGGGCCAGATCCTCGCCGATCTCCGCGCGCTGCCGGGCGACCCCGGGACGAGCATCGCCGAAGAGGCGAAAGAGACCCTCGGTGCCGGCAAGGTGTCGCTCGTGGTCCCGGATGAGGACCTCGAGGGCGAGAAGGCGTACCTAGTCCTCGTAGCTCCGGACGGCCAGATCCTGGTGCAGCGCGAGGTCGTCGTGGGGAGGAACCGGTGAGCGCGCTCGACGACCTCGATCGCCTGGCGGCGGAGGCCTTCGAGGGCTACCTCGTGCGAAAGGACCTCGCGCAGCAGTTCCGCGGCCAGTACCCGGTCCCCACGTACGTCGGAGAGTTCCTCCTCGGTCGCTACTGCGCGACGACGGATCCCGACGAGATCGCCGAGGGCCTCGCCATCGTCGAGCGGTCGATGAAGGAACGGACTGTGCGGCCCGGCGAGGAGGAGCTCTTCAAGTCGCGGGCGCGCGAGAAGGGGCGGGTCAAGATCATCGACCTGCTCCGCGCGCGGCTCGACGCCAAGTCGGACGCCTACAAGGCCGAGCTGCCGAGTCTGCAGCTCAGCGACATCCACATCGGCGACGACCTCGTCAACGAGCACGATCGAATGCTCACCGGTGGCTTCTACGCCGAGGTGACGCTCGAGTACATCGCCGCACTCGGGCGCGACTCGGGGGGCCAGCCATTCCGGGTCGACTCGGTGCGGCCGATCCAGATGTCGACGCGCGATGCGCTCGACACACTGATCGCGGGACGCGAGCGCTTCACGCTCGAGCGGTGGCGCGGGCTCCTGCTTCGCAGTGTCGGCTTCGAGCCCTCCCGCTTCTCGCGGCGAGAGCAGGACGTGCTGATCGCCCGGATGCTCCCGTTCGTCGTGCCGAACTACAACGCGGTTGAGCTGGGGCCTCGCGGGACCGGCAAGTCGCATCTCTTCCAGCAGGTCTCGCCGTACGCCCACCTCGTGTCGGGCGGCAAGGCGACCATCGCCAACATGTTCGTCAACAACGCGACGGGCCGGCGAGGTCTGGTTGCCCAGTACGACGTCGTCTGCTTCGACGAGGTCTCCGGCGTCTCCTTCGACACGAAGGAGGGCGTCAACATCCTGAAGGGCTACATGGAGTCGGGCGAGTTCAGCCGCGGCAAGGAGAGCATCCGCGCCGACGGCGGGGTCGTCATGGTCGGCAACTTCGATGTGGACGTCGCGGAGCAGTTGCGGCGCGGCCACCTCTTCGGGCCGATGCCGAAAGAGATGCGCGACGACACCGCCTTCCACGATCGCATCCATGCATACCTGCCGGGATGGGACGTCCCAAAGCTCGACCCGTCCTACTTCAGCACCCACTTCGGTTTCGTCAGCGACTTCCTCGCCGAGTGTTGGAGCCAGATGCGACGGACGTCGCGCCTCGACGCCGTGCAAGGTCGTCTGGAGTGGGGAAGACAACTCAGCGGGCGCGATCGAAAGGCCGCGAACAACACCGTCAACGGACTCCTCAAGCTCCTCTGGCCGAATCCTGAGCAGGAGATCCCCGACGAGGCGATCGCGTGGTCGGCTGAGCTGGCGCTCGAGATGCGGCGGCGGGTGAAGGAGCAGCAGGCCTTCATCGGCGCGGGCGAGTTCGGGAACGTCGACCTGAGCTACCGGGTGGGCGATGCGCCGGAGCGGATCGTCTACTGCGACGAGTCGGTCAAGCATCACCGGGATCGCGACAGCGTCGGCGGCAAGCGAGGGCAAACAACGAGTGGTGAGCGCATTCCCGAACCCGACCCCGCTGAGGTCGAGTCGTCGCGCGGAACGAAAGCGACCAGGTACTCGGTCGGCGACAAGATCGCCGGCAGGTTCGAGATCCTCAGCGTGCTTGGGGAAGGCGGCTTCTCCAAGGTCTACCGTGTGCTCGACGATGTCGAGATGGAAGAGCGGGCTCTCAAGCTCTTCGACAACGCATACGGCTACGAGGCGGTGAGACGCGAGATCGCGGCTCTGCGGAAGGTCCGCCACCCCAACGTCGTCGAGGTGTTCTGGGCTGGAAGGAGCGACACCGGCGACTGGTATCTGATCACCGAGTACATCGAAGGCGAGTCGCTCGCCGACTACGCGGGAGGCGGGAAGCACCTGCGCGATCGCGAGGCGATCGACGTCGCCCTCGATGTGCTCGATGCCCTTGTCGCAATCCATCCCGACTCGGTCCGCCTGGAGCAGCTCGACCGCAAGAACCGAGAAAGCGAGCTGAGCGAAGCCGAGTACGACGAGTGGATGGATCTGCAGGACAAGGGGCTCGTTCACCGCGACATCAAGCCCCTCAACGTCATCCTCACGCGCACCGGCGCCAAGCTCCTCGACTTCAACATCGCATCACGGGTGGGCGACCCCGTCCACACCCAGTCGGGCACGCCGCCCTACCAGGCGCCCGACGCCGACCTCACGCGATGGGACGTCTCGACCGACCTCTTCGCGGTGGGCGTGATGCTCTACGAGCTGCTCTGCAACGGCACCCACCCGTATCCCAACGGGCGGCCCGCCGGCCACTCGCTGATCGACCCGCGCACCATTCGGACCGATCTACCGTCTGACCTCGCCGCCTTCCTGATGAAGGCGTGCGCGCCCGAGCGCGATGAGCGCTTCCAGACGGCGGCGGAGATGCGAGAGGCGCTGGTCGCCGCACGCGGGAGCCGGGGGGGCTGAAATGGCAATCGACATCGCCGTCACCCTCTCCGTTCGCGATCACAGCACGGACAACCCCGCCTCGTTGGTCGATATAGCGGGCGCCGCTGGGCAATGGGCGGAGCTCGAGATCTCTCCCGAGGAGCTCGTTCATGGAGGCAACTGGTCGGAGGTAGGCCGCAAACGAGCGCAGATCGTTGCCGAGAAGATCGATCTGGGCGGCGACGACGCGTGGGCGTGGCGGATGCAGTTCGCGCACGCCGACGGGAAGGACCCGAGTGTCCTCTGGGTTGTCGAAATAGAGGCCCTGGAGGACCCGAACGCCGCCGACACTGCCGTATCGGTCACGCTCGGCCGAGAGCGACGCGACCAGCGCGTCCGACTCTTCAGGACCGACACTCCGATGCCACCCGGGGTGACCAGGGCGATTGTCGAAGCCAGCGGGCTGGAATGCCTCGACGGCGAGACGCCCCTCTCTGGCAGTCCGTCCACTCTGGCGCGGTCGGGCGTCGACGACTTCGCGTCACAGCTGCTGTTCGCGCGGGATCGCCGTTTGCCGGTGATCGGGATAAGCCACCGACCTTCGGGTGAACCGTTCCTTTCGGCGGAGCGACTCGCGCGCGCCCTCGCGGGCATGGCGCACGTGTGGCTCATTCCCCCAGAGACGACCTGGGCGCTCAGCGCACTGCTACCCGAGAGGCTGGGCGTCTACAACGGGGCGGTGCGCATCTGGTGGCCGGGCTTCCGTTCCGGCGACACACCTCGCCAGCACGCTCTCCTCCTCCCGGGTTCGAGTGAGCGGCCAGTCGAGGAGATCGTCGAGACGGTCACCGCAGCGGCGCGCGCGGGCCATCGCCCGCTCGGCGGCCTCGACAGATTGAGGATCGAGCTCCGTCGCCGCGAGTCGGACAGGGTCCTGGCGGAGCTGGGCGAGTTGAGGGCGAAAGCCGCAGCGGGCCAAATGACAGAGTCGATCGTTGACGCCTCGCTTATCGAAGACCTCGAGAGGAGTCTGCGGGCGGTTACCAACGATCGCGAGGCTGCGCTGGTCGACCTCGTCGAACTCGAGGCGGAGCTGTCCCAACGGGACGCCGAGGTCAAGCGCCTGGAATGGGACGTCCTCAGCCTGAAGGAGCGGCTACGGGGCGCAGGCCTCGCGGAGATAGACACCGAAGTCGGCGCGGAGCCCGCGGCTGCCTTCCTTGACGAGATCCGTGATGTCCATGCGATGTGGCTCGTCGATGATCGGACTCGCTTCCCACTGCAGCCAATGCGTCTGCATCCCGAGTTTCTCCAGGCGCTCGACCGCCTCGAGGGGATAGCCCGCCCGAAGGTCATCGAGGTCTGTGCGCAGGTGGCGTCCGGACGAGCGAAGGAGATCCCCGGTCGTGATCTTCATCAGCTGCGCGTGTCGAGGGGCGCGGGAGCCCCGCAGCGCGTTCGGAGCTTGGATGGGGCGAAGGCCTGGCGCTGCGCCCTGCAAAGGGAGACGCCGTCGGCGCGCCGGCTCCACTGGTGGGTCCTCGCTGATGGGACCATCGAGTTTGCACACGTCGGAGTCCATGACGACGAGCGATGTCCGGAGTGAGCGCGCATACCTTGCCCAAGCCAGTCCTGAGAAAGCGCTAGCCGGAGGTGGCCTACTACCTCAAACTCGTCGGCGCGAGCGACTATCCCCTCATGGCCCACTGCGACGTCTTCGAGGATCTGAAGGTCGAGCGCGACGAGTGCTGGTTCCCGAAGCACCGGTTCCCGTCACAGATACTGGATCGGGGACTGGCTCGTCTACTACGCCGTCGGCGGAACCAAGACCATCTTCGCGGTCGCTCGCATCACCGGTGACCCGAAGAAGGACGCGCGGTCCGGGGAGCGCTGGCCTCACGTCTGCGAAGTGCGCCTGGAGCCGTTGACGGTCGTGGCCGACTTGTCCTACGCCCCGAAGCTCATGGAGATCTCGTTTAGGCTTGCCGAGATCGAGCTGCGAGAGACCTCGCACCACGACATGGAGAAGGCAGAGTTCGAGGCCGCCGAAACGGCGCTGCGACGTGCCCGGATTCGCTACTCGGCAGCGCACCCGCGCGCCTGAGCGACCGGGCTGTTCGAATTACTTCGACTTCCGGCCGGTTGGGTTCTGACGTCAATCCATCGTCGGAAACCGGCGACCCCGCCCCGTGTAGTTGCGACGCGCAGCGCCAGGCCCGCGAACGGAGTCGT
This sequence comes from Miltoncostaea oceani, assembly GCF_018141545.1. Lineage (GTDB taxonomy): Bacteria > Actinomycetota > Thermoleophilia > Miltoncostaeales > Miltoncostaeaceae > Miltoncostaea > Miltoncostaea oceani. The sequence continues at coordinate 3,364,459 of NZ_CP064356.1, read as the reverse complement.
AAAGTTCGCGTGCCTGGGCGGCAGTGATCCCCGCCCTGGCCGCGATTCGCTCCCACCGGAGCGTCGCCTCCTCGCCTGAGATCAGTCGGCTCGCCGGCAAGCGCCCTTCTCGTGCTGCTACCACGTCTTGACCGGTCGGCTCCAGACGGATGTGGGGATAGACGCGGGGCTCCGCTGACAGCATTGCCAGGAACGGCGTCCAGCCAGATGGGAGGCCGACGGCATCGCTGAGGGCTCGACCTCGCAGCCGGGGCCCTTCGTGGTGCAGGCGGACCATCCGCTCTGCCGTCGCTGGGGAAACGGCAGATGCGGAAGAACGTGGCGCGGCAAGGAAGTCGGCTGGCGCGTCTGTCGCGGACTCCGCGCGAAGGTCCGCTTCGGCCAAGGCCATGCCATCCGTCGGGACCCGCGCGCCATGTCGAGCGATGACAGGCTGCACTGGCTCCTTGTCCGTCAGCCAGAGCAGATCGTCAGGGCCAGGCCAGGTGCGCCGAATCGCGTCGGCGAGCCACACCGACCGCTCGTCGATCTCGGCCTCCCCGAAGCCTCCTCCGTAGCGATCGACCAGATCGACGTTGAGGAAGAGCCGAGTGTGGGCGTTCAGCTCGCGCTGTTTGCGCTCCCAAGCGCTGTTCGAGAGCGCCGCGTTCAGTGGCATGCTCGTCAGGGTGAGGTTGCCAAGTCGATGAATCCGCGCTGAGCGCGCCGCGATCGCCTCGGTCTCATCAACGCCCTGGGGAAGGGGCCAATGCGCCTGCCAGCTCTGCGGCATTACATGCTCCAGCGAGAGGGCGCCGACGCCGAGCAGCTCCGTCTTGTCGCCGTGCATTGCCTCCTCGACGGCGCTCAGCGCCATCACGAGCCGCTTCTGAGCCACCAAGCCGTAGAGATTCTGCGAGACCAAGAAGGCGACGAGTTCGTCGTCGCTCGGCCACCGCGATGCCTGTCCCGCCGCTGCTCGCAGGTGCGCAACGATGACCTCGTCAGCCCGTTCAGGTGCAGCGGCGACCTTGGCGAGCAGCCGAGGGATCTCGCGGTTGTACGTCTGCGAGGTGAGGCGCATGAGCCCACGGCGGACCAGCCAGCTCTCAAGCGCTGCGAGGGCACGCCGGCGTCGCGACGGATCGATATCGCGCTGCCGAAAGAGGAGCAACGCGAGGGGCATGAGGGTGCTCGTGTCGAGCAGCTCTAGACGACCGAAGAATCGACCCTCGGGACTCGCTGGAGCGAAGTCATCGAAGCCGCGCATGATTCGTGCGTCCCGGCACAGCTCGTCGATGAGGGACCGGACGGCGATCGCAGCGCCATCCCCCAGGACGTCCTTTCGGAACACAGCGAAGAGTTCTGTTGCGGGGATCACCCGCTCGAGCTTCATCGCGAGCCAGTGCATGAGAAAGAGCTCGCCACGGGGCCGGCGCAGCCGCCCCTGGACGCGCTCTTGGCGCCAATAGTCGGCGTCGAGTTCGGGTCGCCAGCGCTGCTCGTAGAGGGTCTCGACCTCCTCGCCGTGGCGGGCCGCCGCGTGGAAGACCGCGTTCTTCACCAGGTCGAGGGCTAGAAGAGGAGTGCCCCGGGCGTTTAAGGTCTCGAAGATCACCTGGGCGTTGTCGCCCGCTTCGAGGGTTATCGATACGAGCCGCAGGAGATCCACCAAAGTGATCCGAAGGAGCAGGGCTCGCGCGCCGGACGAGCCCCCCTCATCGAGATCGCCCTGTGCACTCAACCATTCGGCGATGCGCTCCCGGAAGTACGCGTAGGCCTCATCGATGCGGTTATCGGGATCGTCCTCCCGATCCGGGGCCGGCCCGTTCGGCGCCATGACCGCGGCGAAGGCTGCGCGGTTGGCATTCGTCGGCCAGACCTTGAAGAGCTCGTCCCCCTTGGCCTTCTTCGGGTTGTTGCGAACCAAGTCGTCGAGCAGCTCCGCGTCGTCTTCGGCGCCAGCCTCGCGCAGAGCCGCTGCTGCGGCGGCAAGGAGGAGCTGAAGCGTGGTAAGGCGCTGCTGGCCGTCGATGACGGTGAAGACCGGGATCGCGCCCGGCACGAACACGTCGTCCTGCTCAAGGACGATCGCTCCGAGGAAGTGCGATGGCACGGGGCTGGTCGCCGCCTCGGCCTGGTGGTCGAGGAGGACGCAGATGTCCTCCCACAAAGGCTCCCACTGATCCTCACGGTCCCATACGTACGGCCGCTGAAACAGTGGGACGACGTACCGGACATCGCGTTCGAATAGCTCGTTCACGGTGTGGGTCGCTGGCTTCATCATCGCAAGGCTATCGCTGACGGCGCCCCTGTCAGTGCTCGCTCACGACGAGCTGATGCCGGCTCCCTCACCCGTCTGCACCCTCCACAGGGCCGCGTAGAGGCCGCCGACCCCGATCAGCTCGTCGTGGGTCCCGGCTTCCTTGACCTGACCGGCTTCGAGGACATGGATCCGGTCGGCGTGGCGGATCGTGCTCAGGCGGTGGGCGATGACGAGGGTGGTCCGGTTCCTCGACACCGTCTCCAGGCTGCGCTGGATCGCCGCTTCCGTCTCGTTGTCCACTGAGCTCGTCGCCTCGTCCAGGACGAGGATCGCCGGGTTCCTCACGATGGCCCTCGCGATGCTCAGCCGTTGCCGCTGGCCTCCGCTGAGCTTCTGGCCGCGTTCGCCGACGAGGGTGTCGTAGCCCTCCGGTAGCGCCGTGATGAAGTCGTGGGCCTCCGCCAGGCGTGCGGCCTCCTCGATCGCCTCGTCCGGGGCGTCCGGGTCGCCGTAGGCGATGTTCTCCCGGACGGTACCGTCGAAGAGGAAGACGTCCTGGCTCACCAGGCCGATCGCGCCCCGCAGATCGCCGAAGGTGAGCTCGCGGACGTCCACCCCGTCCACCGTGACGTGGCCGCTGCTCGGCTCGTAGAGCCGCAGCAGGAGCTTCACGATCGTGCTCTTGCCCGCACCGGTCAGGCCGACGACGGCGTGGGTCTCGCCGGCGGGGACGTCGATGTCCAGGCCGCGCAGCACCTCGGGGCCGGCGTTGTACGAGAAGCGGACGTCATCGAAGCGGACGGCGCCGGTGACGGGCCTCGGGAGGAGGCCCGAGCCCTCCACGATCTGCGGCTTCACGGCCAGGAGGTCGAGGATCCTGCGGGTGCTGGCCATCGCCCGCTGGTAGAGGTCGAAGGTCTCGCCCAGGCGGGTGAGCGGCCACAACAGGCGCTGCGTCATGAAGACCAGGACCGAGAAGAAGCCGACGGCGAGGTCACCCTCGAGGACGGCGTTGCCGCCCACGAGCAGGGTCAGGGTGAAGCCCGCGAGGATCGCCATCCGGATCAGGGGGGACGAAGGCACTGGAGAGGCGGATGGCGTCGGCGTTCGCCAGGCGGTAGCCGTCGGACTCGCCGGCGACCCGGGCGATCTCCCGATCCTCCGCCGTGAACGCCTTGATCGTCGCGATGCCGCCGATGTTGTTCGACAGCGTGCCGTTCAGGTGGCCGACCCTGGTGCGCACCTCCCGGTACTTCGGCTCCAGCAGCCGCTGGTACAGGAAGGACCCGAACACGATGATCGGGATCGGCGCGAACGCCACCAGGAACAGCGTCGGGCTGGCGACGAGGAAGATCGCCCCCACCAGGACGATGTTCACGACCACCTGGATGATCGCGGTGGCGCCGACGTCGAGGAACCGCTCCAGCTGGTTCACGTCGTCGTTCAGGACCGACATCAGGCCGCCGGTGCTCTGGTCCTCGAAGTACCCGAGCTCCAGCCGCTGCACGTGCGCGTACGTGTCCATCCGCGCCTCGTGCTCCACCGTCTGCGCCAGGTTCCGCCACGCGATCTGGTACCCCCACTCGGAGGCCGACTCGCCGATCCACACCGCCGCGTTCAGCAGGGCGAGGATCAGGAGCTGCTCCCAGCGCCCCTCCACCCCCGTCACGTCGGCGACGAACGAGTCGTTCTCGTTCACGATCACGTCGATCGCGACGCCGATCAGGATCTCCGGGAAGACGTCGAAGACCTTGTTGAGGATCGTCAGGAACGTCGCCCAGACGACCCGGCCACGGTGGCCGTCCGCGTACTGCCACAGGCGCTTCAGGGGGTGCCCGCCCGGCGGGGGAACGGGACGCGCGGACACCTCGGAGCTCACGGGCGGCTCGGCCCCCGGCCCGCGCCCGTCGCCGCGATCGCCGCGTCGATCTCGTCGAGGTCGGCGTCGGAGAGCGTGACGCCGCTCGCGCCCAGCCACCCCTCCACCTGCTCCGCGCTGCGCCCACCCACGATCGCGCCGGTCACGCCGTCGTGGGCGAGCACCCACGCGATCGCGACCTCACCCGTGCTGACGCCGTGGCGCTCGCCGATCGGCCGGAGCGCGTCGCGCAGGGCCAGGTTGGCGCTGAGGGCCGGCTCGGCGAACACGTCCGGCATGCCGTGGCGCCAGTCGTCCTCGTCGAGGTTCGCCATCCGCTCGTGGCTGAACCGCTCCGTCAGCAGCCCGGACATCATCGGGCTGTACGCGATCACGCCGGTTCCGTGCTCCCGGCACCACGGCAGCAGCTCCGCCGCGCGCCGCTCCACCGGGTTGAACATCGGCTGCAGCGAATCGACGTGGAGGATCGGCTCGCACCTCTCCAGCAGGGCGACGTCGAAGTTGGAGACACCCGCCCACCGCACCTTGCCCGCCTGGACGAGGTCGGCCATGACGCCCCAGCTCTCCTCGACCGGCGTGCCCGTGTTGTTGTCGGGCCAGTGGAACTGGTACAGGTCGATCTGGTCGACGCCGAGGCGGCGGAGGGAGTCGTCGCACTCGCGGCGGATCTCGTCGGGTCTCAGGTTCGGGCGGGGGACGCCGTCGGCCTGGTCCTGCCACACCATCCCGCACTTCGTGAACACCAGGGGCCGCTCGCCGACGCCCTCGAGGGCCTTCCGGACGACCTCCTCGGAGTGCCCGAGCCCGTAGACGGCGGCGGTGTCGATCCAGTTCACGCCGCCCTCCAACGCCCGGTGGATCGCGGCGACGGAGTCGCGGTCGTCCTGCGACCCCCAACCGAATGCCCAGTCACCACCACCGATCGCCCAGGCGCCGAAGCCGATCGTGGTGATCTCGGGGCCGTTCGCGCCGAGCCGTCGTGTGGGGTGCGTGTGCGTGGGCATCGGGCGAGTCTACGAGGGTGCCGTGCGGGTCGCCCCGGTGGCAGAATGGCGCGCATGAACCGACGACTGGTCCTCGCCCTGGTCCTCGCCACCGCCGGCCTCATGGTCTGGAGCGCGAGCGCCGTCGCCCTCACCCGGTTCGCCACGCCGAGCCGCAACATCGGCTGCATCGGCGACCGCACCGAGATGCGCTGCGACATCCGCGAGACCTCCGCCACCCCGCCGCCGAAGCCACGGTCGTGCCGGTTCGACTGGGGCACCGCCTACGTCATCACCCCGACCGCGGGGAAGGGCCGGGGCCTCTGCGCGAGCGACACCGCGCTGCCATCGCCGGGTGAGCGGATCCGGATCCTGCAGTACGGCCAGAAGATCCGGCTCGGCAACGGCGCCATCGTCTGCGCGTCCCGCCGCACCGGCCTCACCTGCGTCAACCGCGCGGGACACGGCTTCCGCCTCTCCCGGTCGGTGATCCGCCTCTTCTAGCCGTGCTGCTGTACGACAACCCGGCGTCGGGGAACTGCTGGAAGGTCCGGCTCGTCCTCGCCCGGTGCGGGATCGCGTACGAGCGGGTCACGATGAGCGTCACCGACCGCGGCGACCGCGAACGCACCCTCGGCCGCGACGCCAACCCCGCGCTGCGGGTGCCGACGCTCCGCCTCGACGACGGCCGCCACCTGGCCGAGTCGAACGCCATCGTCTGGCACCTCGCCGAGCTGCACGACCCCGACCTGATCCCCGCCGACCCCTTCGCGCGGGCGCAGGCGCTGCAGTGGATGTTCTTCGAGCAGTACGACCACGAGCCGAACATCGCCGTCGCCCGGTTCTGGCTCCACATCCCGGGGGCGCCGCCCCACGACCCCGACGCCCTCGCCGCCCGGCAGGAGGGCGGCCGCCGCGCGCTCCACGCGATGGAGGCGCACCTCACCGGCCGCGACTACCTCGTCGGCGACCGCTTCAGCGTCGCCGACATCTCCCTCTACGCCTACACCCACGTCGCCGGCCAGGCCGGCATCGACCTCGCGCCCTACCCCGCCGTCCGCGCGTGGCTGGGGCGCGTCGCCGCCCAGCCGGGGCACGTCACGCTGGAGGACTGACCTCGGGCGGTGGCGGGGCGGTGGGGTCGGCCGTCGACAGCTTCGACGGCCACCAGATGCGCCGGTCGAGCCCCATCACCGTCGCCGGCAGCAGGATCGACCGGACGATGAACGTGTCGAGCAGGACGCCGAACGCGACGAGGAAGCCGATCTCGGTGAGCGTCACCAGGGGCAGCACCGCCAGCACCGAGAACGTGCCGGCCAGGACGATGCCCGCCGACGTGATCACCGCGCCCGTCACGGCGAGGCCGCGGATCATGCCCTCCCGGGTGCCGTACCGCTCGGTCTCCTCGCGCACCCGGGCCATCAGGAAGATGTTGTAGTCCACGCCGAGCGCCACCAGGAAGATGAACCCGAACAGCGGCAGTGACGGGTCCTCTCCGGGGAAGCCGAAGACGTACTCGAACACGAGCACGCTCGCCCCGAGGGCTGCGAGGAACGACACGATCACCGTCCCCACCAGCAGCAGCGGCGCCACGACCGCGCGCAGCAGCAACCCGATGATCACCAGGATGACCAGCAGGACGATCGGCGGGAGCACCTTGAGGTCGCGGATCGCGGCCTGGTCGAGGTCGTACTTGGTGGCCGTCGGGCCGCCGACGAGCGTCTCCTCGCCGCCCGCGGCCTTCGCCGTGGCGCGCAGGTCCGGCACGAGGTCGAGGGCCTCGGTCGAGTAGGGGTCGGGTCCGAGCGTCACCGCCAGCCGCGCGCCGGGCGGCCCCTCCTCCACCGGACGGACCGAGTCGACCTCGGGGAGCGCCGCGAGCGCCTCGGTCACGGCCGGGGCCCGCGTGGCGTCCGGGACGATCACGTCGGTGGGCGCCGACGCCCCCGCCGGGAACGACTGGGCGAGGAGCTCCTGCCCCTGGACCGACTCGACGTCGCTGCGGAAGTCGTCCTCCTGGGTCAGCCCGCTGTCGAAGGCGAAGATGCCGAGGGAGAGCACCAGCAGGCCCGCGAGCGTGCCGATCCAGATCGGTCGCGGACGGAGCGCGATGCGATCGCCCAGGCGGCGCCACACGCCGCGCTCCTCCGGCACGTCCGGCTCGCCCTCCGTGAACCGCGGGATGAAGGGCCAGAACGCCCGCCGACCCGCGATCACCAGCAGCGCGGGCAGCACCGTCAGCATCGCGACCATCGCCACCGCGACGCCCATCGCGCCGACGGGGCCGAGCCCGGCGGTGCCGTTGACCTCGGCGAGGGCGAGCACCAGCAGGGCGCAGATGTTGGTCACGCCCGAGGCGAGGATCGCGGGCCCCGCGCGCCGCAGCGCCAGCTGCATCGCCTCGTGCTTGTCCTCGTGGCGGCGGAGCTCCTCCCGGTACCGCGCGACCAGCAGCAGCGCGTAGTCGGTGCCCGCGCCGAACACCAGCACCAGCAGGATGCCGGCGGTCTGGCCGTTCACGACCACGCCGTTGCTCGCCAGCACGTAGCCGATGCCGCGGACCGTCAGCTCGGCGAACGCCACCGCCAGCAGCGGCAGGATCCAGAAGATCGGGCTGCGGTAGATCAGCACCAGCAGGATGAAGACCAGGCCGGCGGTGGCGAACAGGAGGGTCGAGTTGATGCCCTCGAACACCTCGATCGCGTCGGCCGAGAACCCGGCGCCGCCGGTCACGGCCGTCTCGAGGCCCTCCGGCACGTCCGAGGTGCGCTCGCGGATGTCGCCGACGGCGTCGAGCAGCACATCCGACTCGCCGTCGGCGACGGTGATGGGGGCGATCAGGATCGCGGCGGCCCCGTCGTCGGAGAAGACCGTCGGCGCCGGAGGACCCGTCGCGACCGGCGGGTCGGCGGCGAGGCTCCCGCGCACGTCCTCGATGGCGGCCCGGTCGGCGTCCGTCAGTCCGCCGTCGCGCGCGAAGACGATCACCGCGTCTGCCACGTCCGCCGAGCCGAACTCCTCGAGCGCGTCGAGCACCTGCGTCGACTCGGCGTCGCCCGGCAGGAAGCTCGACGCCTCGTTCTTCTGGGCCGACTCGAACTGCGACGCCGACGGCGCGAGGGCGAACAGGATCGCGATCCACACGCCGAGGACGACGAACTTGCCGATGCGCTCGGACGAGAACGTGGCGAGGCGGCGGAGCATCCGCGCGACTCTAGGGGCGGGAGGGGCCCTCCGGCCAGGGGGTCCGCCGCCCTGTCACGAGCCCGTGAACGCCGCCCCCTCGATGCCACGGCGCGACGACTCCAGGTGGGCCGTCACGCGGGCGCGGGCCGCGGCGCCGTCGCCGGCGGAGATCGCGTCGGCGATGCCGCGGTGCTCCGAGAGGAAGCGGCGCGTCACCTCCGGGTCGCGGCGCACCGTCGCCCCCACCATGCGCCGCTGCCGATCGCGCAGCGAGTCGTGCAGGCGGGTGAGGATCGTGTTGCCGGACGCGGCGACGATGGCGTGGTGGAAGTCGCGGTCGGCCTCGACGAAGCCGGCCAGGTCGCCGGCGTCGAGCAGCGCCTCCTGGTGGTCGAGCAGCTCGGCCAGGCGGACGCGGAGGGGCGCCGCGTCGTCGCCGAGCCCCGCCATCCGCTCGGCGGCGTGGGCCTCCACCATCTGGCGCGTCTCCATCACCTCCCGCACCTCGTCGGGGGAGACGGGCACGATCAGGGCGCCGCGCTTCGGATAGAGGCGCATCAGGCCCTCGGCCTCAAGCAGCAGGAACGCCTCGCGGACCGGGGTGCGCGACACCGCCAGGGCCTCCGCCACCTCGCCCTCGGACAGCAGCTCGCCGCCGGGGTAGGCGCCGTCGAGGATCCGCTCCTTCACGAAGTCGTAGACGCGGTCCTTCGCGGGACGCGGGGCATCGGTCGCCATGTCGTATCCATACCGCATGGCCCGCCGCTCACGCTGGCGATCCTCCTTGCCGACTGCTAGAAACACAACATGCATCTAAGAGGTACGCGTGAGGGGGCGGGGATGGCGCGCAGCGCATGGACGGTCTGGGGGCTGGCGGCGGGCTTCTACCTGGTGGCGCTCTTCCACCGGATGAGCCTCGGCGTGGCGTCCCTCGACGCGCAGGAGCGGTTCGACCTCGGACCCGGCACCATCGCGACCCTCTCGGCGCTGCAGCTCGGCCTGTACCTGGCGATGACGATCCCCGCCGGCCTCGCCGCCGACCGGATCGGCCCGCGTCGCGCCCTGGCGATCGGCCTCGTCCTGATGGGCGCCGGGGAGATCGCCTTCGGGCTCGCGACGTCCGCCCCCCTCGCGCTCGGCGGCCGGGCGCTCGTCGGCGTCGGTGACGCGTTCATGTTCCTCTCGGTCCTGCGGATCGCGCAGAGCTGGTTCCCCGCCCACCGGTACGCCCTGCTCGCGAGCCTCACCGGCATGGCCGGCGCGATCGGGCAGATCGGCACCACCGTCCCCCTCGGGCTGTCGCTCGAGGGAGCCGGGTGGACGGCCACGTTCGCCGGCACCGGCGTCCTCACCGCCCTCTTCGCGCTCGCGTGCCTGCGGTGGGTCCGCGACCGGCCGGGCGCCGCCGCCGCGACCCCGCCGGCGCACGACGCCGTCCTCGCGACCCTCCGCGCCGCCTGGGCGCGACCGGCGACGCGCCTCGCGTTCTGGACCCACTTCGGCCTGATGGGGCCGTTCGTCGCCATCACGGCGCTGTGGGGCTACCCGTACCTCGTCACCAGCCAGGACGTCGCGCCGGGGACGGCGCGGATCTGGCTCGCGGTCTGCGTCGCGTCGTTCGGCCTGAGCGCCCCCGCCCTCGGGTGGGCCGTCGGCCGCGCGCGCGGCCTGCGGCGTCCCCTGCTCACCGCCGTCGCCGGCGGGACGCTCGCCCTGTGGACGGCGACGCTGCTGTGGCCGGCGGGTGGCCCACCGGCGGCGCTGATCCTGGCGACGCTCGTCGCGACGGGGGTCAGCGGGGCGGCGTCGATGCTCGCGTTCGACCTGGCGCGCGAGGGCAACCCCGCCGCCGTCGGCGGCAGCGCCACCGGCCTCGCCAACACCGGCGGCTTCACCATGGCCGTCGCCACCCAGCTCATCGCCGGGCGCCTGCTCGACACCGGGTGGGGCGACGGCATCCCGAGCGCCCTGCTCCCGATGCTCGCCCTCATGGGCCTCGCTCTCGTGATGTCGCTGCGGCTCGGGCGGCGGGCCGCCCGGGTCCCCGTCGCCGGCGGCGCCGTCGCCGCCCGCGCCGAGGGCGTCCCGACCCCGGCGTAAGGACCCCGCGGACGGGCGACGCCGGGAACCCGCCGGTCGCGCTCCTATCATCGGGGCGATCCGTCACCGACCGTCGAGGGGGCACCATGGCCGATCGGACACCCGCGTCGCGCGAGCCCGGGCAGCGCGACGTCGGCCGCCTCGTGGCCGCCGCCGTCATCGGGCTCGTGGTCCTGCTGTTCGCCCTCTTCAACCGCGGACGGGTCGAGGTCGACTGGATCCTCTTCGAGCGCGAGTCCCGGCTGATCTACGTGATCATCGGGTCGGCGCTGCTCGGGGCGCTGGCCGACCGCCTCGTGCAGAGGCGCCGCCGCAGGAGCTGACCGTCCCGGCCGGGCGGAGCGGACGGGACCGGGCGCCGGGCCCGGGCCCCCTCGCGGGGACCCGGGCGCCGCCGCGGGCGCTCTACTTGAGGCCCTTCTCCGTCAGCCAGTCGCTCGCCACCTCGTCGGACTCCACCTTGTTGATGTCCGTCTCGGTGTTCCAGGCGAGCAGGTCGTCCGTCGTGATCTGCGCGCTCAGGTCGTTCAGGTCGGTCGAGAGCTGCTCGCCGTAGGCGTCGAGCACCTCGGTCGAGATGATCGGGGCGATGTTCTGGGCCGGGAAGAGGCCCTTGTCGTCCTCGAGGACCTTGAAGCCCTCGGTCCCGATCTGCGGGGCGGTCGTGTTCCAGATGACCGCGTCCACCTCCTTGGCCTTCAGCGCCTCGCCGAGCAGCGGGCCGAACTCCAGCGTGGTGCGGCCGGAGAACTCGATGCCGTAGACGTCCGGGTCGGTGAGGCCGATGAAGCACTGCGGGCGCTCGAAGCACTGCGACGAGGCGCCGAACTTCAGGCCGGCGTCGGCGACGTCCGAGATGGTCGTGCCCTCGGTGTCACCGCGCACCACGAACGCGTCGCCGTCGACGGCGGGCGAGTAGTCGAGCACCGTCGCGCCGATGTCGGCGAACAGCGGCGTGATGACCGCGGCGACCTCCGCCGGGTCGGCCGAGGTGTCCTCGTCCGGCGCCAGCTCCGTCTGGGAGCCGCCGATGTAGTCGATGATCAGGTTCAGGTCGCCGTTGCGCAGGCCGTCGATGGCCTCGGTGCGGAAGCCGGCCGGCGTGAGGATCTCCACGTCGTAGCCCTTGGCCTCCAGGTACTGGCCGTACACCTCGGCGATCGTCACCGACTCGCTGAAGTCCTGTCCACGGAGCGTGATCGTGGGCCCGTCGGGCGTCGTCGACGCGGCGTCGCCGCCGTCGTCGTCGTCCCCACAGGCGGCCGCGAACATCGCGACGGCCGCCACCATGGCGATCATCGCGAGCACGGTCCTTCGTCTCATCGAGCTACCCCCGTTCGAGTGTTCTGCACCTGCACCTGCCTCAGCCGGCGGAACCCCCGCGGGAGGGCGACGCGCTCGAGCGCTCCGAACGCCAGACCGGTGAGCGTCGCCAGCCCCGCCACGAGGATCGCCCCTCCGATGAGGAGACTGTCGTTGTTCTGTCCCAGCCCGTCCCGCACGTACCGGCCGAGGCCCTCACCTCCGAGGAACGCCCGGATCGGCTCCGTGGCGACCACCTGGACGGCGGCCACGCGGATGCCACCCAGGATCAGCCCCACGCCGAGCGCCAACTCTACGCGGACCAGTACGTCGCGTTCTGTGAATCCCATCGCACGCGCGGCGTCCACCGCACCGGGGTCGGTCTGCCGCACCGCCGTGTACGTGGTGAGGAAGATCGGGGGCAGCGCGAGCATCGTCAGCGCGATCCCGATCGGCCACGGCTCGAACCCGTAGCCCTGCGTCAGGGAGATCGGGACGAGGAGGCCGGCGATCGCGAACGTCGGGATCGCGCGGCCGATGTTGAGGATCCAGGTGGCCCCGAGCTCGGCGCGGCGGTGGTGGGCGAGCACCGCGGCGAGCGGCACGGCGATGGCGATCGACACGGCGAGCACGACGGCGCAGAGGGTCAGCGTCTCCACCACCGAGCTCAGGATGCCGCCCTCGCCGGTCCAGGTCTCCCCGTTGGAGAACCACTCCCAGAGCCCGATGTTCCGCGGCACGGAGACCCCCTGGAGGGGGGCGATGAGGTTCACGCCGCCCGCCCCCGCCGGGTCCACGGCGTCACCGCCCGGCCGAGCAGCCAGATGCCGAGGTCGAGCACCAGCGCCAGCACCACCGACAGGACCGCGCCGACGATCATCGGGGTCCAGTAGGTGCGGCGCAGCCCGTCGAGGATCAGGTCGCCCAGCCCGCCCTGACCGATGATCGACGCGATCGTGACCAGGCCGACGGTCGTCACGGTCGCCACCCGGATCCCGGTGATGATGTACGGCAGCGCCAGGGGCAGCTCGACCGTCAGCACGCGCGTGCGCGGCGAGAGGCCCATGCCGTCGGCGGCCTCGCGCACCGGGCGCGGCACCGACCGGAACCCGGACATGATGGCCGTGATGAGGATCAGGAACGTGTAGCCGGTGAGGGCGATGACGGCGGGCGTCTTCGACAGGCCGGTGTAGGGCACCAGGATCCCGAACAGCGCGACGCTCGGGATGGTGTAGATCACGGCCGAGATGGTCGTGATCGGACCGGCGGTCCAGCGGTAGCGCAACGCGAGGGCGGCGAGGCCGGCGGACAGGACCAGGCCGAGCAGCACCGAGATGACGGTGAGCTGGATGTGGTCGATCAGCGCCGCCTGGATGTCGTCCCACTGGTCGCGGATGTAGTTCCAGCGGACGAGGGGCTCGCTCGAGCCCGCCTGCAGCGGGAGGATCACGCGACCTGCTCCGGGACTCCCTCCGCCAGGCAGGCGCGGATGCCCTCCAGGGTCACCACGCCGCCGAAGCCACCGTCGTCGTCGATCACCGCCACCGAGGTGCTGGAGGTCATGATGATCTCCATCGCCTCGCGCAGCGTGCTGTCCGGCGTCACCTGCGCCGCGGGCCGCTCCCGCGGCAGGTCCCGCACGCCGCCCCCGCCGTCGAGGCCGCGGCCGTCGACCCACCCGAGGAACGTCCCGTCGTCGACGAGGCCGATCCAGTCGGTGCGGTGCGTCGCCATGGCCTCGCGGGCGTCGTCGGCGGACGCGTCGACGTCGATCACGGGACCCTTGTTGAAGGGCAGGTCGGCGACGTGCGCGAGCGTCAGGCGCTTCGAGCTGCGGTCGTCGCCCACGAAGCGCTCGACGAACTCCGACGCCGGCGCCGCGAGGATCTCGTCGGGCGGGGCGTACTGCTCGATGATGCCGCCGACGTTCAGGAGGGCGATCCGGTCGGCGAGCTTGATGGCCTCGTCGATGTCGTGGGTGACGATCACGATCGTCTTCTGCACACGGGCCTGCAGGCCGAGCAGCTCGTCCTGCAGCCGTCCCCGCACGATCGGGTCGACGGCGCCGAAGGGCTCGTCCATCAACAGCACCGGCGGGTCGGCGGCGAGGGCGCGGGCGACGCCGACGCGCTGCTGCTGGCCGCCCGACAGCTCGTCGGGGTACCGCGACAGCATCTCGGGGTCGAGCCCGACGAGCGTCACGAGCTCGTCGATGCGGGCGCGGATGCGCTCCTTGTCCCACCCGAGGGAGTGGGGGACGGTCGCGATGTTCTGGGCGATCGTGCGGTGCGGGAACAACCCGACCTGCTGGATGACGTAGCCGATCCCGCGCCGCAGGCGCGTGACGGGCGTGCCCGTCACGTCCTCGCCCTCGATCTCGATCCGGCCCGACGTCGGCTCGATCAGGCGGTTGATCATCCGCAGCGTCGTCGTCTTGCCGCACCCCGACGGGCCGATCAACGCGACGATCGATCCGCGGGGGATCTCGAGGTCGAGGTGGTCGACGGCGGGGCGTGCGGATCCCGGGAACCGCTTCGTGATCCCCTCCAGCCGGATCGCCGGTCTCGGGGTCGCCGTCGCGCCGTTCTCCGGGGTGCTCATGGGCGCCACCGGTGGATCCTCCGCGGGTCGGGTGCTCGGGAAAGCCGGTCCTGCGGCCCGGGGGCCAGCCTGGAGACCCTACCCGCGCGGCCCGATCCCACGCCAGGGATCCGGCGCGGGACGGCGAACAGGGACGCCATGAGGGACGCGATGGTCGCTCCGGGCGGTACCACGGACGCCCTGCGGATGCAGATCGAGGCCGAGCTGCGGGCGGAGGCGCGCGAGCGCCACCGGCGCTGGTGGATGATCGGCGGCGGGGTGCTCCTCGCGGTGTCGCTCGCCCTGAACCTGCTGATCCTCGCGTGGCCGGGCGCGGTGGGGCTCGCCACGGGGTCCGACGTCCGGGCGGTCCGCGCGGAGGCCGCCGCCGGCGCCGCCGCGCAGGCCCAGAGCGCCCGCGAGGCGCGGGCCGCCGCCCTCGTCGCGGCACGCCGCTCCGCCCAGGCGGGCAGCGCCGCCGCCGCCGTCCCCGTCATCTGCGCCACGCTCACCGAGCTCGGCGACTGGTCGTTCCTGTCGGGCGAGAAGCCCGACCTCGCCTGCCCGCCGGGCACCTGACCCGCCGGCGCGTCGCCCCCCGCCCCGCGGGGTACCTGTGGCCGCGATGACGACACCTTGGTGGAAGAGCGCGGTCGTGTACCAGGTGTACCCGCGCAGCTTCGCCGACGCCGACGGCGACGGCGTCGGCGACCTCGACGGGGTCGTCCGCCGCCTCGGCCACCTCGCGCGGCTCGGCGTCGACGCCCTCTGGCTGTCGCCGTTCTACCCGTCGCCGATGGTGGACTTCGGCTACGACGTCGCCGACTACACGGGCGTCGACCCCGTCTTCGGGGACATGGCGACCTTCGACACCCTCGTCGGGGAGGCCCACGCCCTCGGCATCCGGGTGATCATCGACTGGGTCCCGAACCACTCCTCCGACGCCCACCCGTGGTTCGTCGCGTCGCGGTCCTCCCGGGACGACCCGCACCGCGACTGGTACGTGTGGCGCGACGGGCGCCCCGGCGGCCTGCCGCCGAACGACTGGGAGTCGACGTTCGGCGGCCCGGCGTGGACCCACGACCCGGCGACGGGGCAGTGGTACCTGCACTCGTTCGCGGTGGAGCAACCCGACCTGAACTGGGCGAACCCCGCCGTCGCCGACGCGATGCTCGACACCCTGCGGTTCTGGCTCGACCGCGGCGTCGACGGGTTCCGCATCGACGTCGTCCAGGACCTCGGCAAGGAACCCGACGCACCCGCCGGCGCCGGGGAGTGGCCGCGCGACCAGGACTGGCCGGCGGGGCACGCGATCATGCGCCGCGTCCGCGCCCTGCTCGACGGGTACGACGACCGCATGGCGGTGGGCGAGGTCTACGTCCTCGACCAGCGCCGCCTCGTCACGTTCCTCACCTCGGGCGACGAGCTGCACCTGGCGCACGACTTCGTGTTCCTGCGCTGCCCCTGGGACGCCGCCCGCTTCCACGACGTCATCGACGAGTTCACGCGCCTGGCGACGGGCGCCGCGTGGCCGACGTGGTGCCTCGAGAACCACGACCACCCGCGCGTCGCGACCCGGTGGGACGACGGGGGACACGGGCCGGCGCGGGCCCGCGCGGCGGCGTTGCTGCTGCTCGGCCTGCGCGGGACCGCGTTCCTGTTCCAGGGGCAGGAGCTCGGCCTGCCCGACGCGCACGTCCCCGCGGACCGGATCGTGGACCTCGACGGCCGGGACCCCGAGCGGGCGCCGATCCCGTGGGAGCGCCCGTCGGTGGCGGGGCCCGGCGCCGGGTTCACCACCGGCGAGCCGTGGCTGCCGATCGTCGGGGACGCCGAGCGCCTCGCCGTCGCCGCGCAACGGGTCGATCCACGGTCCGACCTGTCGTTGTGGCGGCGGCTGATCGCCCTGCGGCGCTCGGCCCCGGCGTTGTCGCCCGACGGCGCCCAGGCCCTCCTCGACGCGGGACCGGGGGTGCTGGCGTGGGTGCGCGAGGCGCCGGGGGAGCGGCTGCTCATCGCGATCAACATGTCCCGCGAGGCGGTGCGCCTCGACCTCGACCTGCCGGGCGCCGGCGTCCCGCGGCTCGAGCTCTCCACCGACCCCGACCGCGTCGAGGACGACGTCGACGTGCGCGCCCTCGGCATCGCCCCCGACGAGGGCGTCATCGTCCGCCTCGGCTAGCCCTCCGCCCCGGTGCGGCGGGTGATCGCGACGGCGAGCTCGTCGCGGGTCATGTCCGACCGGCCGGGGATCTCCAGGTCCCGCGCCCGGGCGTAGAGCGCGTCGCGGCTCGACCCCGCCAGCTCCGCGGACGGCGCCGCGCCGTGGCGCACCGCGAACCAGCGGTGGCCGTAGGGCTCGAGGTCGATGACGAGCCCGTCGTCGCCCTCGGTGACGGCGTCGCGGCGGCCGAAGAGGTCGTCGAGGCCGTCCACCCCGCCGCGGGCGAGGTCCCCGAGGTCGGCCCGCGCCGGCCGCCCCGCCAGGTTGTGGACGAACGCCAGCGACCGCCCCTCCCACGCGCACACGTGGGCGAGCACGGCGGGGTCGCCGGCGTCGATCCGCCGGTGCTCGCCGTGGCCGACCTCGGGCGACTCCCGCCGCCGGCGGATGAGCCGCTCGAACCAGTTCAGCAGCGACCCCTCGTCGCGGCGCTGCGCCGCCACGTTGACCGCCGCCGCGTCGAAGCCGGGGGCGTCCGTGACCGGGCGGCACAGGTCGCCGGGGGCGGCCGTCGAGAACCCGGCGTTCGGGCCGTCGGACCACTGCATCGGGGAGCGCACCGCGAGGCGGCCGGGGATGTCGCGGTTCTCGCCCATCCCGATCTCCTCGCCGTAGAAGACGACGGGGGCGCCGGGCAGCGAGAACACCAGCGAGTAGGTCATGCGGACCCGCCGCTCGTCGCCGCCCATCATCCGCGGCACGCGCATCCGCAGGCCGCGGTCGAAGAGCTGCAGGTCGGGGTCGGGGCCGAACGCGGCGAACACCTCGCCGCGCTCGTCGTCGGTGAGCTGGTCGAGGGTCAGCTCGTCGTGGTTGCGCGCGAAGACCGCCCACCCGCACTCGTCGGGCGGGTCGATGCGGGCGTCGAGGGCGGCGGCGAGGGGACCGGCGTCGCCGCGTGCGAGCGACAGGTACATCGTCTGCATCGCCCGGAAGTCGAACATCATGTCCAGCTCCCGGCGGCCCGCGCCGAAGAACACCGCCTGGTCGGGCGGGGGCAGGTTCACCTCGCCGAGCAGCACCGCGTCGCCGCGGCGCCGGCCGATGTAGGCGCGCAGGTCGGCGAGCAGGTCGTGGGGGTCCTCGACCGCCCCCTCCGGGAGTCCGTACGGCTCGATGAGGAAGGGGACGGCGTCGACGCGGAAGCCGGCGAGGCCCTGCTGCAGCCAGAAGCCCGCGATCCGCGAGATCTCCTCGCGCACCTGCGGGTTCGCGACGTTGAGGTCGGGCTGCTCGGTGTAGAAGCGGTGCAGGTACCAGGCGCCCGCCGCCTCGTCGTAGGCCCAGTTCGAGTCCTCGGCGTCGGGGAACACGAGGTCGCCGGGGCGCTCCTGCGGCTTCTCGTCGCTCCAGACGTACCAGTCCCGGTACGGCGAGTCGGGTGAGGAGCGGGCGCTCCGGAACCACGGGTGGTCGATGGAGGTGTGGTTCACGACGAGGTCGGCGACGACGCGGATGCCGCGGTCGCCCGCGGTGCGGACCATCTCCGTGAAGTCGCCGAGGGTGCCGAGGCGCGGGTCGACGGCGTAGAAGTCGAGGATGTCGTAGCCGTCGTCGCGGTCGGCGGACGGGAAGAACGGCATCAGCCACAGGCAGGTGACGCCCATCCCGGCGAGGTAGTCCATGCGCTCGCTGACGCCGCGGAGGTCGCCGTGGCCGTCGCCGTCGGTGTCGAGGAACGTCTGGACGTCGAGGCAGTAGACGATCGCGTCGCGCCACCACAGGTCGCCGGAGACGGTGCGGCTCATGCGAGCGCCGGCAGCACGTCGCGGCCGAACGCGTCGATGAACGCGTCCTGCTCCTGGCCGACGTGGTGGATGTTGATCTCGTCGAACCCGAGCGCGGCGAGCTCCTGCAGCCACGCCGCGTGCCGGCCGAGGTCGCTGGAGACGAGCACGCACTCCCGCACGTCCTCGGGCCGCACGAACCGGGAGGCCTCGTCGAAGTGCGCGACGGTCTCGAGGTCCCACGGGATCGGCGGGGCGAAGGCGTTGCTGCGCCACTGGTCCCACGCGATGTCCATGGCCTCGTCCTCGGTCGGCGCCCACGAGACGTGCACCTGCAGCACCGTGGGCCTCCCCTCCCCGCCGCCCTCGCGGAACGCGTCGAGGACGCGCCGCAACGTCGCGGGGGGCCGGTGGACCGTCACGAGGCCGTCCGCCCAGCCGCCGGCCCAGCGGGCGGTCTCCTCGCTGACGGCGGCGCCGATGAGTGGCGGCGGCGTCGCGGGGCGGCTCCAGAGCCGCGCCCGGTCGACCGTCACGAGGCCGTGGTGGGTGACCTCCTCGCCGGCGAGCAGCGCGCGGATGACGTCCACGCACTCCCGAAGGCGCGCGTTGCGCTCGGGCTTCGGCGGCCACCGGTCGCCGGTGATGTGCTCGTTCGACGCCTCCCCCGACCCGAGGCAGACCCAGAGCCGCTCCGGGAACATCTCGCAGAGGGTCGCCATGGCCTGGGCGAGGATCGCCGGGTGGTACCGCTGCCCGGGTGCGGTGACCACGCGGAACGGGAGGTCGGTGGTGGCGAGGGCCGCCCCCAGCCACGACCACGCGAACCCCGAGTGGCCCTGGCGGGCGCTCCACGGGGAGAAGTGGTCCGAGGACATCCCGACGGTGAAGCCGGCGTCCTGGGCCCGGCGGGCCGCCTCGAGGAGGCGACCGGGCGGGATCTGCTCGTGGGATGCGTGCCAGCCGATGCGCGTCATGGCGCATCCATCCCCGGGTGGGATCCGTCCGAACCCGGTTCGTGCGGATCCAAACGTGGCAGGTCCCCCGGGACCCGGGGGTGGGTCGGCTTCGGGGCGGTGGGGGAATCCCATCTCAGCTCGCGATTTGAGAGGTGCCCGATCCACGGGCCCACGGACACTCAAGGAGAGCGACATGACGACACGACGCGACGACCGCCGCGATCACGACACCGGCGGCCTCCTCGGCCCCGAGGACTATCCGACCACGACGTCCATCCCGCCCCTGGAGAACCTGGGGGGCATGGAGGTCCGCGACAGCAGCGGCGACAAGGTTGGCACGGTCGACGACGCCTACGTCGACGACCAGGGCTCGTACGTGCGCTACCTGGCCGTGAAGACCGGCTGGTTCGGCACGAAGCGCCACATGATCCCCGTCGACGACGTCCGCATGGAGTCGGTGGACGGCGAGGAGTACCTCGTCCTGCCGTACGACAAGGACCAGCTCAGGGAGGGCCCCTCGTTCGAGCGCGACGAGGACTTCACCCGCGAGCACGAGGACCGCACCTACGGCCACTACGGCCGCACGGGCTACTGGGACGCCGTGCGCGCCCGGCAGACGACGCCGGCGCCGACCCCGGAGATCGCCGAGGCCGAGGTGGCCGACGCGATCAACCGCGGCGACGACCCGAACCGCGTCGCCGTCAAGCGCTGGGGCGTCTAGGGCTCCCCACGTCCAGCGCGTCGTCGAAGAAGCCGGCGACGCGACGTTCGTACTCGGCGGGCTGGGTCTCCAGCCCGCCGATGTGCGGGCTCCCCGGCACCTCCCAGCTTCCGCGCGGGGACTCAGGACCGCGTCACGATCCCATCGGTCGTATGTCCCGGTCGCGGGCCTGCAGCGCCGCGTGCGTCAGCATCGTGATCTCGTCATCCGGACCGGCAACCACGCACGCTCGGTCCCACCCCTTCGCGAGTCGGTCAGAGTGGCGCGCGATCTCGAGGGCCTCGTAGCCGTCCGGCAGCGAATCGCCCACGCGGAAGTAGCCGCGGCCACTGGCGCCCGCCCCCCTGATGAGCGCCGCCCAACCGCCTTGGTCGTCCTCGTTGAAGTTGACCACGTGCCGAGCGGAACCCCCCTCGGCGCCGAGGACGAAAACGCCGGCGTACCTCCGGGGACCACCGAAGACCGAGGTCGGGTCGAGATTGACGCCGACACCGAAAAGCCCTCCCCCGAGGTCGGACGGGGCCTGCCATACGTGGAACGCGGGGATCACGTCCTCCGTCGCGTCGGGCCACGGGTAGCGGAAGTCGCTCTGGTCGAAGACCGGGACGCGTCGCCACGCTCCCTGGGTTGGTGACTCCCCCTCCAGTTCGGTGACGAGGGCTTCGCGGATCTCCGCGATCGCCCGGATGTGGTGGTCCAATCGGATGAGAAGTCCGTGGGCGCTGGACATCGACCGCCCCTCCAAAGTAGATGGTAGCGACCCCATGTTAGTGCTGGAACAGACCCTTGTCAATAAATAATGGTCGGCCCCATGTACTTGACGCGAAACACGGGGCGGGCGCCCCTTCAAACGCCCGCCCCGGTACCCGTGAGGACTAGTAGCGGTAGTGGTCGGGCTTGTAGGGGCCCTCGACCGGCACGCCGATGTAGTCGGCCTGGCCCTCGCTGAGCGTCGTGAGGCGCACGCCGAGCGCGTCGAGGTGCAGCCGGGCGACCTTCTCGTCGAGGTGCTTCGGCAGCACGTAGACCTTCTTCTCGTACTGGTCGTTCTTCGTGAACAGCTCGATCTGGGCGATCGTCTGGTTCGAGAACGAGTTCGACATCACGAAGGACGGGTGGCCCGTCGCGTTGCCGAGGTTCAGCAGGCGGCCCTCCGACAGGATGATGATCGCGTGGCCGTCCTCGAACACCCACTCGTCGACCTGCGGCTTGATGTTGACCTTCTTCACGCCCGGGTACTGCTCGAGCCCGGCCATGTCGATCTCGTTGTCGAAGTGGCCGATGTTGCCGACGATGGCCTGGTGCTTCATCCGGGCCATGTCCTCGGCCGTGATGATGTCCTTGTTGCCGGTGCAGGTGATGAAGATGTCGGCCGTCTCGACGACGTCGTCGAGGGTCGCCACCTGGTAGCCCTGCATCGCGGCCTGCAGCGCGCAGATCGGGTCGATCTCGGTCACGACGACCCGGGCGCCCTGGGCGCGCAGCGACTCGGCGCAGCCCTTGCCGACGTCGCCGAAGCCGAGGATGACGGCGACCTTGCCGCCGATCATCACGTCGGTCGCGCGGTTGATGCCGTCGATCAGCGAGTGCCGGCAGCCGTAGAGGTTGTCGAACTTCGACTTCGTGACCGAGTCGTTCACGTTGATGGCGGGGAAGAGCAGCTCGCCCTTCTCAGCCAGCTGGTAGAGCCGGTGGACGCCGGTGGTGGTCTCCTCCGTCACGCCCATGATACCGTCGGCGATCGGGGTCCAGCGGTTCGGGTCCTCGCGCAGGGAGCGGCGCAGCAGGCCGAGGATGATCTTGAACTCCTCGGAGCCGGCGGTGGCGTCGTCGGGCACCTGGCCCTTCGCCTCGTACTCCTTGCCGAGGTGCACCAGCAGCGTCGCGTCGCCGCCGTCGTCGAGGATCATGTTCGGGCCGCCGCCGTCGGGCCAGCGCAGCACCTGCTCCGTGCACCACCAGTACTCCTCGAGGGTCTCGCCCTTCCAGGCGAAGACGGGGACGCCACGCGGGTCGTCGGGCGTCCCGTCGGGGCCGACCGCGATCGCGGCGGCCGCGTGGTCCTGGGTCGAGAAGATGTTGCAGGAGCACCAGCGGACCTCGGCGCCGAGCGAGGTCAGCGTCTCGATCAGCACGGCGGTCTGGATCGTCATGTGCAGCGAACCGGTGATGCGGGCGCCCTTCAGGGGCTGGCGCTCGGCGTACTCCTCGCGGATGGACATCAGGCCGGGCATCTCGTGCTCGGCGAGGCGGATCTCCTTGCGGCCGAACGCGGCGAGCGAGAGGTCGGCCACCTTGAAGTCGGTGGTGGCCAGCGGGGCGGACGTCGTCATGCGGTCTCCGTCATTTCGTCGATGGGGCGGCGGCGAGGCGCAGCAGGCGCATGTGCTTGTCCTGCTCGTGCCGGAGCCAGTCGGCCGGGGTGATGTCGGCCTCGGGAAGGACCGGGCGGGCGTCGAGCCAGCCGTCCACCGCCGAGGCGAGGTCGCGCTCCTCGCGCAGCCGGCGGGCGAAACCCACCTCGCCGAGGGCCACGCCGTGGTCGTCGAGCAGCTCCCGCAGCGTGCGCAGACGCTGCAGCTGGGGGGCGCCGTAGAGGCGGTACCCCGAGGGGGACCGCTCCGGCACCACGAGCCCGATGCTCTCGATGTAGCGCAGCATGCGGGGCGACCACCCGGTCGTCTCCGCGGCCTCGTTGATCGTGAGGGTCTCCTGCGCCATCCGTCCGCGACCTTATCACGGTCGTGTGAAGGTTCAGGCGGTGGCGCCGTCCGGGGCCGGTTCCTCGCCGGGGGGAGGCAGGGCCCGGCGGGCCCCCGGCCAGAACCCCGTCCGGCCGAACAGGGCGATCAGCGCGGGCACGAGGAACGCCCGCACCACGAACGCGTCGAGCGCGACGCCGAGGGCCATCACGAACGCGAACTGGTGGAGGGCGTCCACCGGCACCAGCGCCAGCAGGCCGAAGCTGCCGGCCAGCACGAGCCCCGCCACGGTGATCGTGAGCGACGCCTGCGGCATCGCCGTGCGGATGCCCTCCACGATCCCCCGCGTCTGCGCGGCCCGCCAGATGCCCCCGACCAGGAAGATGTTGTAGTCCGACCCGAGGGCGAGCAGCAGCACCGCCGTCGCGAAGGGGACGTAGTACACGAGCTGCCCCTGGTCGAGGACGTCCTGGAAGAACCAGGTGGCGATGCCGAGCGTCGCGGCCACCGTCAGGGCGTTCGCGACGAGCAGGTAGAGCGGGGCGACCAGGGCGCGCAGGAACACGGCGAGCAGGATCAGGTTGACGAGCAACGCCGCCCCGCCGACGCGCAGCAGCTCGGTGGTCATCGCGTCGACGGAGGCGGCGGCGATCGCCGTGTCCCCCGCGAGCGCCGCCGTCGCCTGCGGGGCGCCCGCGCCGGCGAGCAGCGTCGGCAACGCCTCCTCCATCCGCTCGAGGTCGTCGATGGCGGCGCTCTCGGTGGGCGGCGCGTCGAACACGACCGCGAAGCGCGAGGCTTGGGCCTCCTGCGACACCACCAGGTCGGGCGCGAGCGACGGGACCGGGTCGGCAGGTCCCACCACGTCCGCCACCCCGGGCTGCGCGCGGAGCGCGTCGCGCAGGCGCCCCTGCACCGCCGGGTCGACCGCCCCCGGTCCCTCCACGAGGACCTCGGTGGGGGCGGTGACGCCGGGCGCGAAGCCGGCCTCCGTCACGCCGGCGCCGGGGGCGAGCCCGCTGGTGAGGCCGAGGCCCATCTCCAGGTGGCGGATCTGCGCGGCGGCGAACACGAGGCCGCCGATCACGACCACCGCGGTCAGCGCGGCGACGGCGCGCGTGGTCAGCAGGCGGGTCGCCAGGGGCGCCCGGTGGGCGCGCCGCGGACCGGTCCCCGACGCCGTGGCGCCGACCCCGCGGGGCCAGTAGGCGGCGCGCCCGAGCAGCGCCAGCAACGCCGGCACGAGCGTCACCGACACGACGACGCCCGTCAGCGCCGTGATGACGAGGGCGGGCGCGAACGCCCGGAAGAAGTCGACGTCGCCGACCAGCAGCGTCGCGGTGCCGAGCGCCGTCGTCAGACCCGCCGTGGCGACGATGGCCATCATGTGGGCGCTCGCGCCCGCGGCCGCCGCCCGCGTGGTGTCGCCATCGCGCAACCGGGCGCGGGTGCGGAACAGGTAGAAGATCGCGTAGTCGGTGACGATGCCGATCAGCAGCGCCGACACCACCGGCTCGATGTCCTGGCTCGCGGCGATGCCGGTGTGCTCGCCGACCCACGCGATGAGCCGCAGGTCGATGACGTAGGCGACGCCCACGACCCCCAGCACCAGGAGGGGGGCGACCACCGAGCCGAACACGAGGCCGACGACCACGACGATCAGGGCGAGCGTGATCGCGACGACCCAGGGCAGGCGGTCGTTGATCGTCCCGAGCTGCTGGTCGCGGGCGGCGGTCGAGCCGGTCAGCGCCGTCGTGGCGTCCTCCGGCACGGGCGCCTGGGCGATGTAGGCCTCCCCGAGGGCGATCTGCCGCGGGATGGAGCGCTGCTCGCGGAACAGCAGGTACGTGAGGATCGACGCCGGCGCCCCCTCCTGCGCCCCCGGGGCGACACCGCCCGCGCTCGTCAGCGGCACCGCGGCGCCGATCTCCTCCAGGCCCGGCACCTCGCCGCGGCTGACGCTCAGCGCGAACCGCGCGAGCTCCGCCTGCTCGGGGGCCGACAGCCCGCCGGGGCGGGTGACGAGCACCTGGGTCCGCGAGGTGAGCGGCGCGCCGAAGATCTCCGCGCTGCGGGCCTCGGCGGTCAGCGGCGCCGCGTCGTCGGGGAGCGGGAGGTCGAGCTCGCCGGAGCCGCCGAGGGCCGGCAGGTACACGACCGCGGCGACCACGGCGGCGATCCACCCCAGCACGACGAGGTGGCGCAGCACCACGATGGCGCGGCTCAACCCGCCCGCGATCCCGCCCCGCGTGTCCTCGTCCCCCATGACCCTCCGCCGTGTCCGGTTCGGCGTCCGAGCCATTACCCCCGGTCCGCGTCCCCCAATCCCGCGTGCCGGCGCGGGCGGCGGGTGCGGCGACGGGCGAGCGCCCGCCGGGCGGCGTCGAGCGACCCCGTCGCGAGGGGCCCGAGGACGTCCCAGTCGCCGAGCGGCTCCGGCGCCCGCCGGAACGACGTCGTGACCCGCCCCCGCGCCGACGCGTACGTGAACGGCTCCAGCCCGGCCTCCTCGAACGCCGCGCGGTTCCCGTCGTCGGTCTTCAGGTAGACCGTCCCGTCGGTGGCGATCGCGACCATCGCCCCGTCCACGGTGAGGCCGTGGCCGCCGAACATGGGGCGGGCCTCGACCGGCCCTAGCGGGCTGAGGGCGTCCCGGATCTCGTCGATGCGCGTGTCGGCGGCGCGTGCGCTCACGGGTCCCCCGGTCGGCGGAAGGCGGCGATGCCGCACCGCCAGGCGGCGTCCAGGTCGGCGCCGGGCGGGAAGCGGCCGTCGGCCTCGAGTATGGCCATGCCGTGGGCGAACGCCCAGGCCGCGCGGGCACGGTCGGGGTCGCCGCCCACGGCGGCCACCAGCGGCGCGCCGGCCCGTTGCTCCACCCCCGGCGCGAGGCGCTCGCGGTCGAGCGCGCCGGACGTCATCAGCCGGTAGAGGTGCGTGTGGTCCTGCGCGAACGCGCGGTACGCCCGGCCGAGCGCGTGCAGCTCCCCTCCCGGGGGCGCCGTCGCGACCGCGTCGGCGAAGACGCCGGCCATCTCGGCGAAGCCGTCCGAGATCACCGCCGCCTCGAGCGCCGCCTTGCCCGGGACGTGCTTGTAGAGGGAGGGGGCCCGGATGCCCAGGGTGTCGGCGATGCGCCGCATCGACAGCGCCCCGGCCCCCTCGGCGTCGAGCAGGGCCCGCGCGGACGCCACGATCTCGCGCCCGCGCGGCCCGAGCTCAGACGCGCTGCCGGCCGTCACGCGTCCGCAGCCCGTAGCCGAGGGACCGGTCCATCGCGATGTGGGCGCCCCACACGAGACCACCGGCGAGGAACCCGGCGGGGACGACGCCGGTCACCGCGAGCGCGGTGAGCGCGACGGGCCCGGCGAAGCGGTGCAGCGCGTTGTAGAGGGGGACGGCACGGGGGTGCAGCCGCCCCGGCTCGAGGTCGCGGCCGAACCCGGCGAGCAGGGCGACGTCGGGGCCCATCGCGAAGGCGGCGAGCTGCCAGCCGCCGGTGCCGCTCATGAGCCAGGCGGCGACGGCGGCGGAGGCGAGGCCGGCGGCCGCGACGCCGTACGCGGCGCGGCGGTGGCGCCGGAGGGGGGCGGGCGGGTGGAGCGCGCGGGCGGACATCGGGACCTCCGGTGGTCGTCGGCTAACGGTGTTAGCCAGACCCTAAGCTAACGGCGTTAGCCGCGTCAAGCCTCCCGGCCGCGCGCCGCCGCCAGCTCCGCGCGGGCCACGTCCGCCGCCCGGTCCACGTGCTGCCACACCAGGAGCCCGGCGGCCGTGCCGAGGGTCAGGATCTGCTCGGTCGTCATCAGCATCGCGGCGCGCACCTGGTCGGCGGTCGGCGACAGGCCGAAGAGGCGCTCGGGCTGGTCGATGTAGACGTCGTAGAGGGGGTCCGACAGGAAGATGGTCTGCGACACGACCATCCCCGCCGCCAGCAGGCCGACCGCGATCGCCGCGCGACGGCCCGCGCCGAGGCGGTGCCGGGGCACGGCCCCGAGGATCGTCAGCCACACGAGCAGCCCGGCGAGCAGCATCGTCGCGTGCTCGAGGTCGTGGGCCCAGCGGTGCGCCAGGGCGTACTCGAACGCGACGGGCAGGTGCCAGCCGGCCATCACCACGATCCAGACCGTCACCGCCACGGCGGGGCGCGTGATCCACCGCGCCGCGGCGCGCAGGGGCCGCCGCCGGCCGACGGTGCGCAGCACCGGGCGGGGCACCACGAACAGCGCCAGCGGCCCCGCGAGGCCCAGCACGATCAGCACGGGCCCGACGTCGCCGAGCAGCAGGTGCTGGAGCATGTGACCCGACAGCAGGTACTCCTCGCCGACCGGGTCGAGGGGTGAGACCAGGGCGAGGACGACCACGACGACGCCCGCGGCGAACAGCGCGGCCCGCCCGGCGCCCGCCAGGTCGGGGCGGCCCCGGCGGCGCAGCCTCCGCCACCCCGCGGCGTACAGCGCGAGGGCCACGATGGCCGCGACCAGCACGACCGGGTCCGCGCTCCACCTCCCCGCCAGGTCGCCGGCGTGGTCGGCGGCGTGCCCGGCGTCCCCGGCGTGGAGGGGGAGGAGGCCCGTCAGGGCCCGGTCGCCCCGCTCACGTACGTCGCGACCGCCGCGATCTCGGCCTCGCTCAGCTGGTCCTCGAAGGCGGGCATCGCGTTCAGCCCGTTCGTGACCACGTCGATGACGCGGGCGTCGTCGGGGGCGACGGTGTCCAGGTTCGGCCCGACGACCCCCGTCGCCCCCGCCGCGGACAGGGTGTGGCACGACGCGCACCCCGCCGACGTGAAGACCTGCTCGCCCACCTCCGTCGGCGTCGCGTTCGCGGGGAGCTCGGTGGCGACGGGGACGTAGTAGTCGGGAACGTCGTCCTCGGCGGCGCGGCCGACGGCCCACCCGCCGAAGCCGAGCCCCGCGATCACCAGGAGCGTCACCACCATCGCGAAGCCCTGCAGCGCGGGGCTCGTGAGGCGGGGACGGGGGACGCCGGCGAGCGACTCCCGCATCGTCGCGGCGGTCGTGTGCCCGCGCAGGGTCTTGTAGAGGTTCCAGACGAAGAGGAGCTGCGCCAGGCCGAGCAGCGCCACCAGGGGGATCGCGGCGAGGTTCGTCGAGTCGTACTGGCTCGGGAGCACCGCGAAGCGGCGGGGCGCGCCGTCGAGGCCCTGCACCAGCCAGACCACGCTCACCGCGGTGCCGGCGGAGAACGTCAGCCAGACGTGCCAGAGGCCGAGGCGGTCGCTGTAGAGCGGGCGTCCGAGCAGCCCCGGCAGGAACGCGTAGACCGCCCCGAAGATCACGATGCCGATGTTCATCAGCGCCATGTGGTGGAAGTGCCCGACCACCCACAGCGTGTTGTGGACGAAGGTGTTGAACGCGATCGTCGCGTTCACGACGCCCGACAGCCCCGACAGCAGCCAGCTCACCAGGCCGAGGAACAGGGCCGTCGTCGCGGCGTTCCACGTCCAGCGGGAGCGGTAGATCGTGAACAGCAGGCTGTAGAGCGACAGCGCGGACACGATCGTCAGCGCGAAGGTGATCGGCTCCATCGTCGTGTTGATCGCCGCCTGGAGCCCGTTGGGGTAGTCCAGGTACATGTGGTGCGCCCAGACCGTCACGTTGGCGATGACGGCGATCGTCCACCCGACGGCGATGATGTTGCCCGCCACCAGCGGCCGCTTCGCGAAGCGCGGCACCAGCAGGTAGTAGATCGCGACCGCCGGGAAGAGCAGCAGGTAGACGACCGGGTGGCCGAACCACCAGAGGACGTTCTTCGCGAGGAGCGGGTCGACGGTCACGCCGGGCGCGAACGACTGCACGATCATCGCGACCAGCAGCACCGCGAGCGGGAGCGTCGCGATGATCATGTCGATGGCGATCACCGTCAGCGGGATGACCGGGTAGGGCACCGGCCGCTCGCTGGGGAACTTCTTCGGCCAGAGGATCCCGAAGCCCATGGCCGTCAGCACGCGGTTCGTCCGCGACCCGCCGGGGCCGCGCAGCCCGGGACCGGCGACGACGACCAGGATCGCGACGCACCAGACGATGATCGAGAGGCCGACGACCAGCACCGAGGCGGAGAACGCGGCGGTCACCCCATCGCCCCACTGCCCCGCCGAGTTGAACGGCAGGGGGTAGAGGAACACCCACGAGCCGGCGAAGCCGAACACGAGGGTCGTCACGACCACGCCGCCGACGCCGACGACCATCAGCCAGAACGCGAGGCGCGCGAGGCGGGCGCCGAGGGCCCCCATCGGGAACCCGACCTCGCTCAGCACCCACCATGCGAGGCCCATCACCGCGAAGGCGGCCCAGCCGACGAACGCGCCGAGGCCGTGCGCCGTCATCACGGCGTAGAAGGCGTTGTCGTCGAGGCGGTAGATGTCGGCCTGGCTCTGGCGCATCACGGCGCCGAGCAGGCCGCTCACCAGGAAGATCGCGGTCGATGCGATGACGTAGCGGAGGGTCAGCGACCGGGCGACCGCGCGGTCGGCCGCGTCGGCGACCGGTCGCGGCTCGACGTAGCCGGCGGTGGTGCTCATGCGGGCGGCCCCACGGTGATCGTGGTGAGCATCTCGTGGTGCTTCACGCCGCAGAACTCCAGGCACACCACCTGGTAGCGGCCGGGCTCCTCGAACGTGTAGACGATGTTGCTGCTGTGGTCCGGGACCGCCTGGATCTGGAACAGCATCACGTTGTCGTCGTTGTAGACGGCGAACCCGTGGTTGACGTCGGCGGCCGTGACGGTGAACCGGACCGGCACCCCGGCCTGCACCTGCCGCGGGGTGATCGTCCACGCGAACTGGGCGCCGTCGACGGCGACGGTCTGCTGGCCGGCCCCGGCGGCGTTGTCGCCGTACGGGATGAACGGCAGCGTCGCGAGCAGCAGCACCCCGAGGGCGGCGACGGCGATCGCGAACCAGGCCTTCTCGCCGTGGGCGAGGCGGGCGGTGTCGGTGGTGTCCGTCCTCCGCGGCCGCTCCGAGTGGGTGGAGCGCCAGATGAGGAGGAGGCCCACGACGGCCACCAGGCTGACGGCTCCGTAGGCGACGGCGATGGCGTACGCGGTCGGGTTCACGCCACCGGTCTACGGCCCCGAGGGCCCGGGGGCAAGGGCTTTCCGGCCTGCGGCGGTCAGGTTCAGCATTCGCCCACGGCGGTCTGCGGGAAACCCGCACGACGGTGCCGTGCCGTCCGGGGTTCGCGGGCCCCCGGCGGTCGTTAGCGGGGCACGACGCGGCGGAGCGCGGCGACCTCGTCGCCGAGCCGCCGCGGGTCGGTGCCGGCGGGCGGGTCGACGAGCAGGTGGCGGACCCCGAGGGCCGCGAGGCGCGGCGCGAGCCCGGCGACGCGGGCGACGTCCGCGCGCACCCGCACCGACACCGCGACGTCGTCGCGGGTGCGCCCGGCGGCGGCCAGCTCCGCGTCGAGCACCGCGAGCCGCCCCGCGAGTCGCTCCGGGTCGGAGACCGTCGTGTGCCAGGCGTCGCCGGTCCGCGCCGCGCGCCGCACGCCGGCGTCGGAGTCGCCCCCGATCCAGACGGGCGGGCCGCCGGGCCGCGCCGGCGGCGGCCGCAGCGCGTTGCCGTCGACCCGCACGCCCTCCCACGTGTACGACGTCGCGCCCGCCCAGAGCGCCCGGCACACCGCGATCGCCCGGTCGGTGCGCCGGCCGCGGCCCGCGAACGGGACGCCGAGGGCGGCGAACTCCGACTCCATCCACCCGGACGCGAGGCCCGCGATCACCCGGCCACCCGAGAGCGCGTCAAGGCTCGCCAGCGACTTCGCGAGCAGCACCGGGTGCCGGTACGGGACGACGAGGACGCTGGTGCCGAGGCCCGCCCGGGTGGTGGCCGCCGCCGCCCAGGTCAGCACCGTCAGGGGGTCGTGGAAGTCGGCGGGCGGGCGGGTGCTCCCGACCGGGAGCAGCACGTGGTCCGAGACCCAGAGGTCGTCGGCGCCCGCCTCCTCGGCGTCGCGGGCCGCCGCCGACAGCACGTCGCCGGGGACCGGCTCCCGGAACTGCGGCAGGTGGACGCCGAGGCGCATCGCCCGAGGCTAGCGGGACCCGCGCCGCGGCCCGGTGGGCGGGCCCCCGTGGGACTACGCTGGACGTACGGACACAGGACATCGGGGGACACCATGCATCGCCACGTCTTCGACATGAGGGAGAGGGCCACCCACGAGCTGGTCGCGCGTCAGCTCCGCGACCTCGCCGACCAGTTCGCCTCCGGGAACATCGACCTCGCCTACGACGAGGCGCACGCCCCGACGGTGATCGTCGACCCGGTCGACGTCACGCTCGACCTGACGCAGGACCGGCACCGCGCCGAGCTCGCCATCCGGCTGCGGTGGACGCCGGCCTGACCACGCCGGTCGCGGCGCGACCTCCCGGCGACCCCGGGGCCCGCGGGCTCATGCCCGCGGGCCCCGCGGCCGAGGGGAAGGGAGCACACGCGACACGCGATGGGAGGACCGGCATGGTCAAGCACGTCTTCGACACGAGTGAGAGGGCGACCCGCGCCCTGGTGGCACGGCAGCTCCACGCCCTGGCGGACGAGATCGCCGCGGGCCAGGTCCAGCTCGGCTACGACGAGTCGCAGTCGCCGACGGCGGTCGTCGACCCGCTCGACGTGACGGTGGACCTCCGCCGGAACCGCAGCCACGCCGACTTCACGCTCCGCATGCGCTGGAACACGCAGGAGGCGGGCGCCCCCGCCTGAGCGGGACGCCCTCGCACGGGGGGCTCCGCACGGACTACCCTCCGTGCGTGGGACGGCGCCGCATCGACTCCTGGCTGATGGACATGGACGGCGTCCTCGTGCGCGAGGAGACCGCCGTCCCCGGCGCGGACACGTTCGTCGCGGCCCTGCGCGAGCGCGGGACGCCGTTCCTCGTGCTCACCAACAACTCGATCTACACGCCCCGCGACCTCGCGGCGCGCCTGCGCGGCAGCGGGATCGAGGTGCCCGAGTCGAACATCTGGACCTCGGCGCTCGCGACGGCGCACTTCCTCGACGACCAGCGCCCCGGCGGCTCGGCATTCGTCGTCGGCGAGGCGGGCCTCACGACGGCCCTCCACGACGCCGGCTACACGCTGACCGAGCGGTCGCCGGACTACGTCGTCCTCGGCGAGACGCGCAGCTACAGCTTCGAGCGCATCACCCGCGCGATCCGGCTGATCGACGCGGGGGCGCGGTTCATCGCGACGAACCCCGACCCGACGGGGCCGACCCTCGACGGGCTGCTCCCGGCGACGGGCGCGGTGGCGGCGCTGATCTCGCGGGCGACGGGCGTCGAGCCCTACTACGTGGGCAAGCCGAACCCGCTGATGATGCGCTCCGCCCTCAACGCGATCGACGCCCACTCGGAGACGACGGCGATGGTGGGCGACCGCATGGACACCGACGTCGTGGCGGGCATCGAGGCGGGGCTCGAGACGATCCTCGTCCTCACCGGCCTCACGTCGCGCGAGCAGATCGGCCGGTTCCCGTACCTGCCGTCGCGGGTGGTGGAGTCGGTGGCCGACCTGCTCGGGGAACTGGGGTGAGGCCCTGATCCTCGGGCGCGACGCCGACCTGGTCGCCGTCGCGGACCTGCTGGACGGCGCGCGCGCGAACCGCGGCGCCGCGCTCGTCGTCCGCGGCGAGGGCGGCATCGGCAAGTCGGCGCTGCTCGCCGAGGCCGAGGCGCGCGCCGGGGGCATGACGGTGCTGCGGGCGGTGGGGGTCGAGTCGGAGGCCGAGCTGCCGTTCGCGAGCCTCCACCAGGTGCTCGCCGGCGGGCTCGACCGCCTCGACCGGCTGCCGGAGCCCCACGCCGCCGCCCTGCGCGGCGCGTTCGGCATGTCCCTCGACCGCGTCGACGACCGGTTCCTGATCTCGCTCGGCGCGCTCGGGCTGCTCGACGCGATGGCCGAGGAGCGCCCCGTGCTGGTGGTCGTCGACGACGCCCAGTGGCTCGACCGGCCGTCGGCGGAGGCCCTCGGCTTCATCGCCCGCCGCCTCGGCGCGGAGCCGATCGCGATGCTCCTCGCCGCCCGCGAGGGCGAGGTGCGTCGCTTCGAGGGGGCCGGCGTGCCGGAGCTGCGCCTCCGCGGCCTCGACCGCGCCGCCGCCCGCGCGCTGCTGGAGGAGCGCGTCGGCCCGGCGCTCGCCCCCCACGTCGCCGAGCGGCTCGTCAGCCTCACGGGCGGCAACCCCCTCGCCCTCGTCGAGCTGCCGCTCCTCCTCGACGCCGAGCAGCTCGCCGGGCGGGCCCCGCTGCCGGAGCACCTGCCGCTGACGGGCCGCCTGGAGCGCGCCTTCGTCGACCGTGCGCGCGACCTCGACGAGGGCGCGCGGGCGGTCCTCGCCGTCGCCGCCGCGGAGGACACCGGCGACCTCGGCGTCGTCGCGGCCGCCGCGGCGCGCCTCGGCGCCGGCGCCGCCGACCTCGAGGCGGCGGAGCGCTCGGGGCTGCTGCGCGTGTCGGGCAACCGCGTCGAGCTGCGCCACCCGATGGCCCGCTCCGCCCTCCACCGCGGCCTGTCGTTCGCGTTGCGCCAGTCCGCCCACGCCGCCCTCGCCGAGGTGCTCGCCGCCGACGACGACGCCGACCGGCGGGCCTGGCACCGCGCCGCCGCGAGCCTGGTGGCGGACGAGGGCATCGCCTCCGAGCTGGAGCGCACCGCTGAGCGCGCCGGCGCCCGCAGCGGCCACGCCGCCGCCGCGGCGGCCCTGGAGCGGGCGGCCCAGCTCAGCACCGACGAGGCGTCGCGGCTGCGGCGGCTCGTGGCGGCCGCCGAGGCCGCGTGGCAGGCGGGGCGGGCACCGCTCGCGCAGGCGCTCGCCGACCAGGCGGAGGCGCGCGCCGACGACGACGCGCTGCGCACCCGGATCCTGTCGGTGCGCGCCGCGATCGCGGTGGTGCGGGAGCGCCCCGCCGACGCGAACCCGATGCTGCTCGAGGCGGCGTCGCGCGCGACCGACCCCGTCGCGGCCGCCGACATGCTGCTGCGCGCCGGGGAGGCCGCCGCGATGGCCGGGGACCTGGAGGGCGTCGTCGCCGCCGACGAGCGGGCGCACGCGCTGCCCCTCGACGTCAGCCGGGAGGGGCGCGCCTGGCTCGCGGGCGTCCGCTGCGCCGTCTCCGGCCGCATCGAGGACGCCGTCGGCCCGCTCCGGGCGGCCGCCGCGGCGGGCGACGACTCCGACGACCCGCGGCGCCTCGTGTGGGCCTCGAACGCCGACACCTGGCTCGGCGACCACGACCGCACCCTCGCCCGCCACTCGCGCGCGATCGAGCTCGCCCGCGCCCGCGGCGCCTTCGCGACGCTCGCCGTGGCGCTCACCCGCCGCGGGGCGCTGCTCGCGTGGCTCGGCCGCGTCAACGACGCGTGGGCGGACGGCGAGGAGGCCCTCCGGCTGACGGAGGAGGCGGGCCTCGAGAACAGCGTCGGCCAGGCGCACGCGGTGCTCGCCATCGTCGCGGCGCTCCGCGGCGACGCCGAGGCCTGCCACGCCGAGGCGGGCCTCGCGCTCGCCCTGGCGTCGCGCCGTGGCCTGCTGCCGGTCTGGGAGACGGCGACCTTCGCCCTCGCCGAGCTCGAGCTGGGGCAGGGGGAGTACGCCGCCGCGCTCGCCCGCCTCACCCCGATGACGGGCGACCCCGCGCGGGCCTGGCGCAGCCCCCTCGCCGCCTACGCCACCGTGCCGCCGCTGGCCCACGCCGCGGGGCGCGCCGGGCGCCCGGAGGCCGCCCACGACGCCGTCGCGCGGCTGGAGCGCTGGTCGGCGGCCACCGGGACGGCGTGGGCGAAGCCGATGGCCCTCCGGTGCCGCGGGCTGCTGGCCGAGGGCGACGAGGCCGTCGCGCTGTTCACGCGGGCGCTGGAGATGGAGGGCGGGGGGCCGTCCGCCGGCACCCGAGCCCGCACCGAGCTCGCCCTCGGCGAGGCCCTGCGCCGGGCGGGGCGCCGCAGCGACGCGCGCGTCCACCTGCGGTCGGCGCTCGGCGCCTTCGAGACCCTCGGGGCGGCCGTCTGGGCGGCCCGCGCCCAGGACGAGCTGCGGGCGACCGGGGAGTCGCTGCGCACCCGGGACCCCGGCGCCGCCGCCGCGCTCACCCCGCAGGAGCGCCGCATCGCGCGCTTCGTGTCCGAGGGCGCCTCCAACAAGGAGGTCGCGTCGCAGCTCTTCCTGAGCCCGAAGACCGTCGAGTACCACCTCGGCAAGGTGTTCCAGAAGCTGGGGGTCGGCTCGCGGTCCGACCTCGTGGCGCTGGGCACCGAGTCGTTCGCCTGACCGGCAGGACGACCGCCGCCACCCGTTCCCGTCCACGCCCCCCGGCGCCCCTTGCCGTGCCACCGAACGTCTGTAGTGTGGCGCACCGAACTTGCTGGATACGGTCAGTCACACGGATGAGGGGTGGAGATGGCGCGTGCATGGTTGACGGTGCTGGCGGTCGCGTGCGCGCTGGCGGTCGTCGCGGGCTGCGGCGACGACGACACGTCGGCGGGTGACGGCGCCGCGACGGCGGCCACGGGGACCTTCCCGGTGACGATCCCCCACGCGTTCGGCGAGACGACGATCGACGCGGAGCCCACCCGCGTCGTGACCTGGGGCTGGGGCAGCGCCGACGCCGCCATCGCCCTCGGCGTGGTGCCCGTCGCGATCCCCTCGCAGAGCTACGGCGGCGACGCCGACGGCGTGCTCCCCTGGATCCGCGAGGCGCTCGAGGCCGACGGCACCGCGATCCCGACGGTGCTGCCCGAGTCGGAGGAGCCCCCGTACGAGGAGATCGCCGCGGCGGAGCCCGACGTGATCCTCGCCCCCTACTCCGGCATCACGGAGGAGCAGTACGAGCTGCTGTCCGCGATCGCGCCGACCGTCGCCTACCCCGGCGAGGCGTGGGCGACCCCGTGGACGGACACGATCCGCATCGTCGGCACCGCCCTCGGCCGTGACGACCGGGCGGAGGCCCTGCTGGAGGAGATCGACGCCGAGCTCGCCGCGCAGGCCGCCGAGCACCCGGTGCTCGCCGGCAAGTCCGTCGCGATGGTCTGGGACACCGCCGGGACGTTCTACGTCTACACGCCCGCCGACCCCCGGGTGGAGGCGACGCTGTCGCTCGGGCTGGTGAGCGCCCCGTCGGTGGAGGCGCTCGCCGACGGCGACGAGACCTTCTACTACACGCTCAGCACGGAGCGGCTCGACGAGCTGGAGAGCGACATCCTCGTCAGCTTCGCGGACACGGAGGAGCTGTCGACGGCGTTCCTCGCGTCGGCCCGGGCGAAGCTGCTGCCCCAGGTCGCGGAGGGCACCGTCGCGGAGGTCGTCGGCAAGGACTTCATCGCGTCGGTGTCCCCGCCGACGGCCCTGTCCCTGACGTGGGGCCTCGACGAGTACGTGGACATCCTGGCGGAGGCGGCGGAGCGGGCCGACGCCTCCTGAGCACCCCGGCCGGGGGGGCGCCCGCCCCTCCGGCCGCCGCGGCACCCTCGCGACGGGACTGCTGCTCACGGGGCTGCTGCTGGCGGCCGTGATGCTGCTCGGCCTCGCCGTCGGATCGCGGTCGGTGTCCCCGGTCACGGTGCTGCAGGCCCTCATCGACCCCGGCGCGGGGGGCAACGACGGCCTCGTCGTGCGCGACCAGCGCCTGCCGCGCACCCTGATCGGCCTCGCCGTCGGCGCCGCCCTCGGCGTGGCGGGTGCGGTCATGCAGGGCCTCACCCGCAACCCCATCGCCGACCCGGGGCTGCTCGGGGTGAACGCCGGGGCGTCGCTCGCGGTGGTCGCGGCGATCACCTGGTTCGGCGTCTCCGGCGCCTCCGGCTACGTGTGGTTCGCCTTCGCGGGCGCCGCCCTCGCCGCCGCCCTCGTCCACGGGATCGGGTCGCTCGGCAGGGACGGACCCACCCCCGTGACCCTGGCGCTCGTCGGCGCCGCCGTCACCGCGGCCGGCACCTCCCTCACCACGATCCTGCTGCTGACCGACATCGACACGCTCGACCTCTACCGCTTCTGGATCGTCGGATCCCTCGTCGGCCGCGACCTCGGGGTGCTCGTCACGCTCCTGCCGTTCCTCGTCGCGGGGGCCCTCCTCGCGCTCGGGACGGGGCGCATGCTGAACGCCGTGTCGCTGGGCGACGACGTCGCCCGCGGCCTCGGCCAGCACCTCGGCCGGGCCCGCGCGGCGGCGGGCACCGCGATCGTGCTCCTGTGCGGGTCGGCGGTCGCCCTCGCCGGGCCGATCGTCTTCATCGGCCTGGTCGTCCCCCACGTCGCCCGGCGCATCACCGGTCCCGACCACCGCTGGATCATCGCCTACTCCGCGCTGCTCGGGTCGATCCTGCTGATCGCCGCCGACGTCGCCGGCCGCGTCGTCGCACCGCCCGGGGAGATCGAGGCGGGCCTCGTCGTCGCGTTCGCCGGGGCCCCCGTGCTGATCGCCCTCGTCCGCGGCCGCCGGCTGGCCGAGCTGTGAGCACCGCCGCGGTCCGGGAGCGCGACGGCGTCGCCCGGGTGCGGGAGCGCCGCCACCGCGCGCGGCGGCGGGAGCGGACCGTCACCGCGGCGCTCGCCGCCGTCCTGCTCGCCCTCGCCGCCCTCGCGCTCACCGTCGGCGGCTTCCCGGTGCCCCCCGCGGACGTCGCCGCCGCCCTCCTCGGGCGCGGGGACGGCCTCGGCCGCTTCGTCGTGCTCGAGCTGCGGCTGCCGCGCCTCGCGACGGGGGTGCTCGTCGGCGCGGCGTTCGGCGTGGCCGGCGCCCTCTTCCAGTCGGTGCTCGGGAACCCCCTCGCCAGCCCCGACATCCTCGGCATCAGCTGGGGCGCGTCGGCCGCGGCCGTCTACGCGCTGCTCGTCCTCGGCCTCGGCGCCCTGTGGGTGTCGGCCGCCGCCGTCCTCGGCGCCGTCGGCGTCGCGGCGGCGATCTACCTGCTGGCCTGGCGCGACGGCGTGACGGGCAACCGGTTCGTCCTGATCGGGATCGGGGCGGCGTTCATGGCGAACAGCGCCCTCGGCTACATGCTCACCCGCAGCGACGTGCGGGAGGCGCAGGCCGCCCTCGTGTGGATGGTCGGGAGCGTCGGCTCGTCGCGCTGGCACGAGATCGCGCTGCTCGCCGCCGCGATGGCGGTGCTGCTGCCCGTCGCGGGCCTCGGCGCCGCCAGGCTGCGGGCGCTGCAGCTCGGCGACGACCTCGCCACCGGCCTCGGCGTCCCCGCCGAGGCCGCCCGCCGGGCCCTGCTCGCGGCGGCCGTCGGGCTCGCCGCGGTCGGGACCGCCGCCGCCGGCCCGATCGCCTTCGTCGCCTTCGTCGCGGCCCCGATCGCCCGGCGCCTGACGCGCACGGGCGGGCTCGCCCTCGTGCCGGCGGCCCTCACCGGCGCCGTCGTCGTGGCTGCCTCCGACCTCGTCGCCCTGCACCTGCTGCCCGGCGACGTGCAGCTGCCGGTCGGCGTCGTCACCGGCGCGATCGGCGCGCCCTACCTGCTGTGGCTGCTGGCCACGTCCGGGCGGGGGGCCGCGTGACCCGCGCCGGCCACCACGAGCTCGTCGCCCGCGGCCTCGTGCTCGGGTACGACGGGCGGCGGGTCGTCGACGGCCTCGACCTCGCCGTGCCCGACGGCCGGATCACCGCGGTCGTCGGCGCGAACGCGTCCGGCAAGTCGACGTTGATGCGCGGCATCGCCCGCGTCATGCGCCCCGACGCGGGCACGGTGACCCTCGACGGGCGCGACGTCCACGGCCTGCCGACCCGCGAGGTCGCGCGCGTGCTCGGCCTGCTGCCCCAGCAGCCGCACGCCCCCGACGGCATCACGGTGGGCGAGCTGGTGCGCCGCGGACGCCACCCCCACCAGGGCTGGCTGCGCCGTGCCCACAGCGACGACGACCGCGTCGTCGCGGCGGCGCTCACCGCGACCGACACCATCGACCTCGTGGACCGGGCGGTCGACGAGCTCTCGGGCGGCCAGCGGCAACGGGTGTGGATCGCGATGGCGCTCGCCCAGGACCCCGAGATCCTGCTGCTCGACGAACCGACCAGCTTCCTCGACGTCGCCCACCAGATCGACGTGCTCGACCTGCTGATGGACCTCAACCGCACCCGCGGCACCACCATCGTGATGGTCCTCCACGACCTGAACCTGGCCGCCCGCTACGCCGACCACCTGGTGGTGATGGCCGGCGGCGCCCTCATCGCCGGGGGGCCGCCCGCCGACGTGCTGACCGCGGAGACGGTGCGGGCCGCGTTCGGCCTGGAGGCGCGCGTCGTCCCCGACCCCGTCTGCGGCGCGCCGATGGTGGTCCCCGTCGGCCGCTTCCACGGCGCGGACGCCGCCGACGGGGCGTCCCCGGGGTCCCTAGGGGCGGACTAGGGGCCCACCCCGGGCACATCCCCGACGCCGCCGGGGCGCCGCCGGACGAGAGTCGTCGCAGCAGTCATGCAGACGACCCGCGTCGCGGAGGAGAACCCCGATGAGCACCACCCTCGACCCCACCACCGCCGGCCTCGACGCCCTCCGGGCGGCCATCGACGGCCAGCTGTACGTCCCCGGCGACGAGGGCTACGACGCCGCCCGCATGCCCTGGAACGTCGCGATCGACCAGCGGCCCGCCGCGGTCGCGCTGCCGACCAACGCGCGCGACGTGACGGAGATCGTCGCCTTCGCCCGCTCCCTCGGCATGCGCGTCGCCCCGCAGGGCACCGGCCACAACCCCGGCCCGTTCCGTGACCTCTCCGACACGATCCTCCTGCGGACGAGCGCGATGACCGACGTCCGCATCGACCCCGAGCGGCGGATCGCCGTCGTCCAGTCCGGCGCCCTCTGGGAGCACGTCGTGACGCCGGCGGCCGCCCACGGGCTCGTCGCGCTGCACGGCTCCTCGCCCGACGTCGGCGTCGCCGGCTACACCCTCGGCGGGGGCGTCGGCTGGCTCGCGCGCCGCCACGGCCTCGCGTCGAACGCGGTCACCGCCATCGAGATCGTGCTGCCCGACGGCCGCCTGGTGCGCACCGACCACGAGAACGAGCCGGACCTCTTCTGGGCGCTCCGCGGCGGCGGCGGCAACTTCGGCGTCGTCACGTCGATCGAGATGCGCCTCTTCCCGCTGGAGGAGGTCGTCGCCGGGTGGCTGATCTGGCCGTGGGAGGACTCCCACCGCGTCCTCACCGCCTGGAACGCGTGGACGGAGACGGCCCCCGATGCCGTCACGTCGGCGGCCCGCATCCTGCAGCTCCCCCCGATCCCGATGATCCCCGAGCCCCTGCGTGGCCGGAGCCTCGTGGTCATCGAGGTCGCGGTGCTCCCCGACGAGGTCGACGCCGACGCCCTCCTCGCGCCGCTGCGGGCCCTCGGCCCGGAGATCGACACCATCGGCCCGATGCCGGCGTCGGGGCTCGTGCGGCTGCACCAGGACCCCGAGGGCCCGACCCCGGGCCTGAGCAACGCATCGATGCTCGACGCGCTCACCGACGAGGCGATCGCCACCCTCGTGCGCGAGGGCGGCCCCGGCAGCGGCTCCCCGCTGCTCGCCCTGGAGCTGCGGCAGCTCGGGGGCGCGCTGGCGCGCCCGGCGGAGGACGCCGGCGCCCTCGACCGCCTCGACGCCCGGTTCGCGCTGTTCGCGGTCGGGATCCCCATGGACCCCGAGATGGGCCGCGCCGTCGAGGCCCACGCCGACCGGATCGTCGCCGCGATGGCCCCCTGGGGCCGGGGCCGCAGCTACCTCAACTTCGCGGAGCGGCCCACCGCGTCGGCCACCGCGTTCGACGAGGACGCGCACGCCCGGCTGCTCGCGGTGCGCGCCCGGTACGACGCCACGTCGATGATGCGGGCGAACCACCCGATCGAGGGCTGACCCGGGGGACCCGACCCGGGTTGGGCCCGGCCGTCTCGGGGGATCTTGAGTGCGTCGCACCGGACCCCCGAGAAAGGCCCCCCATGAGGAAGATGCTGTTCC
This sequence comes from Miltoncostaea oceani, assembly GCF_018141545.1. GTDB lineage: Bacteria > Actinomycetota > Thermoleophilia > Miltoncostaeales > Miltoncostaeaceae > Miltoncostaea > Miltoncostaea oceani. The sequence continues at coordinate 3,323,904 of NZ_CP064356.1, read as the reverse complement.
GCCTGCTCCCCGTCGCCCTCCCGTTCATCATCAAGAGGATGCGCAACCGCAACCAGGCGCCCCGCGCCTGACGGCCGGGCGACGCGGACGGGAGGGACGACGATGGACGGACTGGGACGCACGCGCTGGGCGATCGCGGAGGGGTGGATCCCCAGCGGGAGCACCGGTCCCGCCCCGGCGATGACGAGCCACGAGACGGCCTGCCTGCTGAACGCCGGCGACCGCGACGCGCACGTCACGATCCACCTGCTGTTCACGGACCGGGAGCCCGCCGGGCCCTACCGGGTGACGGTGCCGGCGCGGCGCACGCTGCACCTGCGCTTCAACGACCTCACCGACCCCGAGCCGGTCCCCCGCGACACGGACTACGCGAGCATCATCGAGTCGGACTGGCCGATCGTCGTCCAGCACACCCGCCTCGACTCGCGCCAGGCCGAGAACGCGCTGATGACCACCATCGCCTGGGCGGAGTGACCCCGGGCCCCGGCGGCGGGGTCAGCCCTCCCGGGGCTTCTTCGGCTCGCGCAGCGTCCCGGCGTGGGCGCGGGCGGTCGGGTCGCGCTTCGACTTCACCAGGCTCGCGACCGTCGTCACCGTCAGGATCACCGCGATCACGACGAGCGAGAGGTTCGTCGAGACCTCGGGGATGTCGTTGTTCTGCAGGTGCGCGTAGTGCAGCACCAGCTTGCCGCCGATGAACGCGAGGATCAGCGCGAGGCCCGTCGAGAGGTAGACCAGCCGGTCGAGCAGCCCCGACACCAGGAAGTAGAGGGCCCGCAGCCCGAGCAGCGCGAAGGCGTTCGCCGTGAAGACGATGTAGGCCTCCTCGGTGACGCCGAAGACGGCGGGGATCGAGTCGAGGGCGAACAGCAGGTCGGTGGTGCCGATCGTCAGCAGCACCAGGAACATCGGGGTCAGCATCCGCTTGCCGCCGACCTTCGTCACGATCTTCCCCCCGACGTAGTCGGGCGTGATCGAGAACCGCCGTCGCGCGAACGCGACGATCTTGTTGTCCTCGATCGTCGGGTCCTGGTCGCGGTGCCGGAACAGCTGGACCGCGGTGAAGAGCAGCAGCAGCCCGAACAGCAGGAACATGAACGAGAAGGCCGCGAGCAGCGCCGCGCCGAGGGCGATGAAGATCGCCCGCAGGACCAGCGCCATGATGATCCCGAACGTCAGCACCCGCTGCTGGTGCTCGGGGGGCACCGCGAACGTGGTCATGATGATCACGAAGACGAAGAGGTTGTCGACCGACAGGCTCTTCTCGACGATGTAGCCCGCGAAGTACTCGGTGCCGTAGTCCCAGCCGGCGAGCATCCCGAAGACGATGCCGAAGGCGACGGCGACGCCGATGTAGAAGACCGACCAGGCGACGGCCTCGCGGAAGCCGACGACGTGCGCGCGGCCCCCGGAGGTGGCGGTCAGGTCGAGGGCGAGCAGCCCCAGGACGAGGGCGATCGTCGCGGCCCAGGCCACGAGGGAGACGTCGAGCACGGGCGGCATTATGGACGTCCCGTGGGGGGATCGCCCGGGGATCGGTCGGGCGTCAGTCCGCCCGGCGCACGATCCCGGTCGCGTCCACGGTGAAATCGCCCGTCGCGCCCCGGAAGGCGAGGGCCTCGTCGCCGAGGGTCCCCCGCAGGCCGTCGGGGTTGCCGACGCGCATCCAGAGACCGGTGCCGAGGGGGACGGGGCGGAGGGAGCCCGGCCCGAGGAGCCCGCGGAACACGAGGCGCCCGGAGCGGGTCGTCCCCTCGCGCACCTCGATCCACGACCCCTCCGGGCCGACGGCCTCGAGCGCGACCTCCGCCGGCGCCGCGACGGCCGGCGCCGCCGGTCGGGCGGAGGCGGCGGCGGAGGGGAGGGGTTCGTGCCCGCCGCCCAGGAGGGCGGGGAGGGCGAAGGTGAGCGCGACGCTCGCCGCGAGCGCGAGGGCCGCCGCCAGGACGAGGCCGGGACGGATGCCGCCCGTCGGGGTCGCGACCGCGGCGACGGGGGCGGTGGCGGCCGTCTCCGCCGCGGCCCGCGCGGGTCCGCCCGCGAAGTGCGCGGCGCGCAGGTCGGCCTCGCCGAGGTCGGCGCCGTCGAGGGTGCTCCCGTCGAGCAGCGCCCCCTCGAGGCGGGCGCGGAAGAGGCGGGCGCCGCGGAGGTCCGCGCCCCGCAGGTCGGCGCCCGTCAGGTCGGCCTCCGTCAGGTCGGCGCCGCGCAGGTCGAAGCCCGCGAGGGCGGCGCTGCGCAGGTCGGCCCCGGCCATGCTGAACGGCGCGGGCGCCGCGACCGGCTCGGGTGCGGGGGCGCCGTCGCCCCAGGTGGTGGCGAGCAGGTTGGCGCCCGACAGGTCCGCGCCCTCCATCGCCGCGTCCGCGAGGTGCGCGCCCGTCAGGTCGGCGTCGCGCAGCACCGCGCGGCGCAGGTTCGCGCCCGCGAGGTTGGCCTCCTGCAGCCGGGCGCCGGTCAGGCGGGCCCCGCCGAGGTCGGCGCCGACGAGGCTGCAGGCGCGGAGGTCGGCCCCGCTCAGGTCCGCGCCCGAGAGGACCGCGTTCGACAGCCGGGCCCGGGTGAGCCGGGCGCCGCGCATGTTCTCGCCGGTGAGGTCGGCGCGCCGCAGGTCGGCGCCGGTGAGGTCGGCGCCCTCCAGGTCGGTCCCGCCGGCGTTGGCGCGCCGCCCGCCGCGGCCCGCGAGCCACTGCGCGTGCCGCCGCCGCATCGCGGCGACCGCCCCGCCCCGTCCCCGTCCTCCACCGCCGATGCCCGGCATCCGCCCCCGGCCCCCTCGCCCGTAGTCCCCACCGGCATCGACGGGCGGGGAGGCCGTCTTGAGCGGCGACGCGCGGTCAGTCGAAGGGCGCCCAGCCCCGCGGCGCGAGGGTGGTCAGGTCGCTCGCGAGGACCCCCGTCTCCGACACCGTCAGCACGGCCCCGCCGACGACGAGCGACCTCCGCACGGGCGCCCAGGCGGCGTCGGGGCCGCCCGGGTGGGTGATGCGGGCGATCGGCGTGATCCCGGTGGTGCGGGAGACGTCGAGGCCGACCGCCCCGAGGAACGGCGCCCCGCCGGACCCGTCGTACCGCTGGGCGGGGAGCACCAGCAGGCGGTTCGCCGGCCAGTAGAGGAAGGCGTGGTGGTCGGACTCGGCCTCGGACCAGTCGGTGTCGAGGGTCCGCTGCGCGATGCGCGACGGTCGCGCGGGGTCGGTGACGTCGAACAGCGACACCTGCGTCCCCTGGGTGCGGCCCCGCGCGTCGGCGGCCTGCCCGACGCCGATCAGGGTGGTCGCGTCGACGGGGTGCAGGTACGAGGAGAAGCCGGGGATCTTCAGCTCCCCGCGCAGCACGGGCCGGGCCGGGTCGGCGAGGTCGAGGACGTAGAGGGGGTCGGTCTGGCGGAAGGTCACGACGTACCCGCGGTCGCCGAGGAAGCGGACGGCGTGGATGCGCTCGCCGCGCCCGAGGCCCCGCACCTCACCGGTCCGCACGAGGCGCCCGCCGTCCTGCGCGAGCACGGTGATGCGGCTCTCGCTGGGCTCCGCGCCCTCCGGTGGGCTCCACCAGTCCGGCTCCTCGGTGCTCGCCACCCGCAGGTGGCCCGCGTGCTCCGACAGGGAGAACTGGTTCAGCAGGTACCCCGGCACCACGCCGCTCGCCCGGTACGTCGTGCGGGTGGGGTCGGAGGTGTCGAGCTTGTGGATCAGGGTCGCGCCCCGCGGCGCGACGGGTGCGTCGGCGGCGGACGGCGGCGACCACCGGGCGGTCGCGACGTACATCGCCGTCGGAGAGGCGTAGACGAGCTCCCCGTCGGTGAGGACCGCGTCGGTGTCGAGCAGCGAGAGCGTGTCGGAGACGCCGACGGTCAGCACGCTGACGGTGCCGAGCCCCGCGAAGCGGCTCGGGCGGCTGACGGCGGAGCACGGGACGGCGCGCCGCACCGTGCGGCCCGTCGCGGCGTCCCGCACCGTGACGCGTGGCAGCCACGCGCCGGCCGGGGCGGCGGCGATGGCGCGCCGGTTGGCGCGCAGGGCGGCCCGCGTTCCGCGGGCGGCGCCGGCCGGCGTGACGAGGTCGAGGTGGGGGGCGTGCGAGGAGACCACCAGGCGCACCGTCCCCCCGGTGCGGCGGGCGCTGACGAGGGAGCCCTCGGCGCGCATGCGCGACAGCACGCGCGGGGCCGCCGGGTCGGAGACGTCGAGCGCGACGACCACCGTCACCGGCGGCACCGGCGGGGCGGGGGCGATGCGCACCGTGTCGAGCACCGGCCGCGGCGGGCCGGGTGTCCCGGCGTCGCCGATCACGAGGAGGCGGTCGCCCATGAGCAGCAGCCCGCTCGGCGACATCCCGGGCAGGTCGAGGCCGGGGAGGGCCCGCGGGGCGGCGCCGGTGGCGTCGACGGCCTCGAGGCGTCCCCCGGCGATCGCGAAGACGGTGCGGCCGTCGGTCTCGACGAGGTCGGGCTCGTCGACGCCCGCCTCCTGGACGTTGGTGTCCGAGAAGTCCGTCCCCGGCGCCAGGGCGGGGGCCGGTGCCGCGGCGCGCACCGGGTCGCCCTCGGCGACCGGCGCCGCCACCGCCACGGGGGTGCTCCCCGTCAGGCCCCACGGCCCGACCGACGCGAGCGCCCGGCGCCGCACGTGCGCGACGAACCGGTCGCAGGTGGCGAAGCGCGTCAGCGCCGGGCGCGGCGCGGACGCGTCCTCGGCGCGTGGCGCCCCGCCGCCCGCCGGCCCCCCGGCGCCGCCGGCGACCACGGCCGCCACGCCCAGGCCCGCCACCGCACACACGACCAGCGACCGTCCCACCACCGTGCACCTCCGCCACGTGACCGGGTCCGCACGACCCCTCGCCGATCATCCGCCGCCGGGTGCCGCCGCGTCACGCGGCGGGTGTCCCTACGCGGAGTGCGCGGCGGCGGCCTCCGGCGCCGTCGCGCCGGGCATTGCCGCGGCGATCAGCTCGTACGAGCGGCGGCGGGCCTCGTGGGAGTGGGTGATGGTGACGACGAGCAGCTCCTCCGCCCCGTACTCGGCGGCGACCTCCTCGAGCCCGGCGCGGACGGTGTCGGGCGCGCCGACGACCATCCGGCGGGACCCCCGCCTCAGGGGCTCACCGGGCCGGGGGGTGCGGCGGGCCCCGTCCTCGGCGAGCCACTCCCGGGCCCGTTCGGGGGTCGGCACGGAGATCAGCCGGCCCCGGCGGAGCATCCGCATCGCCATGGTGACGCTGGAGGCGAGGTGCTCGGCCTCCTCGTCGGTGTCGGCGCAGATCGCCGAGACGCCCACGATCACCCGCGGCGCGTCGAGCTCGGCCGAGGGGACGAACCGGTCGCGGTACTCGGCGGCCATCGTCGCCCCGAGGGGGTTGATGAAGTCGGCGAACGCGTACGGGAGCCCGGCCTCGGCGGCCCAGTAGGCGCTCTGCGGCGAGGACCCCAGCAGCCACAGCGCCGGCGCCGCCGGCAGGCCGGGGAGGGCCGCGAGGCGCGCGAAGGGGTGGTCGGAGGGCATCTCGTCGCGGAGGTACGCCATCAGCTCGGCGAGCTGCTGGGGGAAGTCGTCGGGTGACGCCTCCCGCCGGTCGCGCTGCAGCGCGAACGTCGTGGTGGGGTCGGTGCCGGCGGCGCGGCCGATGCCGAGGTCGATGCGGCCGGGGAAGAGGCCGGCGAGGACGCTGAACGACTCCGCGACCTTCAGGGGGCTGTAGTGGGGCAGCATCACTCCGCCGCTGCCGACCCGCATGCGGCGGGTCGCCGCGGCGATCGGGCCGATCAGCGCCTCGGGGCTGGCCCCGGCGAGCATGGGCCCGCCGTGGTGCTCGGCGACCCAGTACCGCCCGTATCCGAGCGACTCGGCGTGGCACGCCAGGTCGATCGTGTTGCGCAGGGCCTGCGACCCGTCGGATCCCTCCGCGACGGGTGACTGGTCGAGGACGCCGAGGCGGAGGCGGGCGGAGGTGGTCATCGGTCCATCGTAGGACCGCGACCGGGGGTCGCGCCCCGTGGGGCCCGGGCGCCCGGGCCCCACGGCTGACGTGCGGTCAGAGGATCGGGCCCGACTCGGGGCCCTCCCACCACGCGAAGACGCGGTCGAGGTTGCTGTCGGGGTCGATCGCGACGGCCACGAGGCGCAGGTCGACGGAGTTCCAGACGACCCAGGCGCCGGCGCTGTCGATGAAGCACGCGACGCGGTTGTCCGGCCCGTCCCAGACCCCCTCGGCGGGTGCGCCCGCGTCGCAGGTGGTCCCCTCGTTGCGGGACACGTCGTTGAGCTCGAGGTACGCGTCGTAGGCCTCCCGCATGTCGTCCACCGTGGCGAACTGCTCGTAGTAGACGCGGTGGTCCTGCGTGTCGCACCGGACGCTGCTCGTGGCCTTCGTCGCGCGCGCCGTCTCCGAGGTGCGGCTGCAGTCGTCGGCGGTCGCCGGGGGGACCTTCGCGAGCAGGGCCACCTCGCCGGGGTCGGGGAAGGGGGCCTCGCCGGTGGTCGACGACCCGGTGGTGCCGGTCGTCGTCCCGGTGGTGGACGGCGGGTCCTCGGGGGCGGGCGGGGCGCCCGTCACGCGCGCCGTCCAGGCGGCGACGGCGGCCTCGGCGTCGGCGCGGGCGGAGGGGCCGCCCTGGCGGGCGACCTGGACGCCGTACACGTACCCGCCGTCGGAGAAGACGATGGTCGTGCCCGCGATGGCCGTCCCGTCGCGGGTGCCGGAGATCTCGGCGCCCTGCGCCCCGGTGCCCGTCGTGAACGGGGCGACCGAGAGCTCGGGCCGGTCGCGGCTGTCGAGCGCCGCCGCGACGATCGTCTCGGCGAGTGCGGGCGCCGCGTCGGCGTCGACCTCGGCGACGTAGGCGAGGGCGTAGCCGTCGTCGCCCGCCTCGTAGGGCAGCAGGGCGCCGCGACGGAAGCCCGCGGTGGTGAGGGCCGACGTCCGCTCCTCCCGCGAGTCGCCGTCGCCGAGCGCGTCGGCGAACTCGCCGAGGTCGGCGGTGACCGGGGTGCCGGCGGGGAAGACGCCGAACTCGGAGGGGGTGGGGAGACGCTCGACCAGGGTGAGGGCCGGCGCGGTCGCGGTGGTGCCGGTCGTCGCCGTCGTCCCGGCGGTGGTGGTCCCGCCGGTCGAGCTCTCGCCGCCGCAGCCGGCGGCGACGGCGCCGATCGCGAGGGCGCAGAGGGCGGCGGCGAGGCGCCGCGTGGGGGAGGTCGTCACGGTGCGGTCGTCCCTCGGGTCGTGGGCGGGAGGCGGACGGAAGACTCGCCGGGCGGCGCGCCCGCCGCGCCGCCCGTCGGTCGGGACCTCCCGCCGGCGCGCCCCCCCGATCGGGTGGCCCGGGCTACGCCCTGCCGTAGACGGGGATCGCGGCGCCCGTGACCGCCGACGCCTCCGTGGAGCAGAGGAACGCGATGACCTCGCCGATCTCCCGTGGCCGGACCCACCGGTCGGCGTCGGCGCCGGGGTCGGCGGCACGGTTGGCGGGCGTGTCGATCACGCTCGGCAGGACGCAGTTGACGTTGACGCCGACGCGGCGGACCTCCTCCGACGCCGCCTCGACGAGGGCGATGACGGCGGCCTTCGACGCGGCGTACGCGCTCGCCCCCGCGAACGGCCGGCGGGCGGCGCGGCTGCCGACCGCGACGACCCGCCCGGCCCCGCGGGCCGCCATGCCCGGCAGCACCGCGCCCAACGCGATGGCCGCCGACCGGGCGTTGAGGGCGAACTGGTGGTCCCAGTCGTCGAGCGGCATCGCGCCGAGCGGCGCGCCGTCGAGGTACCCGCCGACGAGGTGGACGAAGGCCCACACGCCGTCGTCGCCGGCGCCCGCCACGAGACGCGCGAGGTCGTCGGGCGCGAGCACGTCGCAGCGCTCCAGGCGGACGCGGTCGCGCAGGTGGTCGGGGAAGTGGTCCCGCTCCGCCTCCATGATCCAGGTGACGACGACGTCGTGGCCGGCGTCGACGAGCGCCTCCACCACGCCGCGGCCGAGACCCCCGGTCCCGCCGGTCACGATCGTCACTCCCGCCCCTCGTCCCATCCCGCACCTCCGTCGCCGTCCGGTCCGCCGTGCCGACACTGGCACCACGGGGCCCGCACGGCCACCCTGCGGGCCCCGCCGGCTCGTACGATGGTCCCGTGAGCACCTGGGAGGACGGACCGGGCGTCGTCGAGCTCCCCGACGGGCGCCGGATCCGTGGCCGGGGGCTCCGGCACGGCCCGCCGGACGGCCCGCCTCCGGGGTTCGGCGTCTACCTGCTCGCCCGCGACCCCGGCCCGATGCCGTGGGAGCACCGCTGGGTGCGGTGGCCGGACTTCCGGACGCCCGCGTCGACCGCCGACGCCCTCGCGGCGCTCGCCGAGGCCCACCGGCGGGCCGGGTCCGAGCGCGTGGAGGTGGCGTGCGGCGGCGGCGTCGGCCGGACCGGGACCGCCCTCGCCGCGATCGCCGTGCGGGCGGGCGTGCCGCCGGGGGAGGCCGTCGCCTGGGTCCGTCGCCGGTACCACCGGCGGGCCGTGGAGACGCCCTGGCAGCGCCGGTGGGTCCGCCGGGCGTCCGGCTGAGCGGGCGTCAGCCGAGCCCGAGCGTCGGGCCGAGCCGCAGGAGCGCGAGACCCCCGAGCACCGCGGCCTCCATCGCCAGGATGATCCACATGTCGCGTCGCAGCGCCCCGACCTCCGTGTCGTTCCGTCTCACACGTCATACGCGCCGCGGCGTCCCGTGGTCCGGCCCGTAGAGGAACCTCGCCCCCGTCGGAGCGCCGCCGCGACGGTGCGCGTAGGGTCGGCCGATGCGGCGAGCACTCCAGGCCCTGGTGTTCTTCCCACGCGGGGGCTCGGCGCAGGTCGTCCACCACCTCGCCCGCGCCCTGCCGGCCGCCGGCTGGGGCACGCGGATCGTGGCGGGGTCCCTCGGCGGCCCCGGCGACCCCGGGCACGCGCGCTCGTTCTTCGGCCCGGACGCCGACCTCGTCGCCGTCCCCTACGACGACGCCGTCCGCGCGCCCGACCCGATGCGCGCGTCCCCGCCGATGCACCCCTCGTTCGAGGACCGCCCCGGGGCGCCCGACCGGGTCGCCGCCTCCCTCGGCGCCGACGTCGCGGAGCACATGGCGTCGGAGTGGGGCCGCATCCTCGCCGCGCCCGGGGTGCTCGACGGCGTCGAGGTCGCGCACCTGCACCACCTGACGCCGATCCACGAGGCGATGGCCCGCGTGTCGCCCGGGCTGCCGGTCGTGACGCACATCCACGGCACCGAGCTGCTGATGCTCGACGAGGCCGACGCCGGGGCGTCGTGGCCGCACACGGAGGAGTGGCGGGCGCGCATGCGCCGCTGGGCCGGCGCCTCCACGGCGGTGCTGGCATCGTCGGCACCCGCCGCCGCCGACGCCGAGCGCCTGCTCGGGCTCGACACCGGGCGGGTCCGGGTCGTCCCGAACGGCGTGGACCTGCGCCTGTTCGCGGAGCGCCGCGCGGCCCCCGCCGAGCGGGCGGCCCTCCTGCGGCGGTGGTTGTGCGACGAGCCGCGCGGCTGGTCGCCCGCGCACCCCGTCCCCGGCGGCGTCGCCTACACCCCCGAGCAGATCGCGCCGCTGCTCGACCCGCGCGCGGTGACGGTGCTCTACGTCGGCCGGTTCACCGCCGTGAAGCGCGCCGCCCTGCTGGTGCGGGCGCACGCGCGGGCCCGTGAGCAGCTCGGGCACCCCCTCCCGCTCGTCGTCGCCGGCGGCGCGGCCGGGGAGTGGGAGGGCGAGCACCCCGCCGACGCGGCGGCCCGCTCGCCGTGGGGCCACGAGGTGTTCCTGGCGGGGTGGCGGGCGCAGTCGGAGCTGGCGGAGGTGCTCGCCTGCTCCGACGTGATGGCCGTCCCGTCCGTCGCGGAGCGCTTCGGCCAGGTCTACGTCGAGGCGATGGCGATGGGGGTGCCGGTCATCGCCTGCGACGCGGGGGCGCCGCCGACGTTCGTGGAGGACGACCCCGCGTCGCCGGAGCGCTGCGGCTGGCTGGTGCCGCCCGACGACGAGGGCGCCCTCGCGCAGGCCCTGGTGGAGGTGGCGCGCGACCCGGCGGAGCGGGCGCTCCGGGGCGGGAACGGCCCGCCCCGCGCCCGCGCGCGCTTCTCGATCGAGGGCGTCGCCCGCACCGTCGCCGACGTCTACGCGGCGGCCGCCTCCGCCTGAGGGCGGGGGACGAACGCGAGCGCCGTCGCGAGGGGCCGGCCGCCGTGGACCTCGGTGCCGTCCATCTCGCGGGGCCGGTTCACGAGGTTCCCGTCGATGACGAGCGACGTCGAGCCGCCGCCGTCGAGGTTGATCGCGTCGCGGGCGCCGAGGCCGGCCAGCAGGGTCGCGAGCTCCGTGAGCGTCAGGCCCGCCTCGTCGTGCGCCCGGCCCTCCGTCGCGACGGCGAGCAGGCGGTCGTCGTCGATGCCGATCGCGGCGCGGGGGTGGCGTCCCGCGGTGATGTCGGAGTCGAACTGGGAGACCCCGGCCGCGAACCCCTCCGGGTCCTCCGCCTCGTGCAGGATGACCCGCCCCCCGACGACGAGCGCCGGACCGGCCTGCAGCAGGTCGCCCGCCGGCTCGCCCGCGAGGTCCGCGAGGGGCGCGATCACCACCCGCTCCTCGTGGACGTGGATGCACGACCGGCCGGCGGCGAACGGCGCGTCGAAGGGGCGGGTGGGGGCCCGCCGCCCGCCCATCCACACCTCGCCGAGGGGCGGGCCGCCGGGCGTCACGAAGAACCCGCCGACGAGGGCGTCGCGGATCCCCGCGCGGCGGCACCAGTCGGCGAGCGGCTCCGGGGCGGGGAGCACCACGACGGCGGGGGCGACGAGCGCCCGCGGGTAGGCGGCGACGTGGACCGTCGTGGCCGCGCCGTCGCCGAGCGCGAACCGGTGTGACCGCAGCTCGGGCCGGCACGCGGCGGGGAGGGCCATGCCCTCATCGTCGGCCGCAGGCCACCCGGATCCGAGTACTGCGACCACGCCCGGGATCCTAGGCACGGCGTCGGCCGCATCCCGGTGACGATGCGGTGACCGCGTGTGACACGGCGTCCCGCGGCGCCCGCCGGGCGCGAGGTCGCGGGACGCAAGGGTCAGGTCCGGCGCCGATCCGCCGAGGAAGGGCGCATGCTGCCCGCACACCACCTCCGCCCCGCGCTCGGCGCGCTCCTCGCGACGTCGGCCGCCCTCCTGGCCCTGCTCTGGGCCCCCGACCACGGCGCCGCGGCGCTGGCGCGCGCGAACGGCGCGCCCACCGTCAACGTGATCAGCTCGGGGATGACCGTCCCGTGGGACATCGCCTTCCTCCCGGACGGCCGCGCCCTCGTGACCCAGCGCACCGGCACCGTCCGCCTCGTCTCGCCGACCGGGGTCATCTCCCCGACCGTCGTCTCCAGCCAGACGGTCAGCCAGAACGGCGAGGGCGGGCTCCTCGGCATCGCGCTCGACCCGCAGTTCGCCACCTACCCCTTCGTCTACATGACGGCGACGGTCGGCACCGAGATGCAGGTGCAGCGCTGGCGGTGGGACGGCACCCGCATGACCCGCGACGGCACCGTCGTCAACGGCATCACCATGGGCTCCATCCACTCGTCGGGTCGTGTGCGCTTCGGCCCCGACGGCGCCATGTACGTCGGCGCCGGCGACGCCGGGGAGGGCTGGCGGGCGCAGTCGCCCACGAGCCCCAACGGCAAGATCCTGCGCGTCGGCCCCGGCCAGTTCCGCGGCGGCGTGGTCGCCCCGACGTTCTACGCCACCGGCGTGCGCAACCCCCAGGGATTCGCGTGGCAGCCCGGCTCCGGCCGCTTCTTCTCGACCGAGCACGGCCCCAGCGGCTTCGACGGCGCCAGCGGCGACGACGAGCTCGACGTGATCGTCCCCGGCGGCAACTACGGCTGGCCGAACGTCCGCGGCCTCAACCACGGCGCGTACGTCGCCCCCGTCCACGTCTGGTCGACCACCATCGCGCCGTCCGGCATCTCCTTCGTCACCCTCCCCGGGTCGACCTGGACCGGCAAGGCCCTCGTCGCCGGCCTCAGGGGCAAGGTGCTGCGGCTCCTCACCTTCGACGGCGCACGCGTCACCAGCGACCAGCCCCTCCTGCTCAACACCTACGGCCGCCTGCGCGCCGTCACCGAGGCGCCCGACGGCTCGATCTGGGTGACGACCAGCAACCGCGACGGCCGCGGCTCGCCCGTCGCCGCCGACGACCGCATCATCCGCATCGTGCCGCCCGCCGGCGCCAGCCCCGCCCCCGCGACGCCCCCCGCCATCGGCGACCCCGACGGCGACGTCGCCCCCGACCCCTCCGCCGCGCCGGACCCCGGCTCCGAGGAGACCCCGACCCCGCGGAGCCTGCCGCGCGGCGGCGAGCCGGGTGGCACGGCGATCCGGCGCCTCGTGTCCCCCGACACGGCCCGCGTCGGCGACGCGGTCCGCGTGACCGTCCGCTTCTCGGCGGTCCCCACCGGCCGCGTCGCGCTGCAGCGCCGCCTCGCCGGACGCTGGACGAACGTCCGGGTCGCCTCGGCCCGCTCGACCGTCCGCTTCGCCTTCCGTCCCGAGCGCGCCGGACGTCAGACGCTGCGGCTGCGCTACCGGGTCGGCTCCCGCCTGGTCAACCGCCCGATGGCGCTGACGGTGCGGGCGTAGCGATCCGCCGGCCCCCCGCTCAGGCGGGGGGCCAGCGCTCGTGCTCGGGTCGCCGCCCCGTGGCGTAGACCTTGGAGGCGGTGCCGCCGACCGCCAGGTACGGCGCGATCGCCGGGCGCCGCCAGTGCTCGTAGGCGCGGCACGCGCCGTCGGGGTCGCCGGGGTGCGCCGCGATCGCGATCGCGAGGGCCTGGGCGTCGCCCATGCCGAGGCCGGACCCGATCCCCACCTCGGGGTTCATGGCGTGCAGTGCCTCGCCGACCAGTGCGACCCCCGGCCGCCACCACTCCTCGCACCGCACCTCGGTGACCTCGCGGTACCCGAGCTGGTCGACCGACGTCAGCGCCGCGAGCGGCGCCTCCGCGGCGGGCAGCAGGCGCACGAACGCCTCCCGGAACGCGTCGAGGCCCGGCGCGAGCGCCTCCTCGGCACCTCCCGCGGGGCGGTCGATCTGCCAGCCGCCGGCGCTCCCGTCCGCCCAGTTGAGCAGCGTGAGCTGACGCCCGTCCGAGAGGAACGCGATCGAGAACGGCTCGGGGCCGGGGACCGGGCTCCGGAACGAGACGAACGCGGTGTCGGCCACCCGGAGGTCCGCGGGGATGCCCGCCAGCTCGCGGACGCGCGACCCGGTGCCGTCCGCGCCGACGACGAGGTCGGCGGGCAGGTCGTGCGCGCCCCCGGCGGTGCGCACCCGCGCCCCGACGACGCGGTCGCCGTCGCGCAGCAGGTCGACGAGCTCGTGCTCCCACAGGATCTCGAGGCCGTCGCGCAGCTCCTCGACGACCGTCTGGCGGGGGACGGAGATCGCGACCGGCCGCCCGCCGCGCAGCGGCGGCACGTCGATGCCGGCGGCCCGGACCCGGTCGAGCACGCCGATCTCCTCCAGGGCGTCGTACGCCTGGAACGGCAGCATGATCGGACCGGGGATCCGCCGGTCCGCGGGGGCCCTCTCGATGATCGCCGCCGAGCCGCCCCGCTGGACGATGCCCCGGGCCAGCACCAGCCCCGCCATCCCACCGCCCGCGATCACGACCCTCATGGCGTCCCCCCTCGTGGTCTCCCGGTCACGACGCTAGCGCGGCCAGGGCACGCCGCGCCGGGCCGATGGCGCGCGCATGGCGGGACATGGCGTCCCACGGGTCGCCCGTCCGCTCGAGCCGCGCGGCGACCGCGTGGACGTCGAACGCCTGCGGGCCGATCGCCGGGTCGGCCGCCTCGTCCCAGGTGAGCGGCGTCGCGACGGGCGCCCCCGGCAGGGGGCGCACCGCGTACGGGGCGACGGCGTGCTGCGCGTAGCGGTTGCGGGCGACGTCGACGTAGATCCGGTCGCCGCGCCTGTCCCGCATGAACTCGGCCGTCAGGGTGCCGGGGCTGCGCGCCACGAGGGCCGCGGCCACCTCCCGCGAGAACGCGTGCACCTCGTCGTGGGCGGCCGACCGGCGGAGCGGGGCGACGACGTGCATCCCCCTCGAGCCCGTCGTCATCACGTACGGCGTCATCCCGATGTCGCGCAGCAACGCCCCCAGGTCGAGGGCCGCCGCCCGGACCTCCTCGAACCGCGTCGTGGTGGGGTCGAGGTCGAACACGAGGCGGTCGGGCACGTCGAGGCGGTCGGCGCGGCTGGTGCCGACGTGCGGTGTGACGACGTTCTGGCCGGCGAGGTACACGAGCGCCGCCGTGTCCTGCGCGAGCACCTGGCGGAGCGTGCCGCCCTCGCGGCGCGGCACCTCGACGGTCGCGATCCAGTCGGGGAAGTGCCGGGGGACGTTCTTCAGGAAGAACCCCCCCTCCCCGACGCCCTTCGGGAAGCTCTGCAGCGCGAGCGGCCGGTCGCGGACGTGGGGGACCATCACCGGGCCGACGGTCGCGTAGTGCCGCGCCAGGTCCTCCTTCGTCAGGCCCGGGTCGGGGAACACGACCCGGTCGGCGTGGCTGATGCGGATGCGCCGGCGCCCGGCGCGGATGCTGACGTCGCTCATTCGCGCACCACCTCCCGGGGGTCCTTGTCGTCGCGCAGGCCGAGGAAGCGGGGGTGGCGCAGGCGGCCGTCGCGGGTCCACTCCGTGAAGCCGACCTCGGCCACGAGCCGCGGCTCGACCCAGGTCGCGTCCCGGAGGCGCGGCGCGTCCGCGAACGGGGGGTCGTCGCGGCGCAGGGGGCCGAGGCGCGCGGCGAGGTCGCCGAGGGTGGCGCGCGTGAACCCGGTGCCGACGCGCCCGGCGTACCGCAGCGCGCCGTCGTCGTAGTGGCCGACGAGCAGCGCCCCCAGGTCGGTGCGGCCGCCGCGGGGCGCCGTGAACCCGCCGACGACGAGCTCCTGGCGGGCGTCGCATTTGAACTTCAGCCAGTCCGGCGACCGCCCGTGGGTGTACGGCGCGTCGGCGCGCTTGGCGATCAGGCCCTCCCAGCCCGCGCGGCACGCCCGCGCGTAGAGCTCCTCCCCGTCGCGGTTGCGGTGCGGCGTGAACCGGACGGGCCCCCCGAAGCGGACCGCCCGGCGCAGCACGCCCTTGCGCGCCCGCAGGGGGAGGGCGGTGACGTCGTGGCCCGCGACGTGGAGCACGTCGAACAGGTACAACACCACCCCCCGGCCGCCGCCCTGCAGCGCGCCGAAGCTCGTGCGGCCGCCCGCGAACGCGACGACCTCGCCGTCGAGCACGAAGTCGCCCTCCGGCCCGGCGTCGCCGACGTGCCCCGCCAGCCCGGGGAAGCGCCGCTCCAGCGGCAGGTGGTTGCGCGAGAGGAGGCGCACGCCGTCCCCGTCGCGGATGGCGATGCAGCGGATGCCGTCGAGCTTGCGCTCGAACACCCAGGCCGGGTCGGAGAACCGGCGGTCGGTGCGGACCGCCGCCATCACCTCGACCCGCGCTGGGACGGGCGCCGGGCGCAGCAGCGCCCGCTCGGGGTCGGACAGGGCGGCGAGCGGATCCATGGTCCCTGGTTCCCGGGTCGGGGCGTCCCCGATCCCCGGCGGGGCGGAGGGGATGCCGTGTCGGGGTCTGCGCGTGCAGTATTGCGGCGCATGCCGCGCCGCACACCGCTCACCGTCGTCCTGCTCGTCCTCGCCGGTCTCGTCGCGACGGCCGGCCTGGTGGCCGGCTACCTGCGGGTGCAGGTGCTCAGCCCCGACACGTTCGCGCAGCGTGCCGCGGACGGCGTGCAGGCCCCCGCGGTGCGCGACGCGCTCGCCCGGTCGATCACGCGCGACGTGATCGAGCGGGCCGAGCCCGACGTGATCGTCGCCCGCCCGCTCATCGAGAGCGTCGTCGCCGGGGTGGTGGGGAGCTCGTCGTTCCGTCCGCTCGTGACCCGCGCCGCCGCCGAGCTCTACGGGGTGGTCGCGACGACCGGCGGCTCGGACCTGGTGCTCGGGCTCTCCGACGCCTCGGTGGTGGCGGTCGAGGCGCTGCGGCGCCTGCAACCGGAGCTGGCCGCCCAGCTCCCCGCGGAGGCGGAGGACGCGGCGGCGGAGCTCGGCGAGCAGCGGTTCGCGGTGGACCTCGTCGACCAGGCCGCGACGGTGCGCCGCCTCGGGGTGGTGCTGCCGGTGCTGGTGGTGCTGCTCGTCGCCGGCGCCCTCGCGGTGGCGCCCCAGCGCCGCCGGGCGGCGGGCTGGGCAGGCGGGACCCTCGTCGCCGCGGGGCTGGCGGTGACCGTCGCCCTGCCGGTGGCGCGGGCGGTGACGGTGGCCCGCGCCGGCGACGCCGACGTGGTCGCCGCGATCTGGGACGCGTTCCTCGCCGACCTCGGCCGCTGGGCGTTGTGGCTCGTCGCCGCCGGCATCGTGATCTGGCTCGCGGCGCTCGGGCGCCTGCAGCCCGCCGCCGTCGCCGACGGCGGGCGCCGCCTGCTGGGGTGGGCGACCGCCCCGCCCCGCCGGGGGTGGGAGTCGGCGGTCCGCGGCGCCGTGCTGCTCGCCGTCGCCCTGCTGCTCGTGTTCGAGTGGCGTTCCCTGCTCGCCGTCGTCGTCGTCGGGGGCGCGGTGCTCGTCGGGATGCAGGGCCTGTCGCTGCTGCTCGGGGCCCTCGGCCCGCGGCGGAGCGAGGCGCCGGTGTCCGACCGGCCCGTCCCCCTCGGCGAACGCGTCCGCGACCTCGCGCCCGCCGGGCTGGTCGCCCTGCTCGTCGCCGCCGTCGCGATCGGCGGGGCGGTCGCCGCCCTCGGCGGCTCCGAGGCGTACGGCCCGCAGGCGGTGTCGGAGTGCAACGGCCACGACGAGCTCTGCGAACGGCGCATCACGGAGGTCGCGTTCCCGGCGACGCACAACTCGATGTCCGCCGCCGAGGAGCCGGGGTGGTTCTTCGCGGAGCAGACCGGCGGCATCCCCGCGCAGCTCGACGCGGGCGTGCGGTCGCTGCTCATCGACACCTGGTACGGGTCCCCCGGCGACCGCGGCGTCGTGACGGACTTCTGGCGCAGCGGCATCGACCGCGCGGAGCTCGAGGCCGAGTACGGCCGGGACACCGTCGCCGCCGTCGAGCGCCTCCGGGGCCGGCTCGGCTTCGCGGAGGGCGACGGGGAGTCCGAGGTCTACCTCTGCCACGTCGCGTGCGAGGCGGGCGCCACGCCCTTCGACACGACGCTCGGCGAGATCCGGGGGTTCCTGGAGCGCAACCCCGGCGAGGTGCTGCTGCTCGTGATCCAGGACCAGGTGTCGCCGCAGGACACGCGCCGCGCGTTCGTGCGTGCCGGGATGCGGGACCTGCTGCTGACCCCGCCCGCCCCGGGTGAGCCGTGGCCGACCCTCGGGGAGATGATCGCCACCGGCGAGCGGATCCTCGTGATGACCGAGAACGAGACGTCCCCCGACATCCCCTGGCTCGTCCCGGCGTTCGAGGTGATGGAGGAGACGCCCTACGAGTTCGCCCGGCCCGCGGAGATGAACTGCGACCCCAACCGGGGCGGCACCGGCAAGCCGTTCTTCCAGCTGAACCACTGGCTCGAGCAGGTCGTGCCGTCGCCGTCCGCCGCGGCACGGGTCAACGCCCGCGGCTTCCTGCTCGACCGGGCACGGCGCTGCGAGCGGCAGCGCGACCACATCCCGAACGTCGTCGCCGTGGACTTCTACGCGTCCGGCGACCTCATGGGGGCGGTCGACGCGATCAACGGGGTGCGGTCGCCCGCGCGGTGACCCGGGGACGACGACGGCCCCGCGCGGAGCGTTCCGCACGGGGCCGCCGGGGCCGGCCTCACGGGCCCCCGCCGCGACGTCACCGCCGCGTCGCGATCGCCTCGGTGTAGGCGGCGTCGACCGCGATGGCGCCGCCGCCGAGACGGTCCGCGTCACGGGCGAGCGCGGCCAGGTCGGCGCGGAGGGCCTCGCCCCCGTCGCCGAGCGCCCGGTACGCCGCGGCCGTCGGGCCGTACCAGCGGACGAAGACGTCGGCGAACTCGTCCGCGGAGGCGAAGCGGAACGTGAACGTCCGCGGGACGACCCGCAGGGAGGTGACGCCGTCGCCGAACAGGGTGCGCAGGTGGGCCTCGGTGCCCCACAGCATCGGCGGCCGCAGCCCGGCGGGCGGCGGCACGTGCGCGGCGACGACGCGGAACAGGTCGCCGATGAAGCCCTCCGGCGTCCAGCTCGCGAGCGCGATGGTGCCGCCGGGGCGGCAGACGCGCAGCAGCTCGGCGGCGGCGCGCTCGTGGTCGGGGGCGAACATGCAGCCGAACACCGACGTGACCGCGTCGAACGCGGCGTCGGGGAAGGGGAGGTCCTCGGCGTCGCCGTCCCGCAGGTCGACGTCGAGGCCCTCGGCCGCCGCCCGCTCGCGGCCCCGGGCGACGAGCGACGGGACGTAGTCGACGCCGACCGACGTGCACCCGAGGCGGGCGGCGGCGATCGCGGCGTTGCCGCTGCCGGTCGCGACGTCGAGGACACGCCATCCGGCGTGCAGGTCGGCCGTGTCGCAGAGGCGCTCGGCGGTGAGGGCGATCCGCGCCGCGACCACGTGGAAGTCGCCGGTCGACCAGGCGGCCTGCTGGCGGGTCTTGACGGCGGCGAGGTCGGGGGCGGGGGCGGTCTGGGTGGGGGTCATCTCAGTTCTCCTCGGTGTGTCGCCGGGCACCGCGCCACGGCGTACGCCGACGCTACGAGCGGCCGCCGGACGCGCCATCGGTGACCGGTGCCCATCTTCGTCCGGGGCGGTGCCCATCCCCGGGCGACGCGTGCCCCCGGCGACTCCAGATCGCACGCCGCGGGGCCGATGGAGCGGGCGGATGCCCGCACTGCCGCCCTCCCTGCTCGACCTGATCGCCGCCAGCACCGGCCGGGCGCCGCGGATGCAGACGCGACGCGCCCTCGTCACCGCGAGCCACGAGCTGGAGGACCGCTACGGGGTGCAGCGCGGCGTCACGCCGCTGCTGTTCGGCGGGTTCCAGCGCATGCGCTTCTTCGACCACGACCGGGCGCGGTGGCGTCACTTCGCGCGCGGGGCGGCGATGACCGTCGTCGCCGTCGGCGCCGACGGGCCCCCGCGGAGCGGACCCGGTGACCCGGTGATCCTGCACGTGGGACGCGACGACCCGTTCTGGCGCGACTGGCTCTGCCTCGCGTACGCGGGCCCCGAGGGGTCGGGGGTCCTGATCGCCCGCGACGTCGAGGGGGATCCCGACGAGCCCCTCTCCGAGCGCCGCAGCGTGGGCCTGGTGTCGCACGATCCGCGGGTCGCCCACGCCGCGGCCGTCTGGACGGGCGCCTACCTCGCCGGTCACGACCCCGCCCTCGGCGCACGCTGGCGGGCGGCGCTCGATGCGGCGCCGCCGCTGCCGCGCCGCCGCGCCCGCCGGCGCGCGGCGGGTGCCCTCGGCAGCTAGGCGGGAGGCGGGACGCCCCCGACCGGGGGGGTGCGGACCCCGCGCGCGGGGGGTGGCCCACGGACGCGGGCCGGTACCGTCGAGACATGAGGACCGCCGCCGCCCTGTCCGCGCTCGCCCTGCTCCTGCTGGTCGCCGGGCTCGCGACGGCCGTGCCGCGGACGGGCGGGGTGGACGACCCGCAGGACAGCCGCCCGCCGTTCGAGGGCACGGAGTTCGCCGACGCGTCCCGCGTCACGGTCTCCTACGAGCCCGAGGACGGCAGCCTGATCGCGACGCTCACCCTGGTGGCCCCGCTCGGCACGACGGCGTCGCCCGGCGCCAGCACGTTCGCCGACCTGACCTTCGGCGCCGGCGCCACCGGCCCCGGCGGGGTGTGCGTCGTGCCCGACCCGGCGGGGGAGGGACGCGCCGGCGACCTCCGCGTCGCGGCGACCATCGACAGCAACGGCCCCCCCGGCGCCATCACGGACCTCGTCCGCACGACGGTCCAGGTCGCCGGCGGCCCGCAGCTCGTCGGGGCGTCCGGCGCCATCAGCGCCGACCGCCGCGTCATCACCTGGACCGTCGCGCCCGACCCGGCGCTCGCCGGCCGCGACCTCGACTGCGTCGGCGACGTCGCCATGTCGTACTCGTTCTCCGACTCCGACGCGATCGCCGGCTTCCCGCTGACGACCCCGCCGGACCGATGACGGCGGCGCCCGCCGCCACCGTCGCCGTCACGCGGGGGCTACTGCTCGCACCCTGAGGGGTCCCGCCCGGCCGTCACGGCCGGGGGTTTTCCCGCAGGACCGGTCCGGGGTGACGCGGCGGACGCGGGCCCACGCCGCCCGTAGCCTCGCCGGCGACGCGTGCCTCGCCGCCGCCCGCCCCCGGACCCGGGCGGGCCGGCCGCGAGCGCCACGCCCATCGGATCGCGAGGAGTGGACCACATGGACGACGCCCGGATGCGCAAGGCCTTCTGG
Source organism: Miltoncostaea oceani (assembly GCF_018141545.1). Taxonomy (GTDB): domain Bacteria; phylum Actinomycetota; class Thermoleophilia; order Miltoncostaeales; family Miltoncostaeaceae; genus Miltoncostaea; species Miltoncostaea oceani. The sequence goes on along the minus strand of NZ_CP064356.1, from coordinate 3,303,495 downwards.
ATCGGCGGTCTCGTCGCGGGGGCCCTGCTGATCGTCCTCGGGGCGATCTGGATCTGGCAGGGGGCATCGGCCCGCAGCGAGGTGCACGACACGATCAGCCGCGAGCAGATCGTCGGCACACCCGACATGAGCCCGGCGACCTTCGAGGGCGACATCGAGGGCGTCGACATCCCGACGTGCGACGTCGCCGACGAGGAGATCACGACCGGCGCCGAGGCGCGGTGCTTCGCCGACTGGATGCGCGTCCACGCGCTCGAGGGGACGGGCGGCAAGACGTTCGCCGAGATGGGCCGCTTCCTCGACGCCGAGGGCAACGACGTGTTCAACGAGTCCGAGGCGGCGACCGACCCGAAGACCGGTCAGCCCGTCACGAACCCGGCGCGCGACCTGTGGGTGACCCAGCGGGCGCTCGCGACCGGCCTGGAGCTGGCCTTCGTCGGCGAGCAGATCTCGCTCTTCTCGCTCGCGACGGGGATCGTGTTCCTCGTCATCGGCATCGGCCTCATCGTGATGCTGACCGTCGGCGGCGTGCTCCGCACCCGCGCCGCCCCGGACGCCGCGGCGCCCCCCGCGCCGCCGGCCGCCTGACCGTGGCGACCGTGGCGGACGTGGTCGATGTCGAGCTGCGCGACGGCTCGACCGCCCGCGTCCGCCCGGTGCGCCCCGACGACCTCGCGGCGCTGACGGCCTTCCTGGAGCGGCTGTCGCCCGGCGCGCTGCGCAACCGGTTCTTCGGCAGGGTCGACCCGGCGCGCGCCGCGCGCGACATGGCGCTCGGCGGCGGCCCCGGCGACCACGCCCTCGTCGTGCTCAGCGGGGTCCCCGAGCGCATCGTCGGGCACGCCCAGTACGTCCGCGAGCCCGGCGGCCGGGTGGCCGAGGTCGCCTTCACGGTGGCCGACGACTTCCAGGGACGGGGACTCGGGACCCTGCTGCTCGCCCACCTCGCCGAGCACGCGCACGCCGCCGGCGTCGAGCTGCTCGACGCGGAGGTGATGTCCGAGAACCGCCGGATGATCGACATGTTCCGCGCGAGCGGCTTCCCGGTCCTGTTGCGCAGCGACCGCGGCACCCACTTCGTGCGGTTCCCGTCGTCGCCGTCGCCCACCGCGGCCGCCGCCTTCGAGGACCGCCAGCGGACCGCCGCCGCGGCGATGGTGCGCCGCGTGCTCGCCCCGGAGTCGGTCGCGGTGATCGGGGCGTCGCGCCGCCCCGGCTCCGTCGGCGGCGAGGTGCTCCGCCACCTCCGGGCCGGCGGGTACGCGGGGGCGCTCCACGTGGTGAACCGGTCGGCGACGGAGGTCCAGGGCCTGCCGTGCCTGCCGGGCGTGGAGGACCTGCCGGAGGGCGTCGACCTGGCCGTCGTCGCGGTGCCCGCCCGGAGCGTCCTCGACGTGGCGCGCGCCTGCGGGGTGCGGGGGGTGCGCTCCCTGGTGGTCCTGAGCGCCGGGTTCGCGGAGGTCGGCGCCGACGGCTCCGCCGCCCAGGCCGAGCTCGTCGAGATCTGCCGGGCGACGGGGATGCGCCTCGTCGGCCCCAACTGCCTCGGGGTCATCAACACCGCGGAGGGCGCCCGCCTCAACGCGACGTTCGCGACGGGGATGCCCCCGGCCGGCAACGTCGCGATGCTCTCCCAGAGTGGCGGGCTCGGCATCGCCCTGCTCGAACGGGCGCGCGAGATGGGCGTCGGGATCTCGTCGTTCGTCTCGGTCGGGAACAAGGCCGACATCTCCGGCAACGACCTGCTGCGCTTCTGGGAGGACGACCCCGCCACCGAGGTCGTCCTGCTCTACCTCGAGTCGTTCGGCAACCCGCGCGCCTTCGCCCGGGTCGCGCGGCGCCTGTCGCGCACCACCCCGATCGTGGCGATCAAGGGGGCCCGTGGCGGCGCCGGGGCGCGCGCGGCCGGTTCCCACACCGGCGCGCTGGTCGCGGCCTCCGACGTCACCGTCGACGCCCTCTTCCGCCAGGCGGGGGTGATCCGCACCGCGACGTTGGCGGAGCTCTTCGACGTGACCCGGCTCCTGTCGGGCCAGCCGCTGCCCGCGGGCCGGCGGGTCGGGATCCTCACGAACGCCGGCGGCCCCGGCATCCTCTGCGCCGACGCCTGCGAGGAGCAGGGCCTCGACGTGGTCGAGCTGCCCCCGGACCTGCGGGAGCGGCTGCGTCCCCTCGTCGCCGCGGAGGCGTCCCTCGGGAACCCCGTCGACCTGCTCGCCGCCGCCGGCCCGGAGGACTTCGGGCCCGTCCTCGAGGAGATGATCGTCCACGGGGGGCTCGACGCCGTCATCGTGATCTACATCCAGCCGGGGCTCGGGAGCGTGGGCGGCGCCGTGGCCGCCGAGGTGCAGGCCGTCACCGCCCGTCTGCAGCCGGATCTCCCCGTGATCTCCGTGCTGATGTCCGCGGCCGACCGGGCCGAGGCCCTCGAGACCGCGTCGCCGGGTGCGCCGCCCGTCTACGAGTACCCGGAGGCCGCCGCGACCGCCCTCGCGCGGGTGGTGGGGTACGCCGACTGGCGCCGCCTCCCGCCCGGCCGCGTCCCGGGGTTCCCCGGCACACGCCCCGAGCACGCGACGAGCCTCCTCTCGGGGGCCGTGGTGGCGGGCGCGGAGTGGCTGCCCGCGGCGGACCTGGCGGCGTTGTTCGCCTGCTACGGCCTGCCGCTCATCACATCCCGCGTCGCCGCCACGCCCGCCGAGGCCGGTGCGGCGGCCGCCGCGATCGGCGAGCCCGTCGCCCTGAAGGCGATCGCCGCGGGGCTGGTGCACAAGACCGACGTCGGGGCGGTGCGCCTCGGCCTGGCCGGGGTGGCCGCCGTGACCGCCGCCGCGCAGGAGATGCGGGACCGGCTCGCCGTCCTCGGCCACGACGTCACCGGCTTCCTCGTGCAGCCGATGGTGCGCGGCGGCGTGGAGATGCTCGTCGGCAGCACGACCGACCCCCAGTTCGGCCCCGTCGTCGTGTGCGGGATGGGCGGGACGGGCGCGGAGATCCACCGCGACATCGCCGTCCGCCTCACCCCGCTGACCGACCTCGGCGCCCGCACCATGGTCGCGGGCCTGCGGATGCTGCCGCTGCTGCAGGGCTACCGGGGCGCCCCGCCCTGCGACGTCGGGGCCCTCGAGGAGCTGGTGCTGCGGGTCGCCGCGATGGTGCACGCCCACCCGCAGATCGTGGAGCTGGACTGCAACCCCGTGAACGTGTCGCCCGAGGGCGTCGTGATCCTCGACGCCCGGGTGCGCGTCGCCCCGGCGCCCCCCGCCCCGCCCTGGCCGTCGCTGCACGCCGCCCCGCCGCCCGAGTGGGGGGCCGCCCCGCCGTGAGCCCGCCCCTCTGGTTCTCCCACCCTGCCGCCATCGGTCACGTGACGGGTGGCGGGCACCCGGAGCGACCGGAGCGGATGTCCGCCGTCACCGACGCCCTCACGCGGCGGGGCTGGCTCGGGTACGCCCGCCGCACCGCGCCGCCCGCGACCGACGCGCAGCTGACGGCGGTCCACTCCGCCCGCTACGTCCAGGCGCTCCGCGCGATGAGCGCCGGCGGCGGCGGCGCGTTCGACCCCGAGACGCCCGTCGGCCCGGGGTCGTGGGAGGCGGCCCGGCGCGCCGCCGGCGGGGCGTGCGCGATGGTCGACGCGCTGCTCGGTGGGGAGGCGCCCGTCGCGTTCTGCGGTGTCCGGCCCCCCGGCCACCACGCCGCCCACGACACGACGTCGGGGTTCTGCCTGCTCAACAGCGTCGCCGTCGCCGCCCGCCACGCCCTCGACGCGCACGGCCTCGCGCGGGTGCTGGTGATCGACTGGGACGTCCACCACGGCAACGGCACCAACGACATCTTCCGCCGCAGCGACGCCGTGCTCTACGCGAGCATCCACCAGGGCGGGATGTTCCCCGGCACGGGCCCGCTGCTCGACGTGGGGTCGGGTCCCGGGACGGGGTTCTCGATCAACCTGCCGGTGCCGGCGGGCAGCGACGAGGACGCCTGGCTGTCCCTCCTGGAGTGGATCGTCGTGCCCGCCGCCGAGGAGTTCCGGCCGCAGCTGGTGCTGGTCTCGGCCGGCTTCGACGCCCACCGCGACGACCCCCTCGGCGGCTGCCTCCTCGACGCCGCGTCGTTCGCCGAGATGGCCCGTCACGTGCGGGCGCTCGGGACGCGGGTGGGGGCGCCCGTCGGCGCCGTGATGGAGGGCGGATACGCCCTGGGGGCGCTGGCGGAGTCGGTGATCGCGACGATGGGGGCCCTCGCCGACGACCGCCCGCCCCGGTCGGTAGCCCCCGACTTCGCCACCTCGCGGGCGGCGTCGGTCATCGGCCACCACTGGGGGCTCTGAGCCGCCGGCGGTGCTTGCGCGCGCAAGCACCACCGGATATATTTGCTCGCGCAACGATCTGTGCACCGCGCGAGGGGACGACGCCATGAAGCTCGAGGGCCTCCACCACATCACGATGATCACCGCGGACGCCCAGCGGAACGTGGACTTCTACGCCGACGTCCTCGGGCTGCGGCTGGTGAAGACCACGGTGAACTTCGACGACCCGGGCGCCTACCACCTCTACTTCGGCGACGAGCGCGGCGCGCCGGGCTCCATCCTGACGTTCTTCGAGTACGCGGGCGCGGAGCGCGGCCGGGCGGGCCTCGGGATGATCCACACCGTGCAGCTCGGCGTCCCGGCCGAGGCGCTCGACCTGTGGGAGGCGCGCCTGGCGGCCGCGGGTCACCCGGCCGTCCGCGAGGACGGGGTGCTGCGGTTCGAGGACCCCGACGGCCTCGGGCTGGAGCTGGTCGTCGCCGACGACGGCAACCCGCCCCTGCGCGCGGAGCACCCGGAGATCCCGGCGGCGTCGGCGATCACCGGCGTCGAGGGCGTGCGCGCGTTCAGCGAGTACGCGTACGTCGAGGAGCGGCTGCTCACGGACACCCTGGGGTTCACGTACCTCGGCGACGGCCGGTACCGCCTCGACGGCGAGGAGCGCCACGTCCACTGGACGTTCGACCCGCCGACGACGAACGGCCGCCCCGGGGCGGGCACGGTCCACCACATCGCGTGGGCGTCGCAGGACGCCGACCACGTCGCGTGGCGCGACCGGATCGCCGCGGCGGGCGGCCTCGTCACCGACGTCATCGACCGCGACTACTTCGACGCGATCTACTTCCGCACCCCACGGGGCATCCTGTTCGAGATCGCGACGATGTCCCCGGGGTTCGCCGTCGACGAGGACCCGGACCGGCTGGGGGAGGAGCTGCGGGTGCCCGCGATCCACGCCCACCTGCGCGAGTGCCTGGAGCGCACCCTGACGCCGATCGCCAACCCGCGCGCCGTCCGGCGCGCCGCCGGCACCCGCTGACGCGCCGACGGGCCCCGCGCGGGCCGTTGCGGGGTCCCGGGGCCCCCGTCGCCGTGCGGGGGTAATGCAGGAGAGGATGCGGCCGATGAGTATCCCGTCCCACCCCGTCCGCTCCCGGAGCTCCGACGCCCCATGACCATCGGGCCCCACGTCACGCCACTCGACAGCCCGCCCGACGCGGACGACCTCGGCCTGCTCGAGCTCGTGCAGGACCTCGACGCCATCATCTGGGCGTTCGACCCCGCCGCCGACCGGTTCACGTTCGTGAGCGAGCACGCCGAACGGGTGCTCGGGTACCCACGGAGCGCGTGGACCGACTTCGCGTCCTGGGCGGCGATGATCCACCCCGACGACCGCGCCGCCACGGCGTCGTTCTGCATGGCGCAGACCGCCGCCGGCCGGGACCACGACTTCGAGTACCGGGTCGTGGCCCGCGACGGCCGCGAGGTGTGGGTGCGCGACATCGTCCGGCTCGCGCGCGACGACGCCGGGACGGTGGTGGGGCTGCGCGGGGTGATCACCGACATCACGGCGCAGCGGGTGGCGCAGGCGCGCCTCGCCCGTCTGACCGAGAGCCAGGAGGCCTTCGCCGCCGAGCAGGCGGCGTTGCGGCGGGTGGCGATCGAGGTCGCGCGCGGCACGAGCGCCGACGAGATCTTCGGGGCGGTGGCGCGCGAGTGCGCGGGGCTGCTGGGGGTCGAGTCGGCCCTCGTGGCGCGGTTCGAGGGCCGGGAGGCGGTGGTGGTCGCGAGCCACGGCGGGCACTCGACGCTGGGTGAGCGCCTCCCGGCGACGGGCGACGGCGCGCTGGCGCGCGTCGCGACGACCCGCTCGAGCGCCGCGATCGCCGACTACGCGTCGCTGCCCGCCGGCGCCCCGCTGCGGATCCACGCCCTGAGCCACGGGTACCGGGCGAGCGTCGCGGCGCCGGTGGACGTGTCGGGCGCCCTGTGGGGGGCGGTCCTCGCGACCACCAAGCGCGACGACGGCCTGTCCCCCGACGCGGACGTGCGGCTGACCCGGTTCGCGGAGCTGGTCGCCCTGGCCGTCGCGAACGCGCAGGCCCACACGGAGCTGCACGAGCTGGCGACGACGGACACCCTGACGGGTCTCGCGAACCGCCGCGCGTTCGAGCAGCGGCTCGCCGACGAGGCGGCCCGCGCCCGCCGGCACGGGCACGGGCTGTCGCTGGTGATCCTCGACCTCGACCACTTCAAGGAGGTCAACGACGTCTACGGGCACCCGACGGGCGACGAGGTGCTGCGGCAGGTCGCGGCCCGGATGCGCGCCCTGGTGCGGCCGGGGGACACGTTGGCGCGGATGGGCGGCGAGGAGTTCGCGTGGCTGATGCCCGACGCACGCGAGGACGCGGCGCGGGGGGCGGCGGAGCGCCTGCGGCACGCGATCGAGGCCGAGGGGTTCGCGCGCGGGGTGTCGATCACGATCTCCGGGGGCGTCTGCGAGCTGTCCCGCACCGGGGGCCCGGCGGAGCTGTACCGGCTCGCCGACGAGGCGCTCTACTGGGCGAAGGAGCGCGGCCGCAACCAGGTGTGGCGGCAGTCGCAGGTCGCCTCCGCCCGGGCGGGGTCGGAGGGCCGGGCCGGGTTGGGCGGCGACCAGAGCCAGACGATCCGGGGCATCCGCGCCCTCGCCCGCGCCGTGGACGCGAAGGACCCGTCGACGCGCCTGCACTCGGAGCGCGTCGCCGACCTGAGCGTGAAACTGGCGACGGCCCTCGGCTGGGACATCGGGCGCATCACGTCCCTCGCCGAGGCGGCCCTGATCCACGACGTCGGCAAGATCGGCGTGCCCGACGCGATCCTGCTGAACCCGGGCCCGCTGACGGCCGCCGAGTACGAGACGGTGAAGGCCCACGCGGTCCTCGGCGCGCAGATCGGCGCGGAGGTGCTGTCGCCGGAGCAGGTGAGCTGGGTGCGCCACCACCACGAGCGCTGGGACGGCGGCGGTTACCCCGGGGGGCTCGCGGGTGCGGAGATCCCGGTGGGCGCCCTGGTGATCGCGGTCGCGGATGCGATGGACGTGATGTGCTCGGCGCGCATCTACGCGGCGCCGCGCCCGCGGGCGGAGGCCCTCGACGAGATGCGGCGGGAGCGGGGTCGCCAGTTCGCCCCCGTTGTGGTGGACGCGCTGCTGCGGCTCGCGGCGACGGACGGCCTGGGGGTCGACGGGGCCCACTGAGCCCCCGTCGGCGCCCGACGGGCGGCGGTGTCAGCGGCCGGCGCCGTGCAGGTAGGTGATGTCCCGCCCGGTGGGGTTGACCTCGGCCTCGCGGCGGGCCTCGACCTGGTGCGCCCAGTCCTCGGCGATGACGGGCCAGCGCCCGAGGACGTCCTTGTGGCGGAGGAACCACAGCAGCTCGGGCCGTGAGCGGTCCCGTGCGGTGTGGAAGCCACCCTCGCTCATGGGCGTCGCGTCGGCACGTCTCGCTCGGCTCCGGGTCGGGGCACGCGGGCCGCAGGATATCCGGCGGACGACCCGTGCCCAGGGGATCCGCGCCGCCCCGTGACGGCGTCCCGCCCGGCGGCGGATGGGGGGTGCCGGGGAAGCAGGGCCCCCCCGGCGCGCGTACCTCCCCCGAGGTGTGAACCCGCTCGCCCCGCCGCCCGGGCCGAGCCGACGTGGGAGACGTTCCAGTTGTCGAGCAGCCGGCGCCACGCACCCCCGTCCCGCACCGCGGCCACCGGCTCCCTCCCCGACCGCGTGCTCGGCCCCGGCATCGTGGTGGCCGTCGAGCCGGACGGCAGCGAGGTGGTGTGCGCGGGGCGCGACCAGCTGTCCCGCCACCTCGAGGAGTGCCGCCGCCGCGGCCGTCGCCCCCACCTGCGCTGGCGCGACGACGACGGCAGGGTCGTCCGGTCGGCGTCGCCGCCCGGGGGTGTCGTCGCGCACGGTGGGTCGGCGGCGTGAGCGCGCCCGCCGTCGGGCGCGCGGCCGACGCGACGGCCCGCCCGCCCGCGGTCTGGCCGGAGGCGGACGTGCGGGTGCGCTACGGGTTCCCGCTCCCCCTCTGGGTGGCGCGTTCGCGGCACCCCGCCTCCCCGGCCGAGCTGGTGGGGCGGGGCGTCTCGCGCCACGGGGCGCTCCGGGCGCTGTCGCGCCGGGTGAGGGCCCTGACCTGACGCCCGGGTGCGGGTGCGCGCGTCACCGTCACACGCCGCGCCTATCCCGGACGTGGGCGGCCCTGATAGGTGTCGACGGAACCGCCCCGGCCGGGGCGGTTCCAGGTCCCGTGTCGGGGCGTGAGGAGAGGTGGTCGGGGTGGCGGAGAGGAAGAGGTCGAAGAAGGCCGGCGACGACGAGGACGCGGTGACCGCGAAGATCGCCTCGTTCGACGAGCCGTACCGGTCGATCTGCCGGCGTGTCCACGAGGTGATCCTCGAGAGCGTCCCGGAGCTCCGCCCGAAGCTCTGGTACGGCATGCCGGGGTACACGAAGGGCGGTCCCGTCCTCTGCTTCTTCCGCGTCGATGACGGGGTGATGTCGTTCGGCCTGACGGAGAAGGCGGACATCTCCGTCGAGGAGGGGGCGCCGGACCAGCTCGTCGGGGCCGCGTGGTTCCTCGCGGCCCTCGACGCGGCGACGGAGGAGCGGATCGCCGCGATCGTGCGCCGCGCCGCCGGGTGAGCTCGGTGCGGTCAGGGTTCGACGGGATTGCGACCCGGAGCCGCCCGGATCAGGTGTCGGTCAACTCTCGTCCCACGCTTCGACCACGAGCCATTCGTCGGGTGGGCAGTCGCGGGCGGCCGGACGGTCGATCACGGTCCGTCCACTCCAATCCTCCCCGAGCATGTCGCCCGAGCCGTGTACCCACGGATCGCGAGCCTCCGGCGGGCCATCCTCGATCGCCGGAAGGAGGTGTCGGGCGGGCGCGGTGTACCGGTACGGGTAGCCGTTGCCGCCGAGGTTGAGCGCGCGGCCTTCTCGCACGAGCGCATCGATCCAGCCGAGGCCACCGGAGCCCGTCTGCCAGACGGCGATCCGCGCTCCCCTCTCCGTGTCACCCGTGGCGGGTGCCCGGCGATCAGCCGCCTGGCGGCTGACACTGACGTGCCACCCGATCACCCAGGATCGGGGCTGCGGGGTGGTGTCGGCTCCTGGACTGAGCGCTCGAGGCACCAGTCGAGCGTCGCGATCAACTCCTCCGCGGAGGCCTGCTCGACGACCAGCGAGAGGGGGAAACTCGGCCGTTTGCCGAGCCGGTCGCGGGGGATGCTCACGCCCGGGATCGCTTCGAGGCGATCGGCGAACGCCTCCTGCATCTCGGTGCGGTCGAAGGGCGGCTGCATGTGCTGGAACTGGACCTCCACCGAGCCCGAGCTCCAGAAGCCGAGGGGGTAGAAGCGGCGTCCGTCAGGGACGTCGCGAATGGGGATGAGCGAGCCGGCTCGGATCCCGCGCCCGAACCAGAGCCGCAGATCGCGGGCACGGAAGGCGGAGATCAGCCAGACCATGCGCTCGGCCTGGAGCCGGCCTCCCTTCGCGGCGAGGTCCTCCAGGAACGACGCCTCGTCCCACTGCCGTCCCGGGGTGCCCCCGGCGCCACGGGTCGAGGCCATCGCGGTGCGGCCCACCGGTCGCGTGACGAGCGTCGACCGCCCTCCGGGTTCGCTGAAGCGGCGTAGCTCGACCGCCCGGACCTCGCAGAGCTCCATCTGCGCGTCCAGGAATTCGACGATCCGCTCGAGCTCGGTCGGTATCCGGTCGGCGAGGAAGACGAGCCGCAGGCGCCCCGCGCGAAGATTGGACTCCACCCGGCCCCAGAAGACCTCTGGTTCCGCGTCGGGGCCGAGCAGTCCGATCAGCGCGTCGGGATCCGTCGCCTCGACCTGGCCGCGCAGGTCCGATGCCCGCCAGCTGGCCGCCGCTCCGGCGGCGTAGTCGAGCATCTGCCCGACGACCTCGCGACGAAGCCGGGTGTCGGTGGAGCGCTTCACCTCGACGAGGGTCGGCACCCCCTCTCCGTCGAGGAGGAGGTGGTCGACCGACCAGCGCAGGGACCCGTCGAGCGTCTCGGCGATCCCCTGCTCCCGGGCGACGAGGAGCCAGCGGGACGTGCCCTCCTCCGAGAGCGCGGCGGCGATCAAGCGCGGGTGCCGAGCGACCAGGGCCTGGAAGTCGTCCTCGCTCGCGAACGGCGCCTCCGTCAGCTCCGCGAGGGACTCCCCTCCGTCGAGGAGGAACACCCCGCCTCCCTGGAGGTCGATGCTCACCGGCCCGACGCTACACGGACCCGCGGCGGGGAACTCGCGTGCCGCCCCCGATGCCATGGTCGCCTCCGCCACGAATCATCGGATCCCACGGGTTGACGCATGCCGATATGAGAATATGATCAGCGCATGGCACGGGCCGCGACCACCTCCGACGTCTTCAACGCGATCGCCGAGCCGCAGCGGCGGCAGATCCTGACGCTGCTGCGGGCGGGTGAGCGGCCGGTGACGGAGGTGGCCCGGGAGCTGGGGACGACCCAGCCGGGGGCGTCGAAGCACCTGCGGGTGCTCCGGGAGGTGGGGCTGGTGCGGGACCGCCGGGAGGGGCGTCAGCGCCTGTACCGCCTCGACGCCCGTGGGCTGCGGCCGCTTCATGAGTGGACCGGCGGGTTCGAGCGGTTCTGGAACGAGAGCTTCGACCGCCTCGACGCGTACGTGCAGGACCTCGAGCAGACTCGACGGGAGGGGTGAGGGATGGCGGCGACGGGACGGGACGCGCACGTGCAGGCGCCGTCGGCGACGGCGGACCGCGAGATCGCGATCGACCGCGTCATCCCGGCGCCGCGGGAGCTCGTGTTCGCGGCGTTCACCGAGGTCCGGCACCTGTCGCGGTGGTGGGGGCCGGAGGGGTTCACCACCACCACGCAGGCGTTCGCGTTCCAGGTTGGCGGGGTGTGGGAGTTCACGATGCACGGGCCGGACGGGACGGACTACCCGGAGTGGATCACCTGGACGGAGATCACCCCGCCGGAGCGGATCGTGCTGCGCCACGGTGAGTCCCGCGACGACCCGGACGCGTTCACGTCGGTCCTCACCTTCACGCCCGACGGCGTCGCGACGCGGATCGAGATGGTCACGGTGTTCCCCACGAGGGAGCTGCGCGACGTGGCCGTGGAGAGGTACCACGCGGTCGAGGGCGGCCGGCAGACCCTCGCCAACCTGGCGGCCTACGTCACCGAGACACGCGGGATCGGGGCGGGGGACTGATGGCCGGGAAGGTGTTCTTCAGCGTCTCGATGTCGCTCGACGGGTTCGTCGCGCCCGAGGAGCGCGCGGACGACCCGGACCGCCGCCGCTGGACGGCGCAGTGGATGGAGTTGCAGCAGTGGATCCTCCCGCTCAGGTCCTTCCGGGAGAGGCTGCGGCTCGGCGACGGCGGCGAGGAGGGGCGCGACGACGACATCCTGCGGGAGACGTTCGCGCGCACCGGCGCGAGCGTGATGGGCCGGCGGATGTTCGACCTCGGCGAGGGGGCGTGGCCGGAGGAGGCCCCGTTCCACACGCCCGTCTTCGTGCTCACCCACGATCCCCGTGACCCGTGGGAGCGGCCGGGCGGGACGACGTTCCACTTCGTCGACGACGGCATCGCGGTCGCGCTCGACCGGGCCCGCGCGGCCGCGGGCGACCGGGACGTCCGCATCGCCGGCGGCGGGGCGACGATCCTCCAGTACCTGAACGCCGGTCTCATCGACGAGTTCACGATCGCGCTCTCGCCCGTGCTCCTCGGCGCGGGGACCCGCCTGTTCGAGGGCGTCGACGCGACCCGCGTGGCCCTCGAACCGGTCGACGCCGAGCCGACCGGGAGGGTCACCCACCTGACCTACGCCGTCCGGGAGCGATGAGCGGAACCGTCCCGGGTAGAGACCCCGCCACCTGAGGGGAAGCCGACGCGCGGATTCGAACCGCGGACCCCTTCATTACGAGTGAAGTGCTCTACCAACTGAGCTACGTCGGCCCGGGGGCCCGTGAAGGCCCACGACCCCGAAGCCTAGCGAGCCGGGCACCCCGATCGGAAGCCCCCTCGAGACGTTCCCTCCCAGACCTTGACGCGGGTCCCGGAAGGGGCCATGGTCGATGCAGAGATCGTGAGCGGCGCCGCTCCATCCAGTGCCCCGCTTGCACGGTCGAACCGCGGGAACGGGATGAGGACGGGATGCACAGGCGACAGCAGGTCGACCGCGCTCCATACGTCACCCTGAGGGGCAACCCACGGGGGATCCTGACGGTCGCGCTCCAGAGCGCTTCGCGGTCGAACGGAGCACCTCGCCCGGACGACGTCCCGACGATGTCGCGTCTCCCAGCGCGCGCCACGATGCGGCGCACCCCGTACGGACCACCACGACCACGTGGCCGGACGATCAACGCCCGGACGGGCGGTTGGCCGCGGGGAGGTGACGGCCTCTGGACACGGCGATAGAGGGCGGTCCGTCGCTCTGAGCCCCGCTCGGGGCGAGGGGCCGTCCGTCTCCACCAGCTGAGGCGCCGCCGCCGGGGCTCCGGGAACGTGACGCTCCGGAGGTGACGTCGCTCCACACGAAAGAGGGGCCGCGGGCGTTCAAGGTGCGCCGCGGCCCCTCGTCTCGTGTGGGGTCAGGCCGTCAGGTGCTCAGACGCCCTTCGTGTACGTGTGCGCCGCCACCGTCGCGGACCCGATGACCAGGCCCTCCGCGAACGGGGTGCCGCCATCGCCGAACGCGCCGTTCAGCGCCGCCGCGGCACCCGCGGTCAGCTTCAGCGTCACGCCCGACAGCTTGATGTAGCGCTTGCCGGCGTCGACCTTCAGGTTCGCGAGGTCGAGGGAGAACAGGTCGGCGCGGTCGCCGCCGTTCTTCGCCGTCCCGACGAGGCCGGACAGGCTCGGCGAATCGTCGATGTCGATGAAGTACCGGCTCAGGTAGACGGTGGTGCCGTCCTTCGTGAACTTCAGCCCGCCGGAGTGGCGGATCTGCCCGGCGAGGGTCGTCGCGTCGACGACGCCGAACGAGATCGGGAAGCTGATGCCCTTCGAACCGGCGTAGGCGTTGCCCGACGGGGCGACCGAGATGCCGAGCGACGTCAGCGCGGCCGCGGCGCCCGGGTCGAGCGCGACGGTCGTCGCGCCCTTGTAGAGCAGCACATCCGCCTGCGCCGCCGGGGCGGCGGGGGGAGCGGGCTTGCCCTTCGTCGCCATCGCGCCCGGGACGAGCATCAGGGCGGCGGCGGTGAGGGCGGCCGCGGCGACGGCGACGAGCAGCCGGGGGCGACCGAGAGTGGACCTCATGGGAGGGACCTCCAGGGGAGTGGACGGGTCGCCTGCGACTACGAGACGACCCCTCCCGCCGGTTGAGGCGCCGTCGCGCCCGCCCCTCAGAACCCGAGGCGCCCCGGCCCGACCAGCCGCCCGTGGGCGCCGTGACGCGCCTCGTCGAGCCGCACCAGCAGCGCCTCCGCGGCGAGCTCCACCCGCGGGTTCAGCTCCAGATCCGCCCGCGACACCTGGATCTCCGCGACGGCGCGCTCCAGGAACGGCAGGCGCTCCGGCACACCCACCTCCCGCAGATCGTCGAGCCGCTCCACGTGGCGGACCGCCCGCTCCGCCCCCACCGCGACCGCGAGGGCGTCCGCGGCGGTCGCCGCCGCCGCGTCCAGCACCTGGGTCCAGCCGTCCGTGACCATCCGCCGGCGCTCCCGCTTCTCCTGGTCCTCCGCCCGCTTCACCGCCGTGCGCTCCCCGCGCTTGCCCTCCAGGCCCGCCGCCTCCGCCCGCAGGCGCACCAGCTCCTCCGACGGGTTGCCGTCCGCGGCGCCCTCCATCCGCGACTGGATCGCCTGCACCACCGCCGCCGGCGCCGTCGCCCGCCCCGCCAGCGCCGTCAGGGCGAAATCGACGCCGATGCGGTGCATCTCGGACGCGAACGGGTCCATCTGCTCCATCGCGTGCCGCCAGCCCAGCGAGCGGAACGGCACCGGCAGGCAGCGGGAGCGGATCGTGTCGAGCAGGTCCGACGGGTGGTCCGTCACGACGATGATGTGCGACCGCGGCGGCGGCTCCTCCAGCGTCTTCAGCAGCCGCGACTCCTGCTCGCGCAGGCGCTCGATGTCGAGCACGATCATCACGCGGCGGCGCATCACGCTCGGGCGGCCCGCGATCTGGGACAGGCCCTCCTCCAGGTCGCGCAACAGGATCTGCTGGCCCGTCGCCTCGATCACCGTCAGGTCCAGGGCGCGCGCCGTGCGCTCGTGCACGCCCTCCGGGTCCATCAGCGACCACGCCGCCTCCCGCGCCGCCGCGCGCTTCCCCGTCCCCGGCGGGCCGAACAGCAGCAGCTGCTGGGGGGCGTCGTCGCGCGCGAGCACGGCCCGCAGGATGCGCTGCGCCAGCGGCTGACCCGGGATCGTGATCACGCCAGCACCGCCACGGCGTCCCGCACCCGGGCGTGCACCTCGTCCGGCGTGCCGCGGCCGTCGACCAGGCGGACCCGCTCCGGGAACCGCCCGGCGAGCTCCCGGTACCCCTCCGCCACGCGGGCGTGGAACCCCTCGCCCTCCGCCTCGATGCGGTCCGGGGCGGGCTTGCGGCGGGCCGCGGCGAGGGGGCCCGGCACGTCGATCACCACCGCCAGGTCCGGCAGGCACCCGTCGACCGCGGACCGGTTCAACTCCCACACCGCGTCGATGCCGAGGCCCCGCCCCGCCCCCTGGAACGCGAGCGACGAGTCGACGAAGCGGTCGCTCACCACCCAGGCACCCCCCGCGAGCGCGGGACGCAGCACCGCCCGCACGTGCTCGGCCCGCGACGCGGCGAACAGGTGCACCTCGGCGAGCAGGGTCATCGACAACGACGGCGCCGCCAGCACCACGTCGCGGATCAGCTCGCCGACGGGGGTGCCGCCCGGCTCGCGGGTGCGCAGCACCGTCCGGCCCGCGGCCTCCAGCGCGTCCGCCAGCAGACCCGCCTGGGTGCTCTTGCCGCTGCCGTCGACGCCCTCCAGGGCGATGAAGCGGCCGCTCACCAGGGGTGGACCTGCAGCGCGGTCGCGACGACGCCCGCCACGATCGCGAGGCAGATGCCCCGGCCCGCCCACCTCACCCACGGCGGCGGCGTCAGCACCACGCGGTGCACGTCGGCCTCCTCCGCGAGCCGCGCGTAGACGCCGGGGCGGCGGGGTTCCTCGTCGGGAACGGTCACCGTACGGCCGCCCGCGGCGCCTTGCCGTTCACGGGAGCGTGATCCACACTGCCCCTCGTTTCAGGAATGGCCCTCACACGTCCGAAAGGTAACAGCGTGAGCACCGCACTCATCACCGGCGGCGCAGGGTTCATCGGGTCGAACCTCGCCGACGCCGTCCTCGCCGACGGCCGCGCGTGCCACATCGTCGACGACCTCTCGAACGGCAAGCGCATCCGGCTCCCCGCGGACGCCGAGTTCCACGAGCTCGACATCCGCCGCGCCGACGACCTCGTCGCCGTCGCCACCGCCGCGAAGCCCTCCGTGATCTTCCACCTCGCCGCGCAGGCCGACGTCCGCCGCGCCCTCGACGACCCCGCCTTCGACGCCGACGTCAACGTCATCGGCACCATCAACGTGCTCGAGGCGGCCCGCGCCGTCGGCGCCCGCGTCGTCTTCGCCTCCACCGGGGGCGCCGGGTACGGCGAGTACCCCGAGCTCCCCGTCCCCAGCCCCGAGACCTCCGCCACCCGCCCGCTCTCCCACTACGGGATGAGCAAGATGGCGGGGGAGGGGTACTGCGGCCTCTACGGGCGGCTCTACGGCGTCCCCGCCACGGTGCTCCGCCTCGGCAACGTCTACGGCCCCCGCCAGGACCCCCACGGGGAGGCCGGCGTCGTCGCGATCTTCTGCGGCAAGGTCCTCGACGGCGACCGCCCCCGCATCTTCGGCGACGGCCTCCAGACCCGCGACTACGTCTACGTGGGCGACGTCGTCCGCGCCTTCCTCGCCGCCGAGGCGGGCGAGCCCGGCGAGACCGTCAACATCGGCACCGGCACCGAGATCACCGTGCTCGACCTGCTCGAGGGCCTCGGCTACGAGGGCGACCCCGAGTTCGCCGACGCCCGGCCCGGCGAGCTGCAGCGCAGCGCCCTCGACAACGCGAAGGCCGCGGCGCTCTACGGCTGGCGGCCCGAGACCTCGCTGCGCGACGGGCTGCGCCTCACGTACGAGTCGGTCATCGCGGCCCGGCAGGCGCCGGACGCCCGCCCCCCCGGGGCGTTCGCGACGACGTGATCCGGGGCGGCCGCACCTGGCCGCCCTCCAGGATCGCCGCGGGGCCCTCGTCGACCATCCACGAGAGCGTCTGCGGGTGGACGTCGATCGCGTCGGCGGCGGCCTGCAGGCCGGGACCGATCTCCGGCCCGCGCCACGGCCCCGCCGAGTGGGCGTCGGATGCGATCAGGTGCGCCGCGCCGCCGGCCAGCAGGATCCCGGCCGTACGCCGCGCCGCCGGGCCGTGGTCACCGAGGAACGACCCCGCGGTGAGCTGCACCAGGGCGCCGCGGCCGATCACGTCGCGGATGCGGTCGGGGGACCGCTGGATCGCGTCGGCCCGCTCGGGGTGCGCGAGGATCGCCCGGAAGCCGCGGATCTCGAGGTCGCGGAGGATCTCCCCGAGGCGGAGGGGCCAGCCGAGGAACGGCATCTCCAGCAGGAGCCACTCGCCCCGCCCGCCGAGCGTCGACATCGCGAGGTCCGCATCGTTCATCCGCGGCAGGTGGTCGAGCGCGATCTCGGCGCCCGTCGTCACCTTCAGCCCGATCTCGGCCTCGCGCAGGGCGGCCGCCAGGTCGCGCACGCCGGAGTGCACGCGGGGGGGATCGGTGGGGTACCCCGCGATCATGTGGGGGGTGCAGACCATGGTGCGGGTGCCGCTCTCCCACGCCGCCCGGGCCATCGCGACGGAATCCCCCATGGTGGCGGGGCCGTCATCGACGCCGGGGAGCAGGTGGGCGTGGAGATCGATCACCCACCCAGGGTAGCGCCGGGGTCCGCTGTCCCCACCACCGGGCTGACGTGCGGGCGGCGGCGCGATACAGTCCCCGGCGGACCGGGGGGATTAGCTCAGTTGGGAGAGCGCCTGGATCGCACCCAGGAGGTCAGCGGTTCGAATCCGCTATCCTCCATCCCGTTGACGAGAAGCCCTGCAAATGCAGGGCTTCTCGTCGTTTCGGGGCCCTGACGCGCCGACCGGGGGCTCGCGCCGGGCCGCCGGGATGCCGATGGGCGGGGGCGCCACCGTGTTCCACCCGTGCCACCTCGTGGCGGGCCGCCTCCTGCAAGGAGTCCCACATGCCCGTCGCCCCCCGCCGCCCCGGCGCGCCGCGCCGCCGGCACCTCGCCGGCGCCCTGCTGGCCCTGGCGCTCGCCGCCGGCGTCCCCACCGCCTCCGCCGCGCCGGGCGTCGTGTGGACCAACTACAACGCGATCGGGCGCGCCGACCTCGACGGCGCGAACGCCGAGCAGGACTTCATCGCCGGGCAGACCTACCCCCGGGGCATCGCCGCGGACGACGACTTCGTCTACTGGAGCAGCAACGACACGAACCGGATCAGCCGCGCACGGCGCGACGGCACCGGCATCGAGGCCGACTTCATCACGGGGGTCGACGGCCCGAGCGGGCTCGCGATCGACGCGACCCACGTCTACTGGGTGAACACCGGCGACGGCACCATCGGGCGCGCCGACCTCGACGGCACCGATGCCACGCAGGCGTTCATCAGCACCGGCCGGTACTCCATCAGCGGCCTGGCGGTGAGCGGGACCCACGTCTACTGGACGGACTACAACTTCCAGGCGATCGGCCGGGCGGCCCTCGACGGCACCGGCGCCGACCTGGCGTTCATCTCCACCGGGACCGCCTCGCTCGGCGTGGCGGTCGACGGCGGCCACGTCTACTGGGGGAGCAGCATCAGCGGGGTCCGCTCCATCGGCCGCGCGGCCCTCGACGGCAGCGGCGTCACCCCGGGGTTCATCCCGCTGACCTCCCCGGTGAACTACCTCGCCAACGACGGGACGCACGTCTACTGGGCCGAGTACACGGCGAACCGGGTCGGGCGCGCCGGCGCCGACGGCACGGACGTCGACGAGGACTTCATCCCCGGCGCCCCCGGCCCCACCGGCGTCGCCGTGGTCCTCACCGACCCCGTCGCCGTCCTCGCCCCGGCGGCCGGCGCCTTCGCCGACCGCGCCCCGGGGACCACCTCCGCCGGGCGGACGTTCACGGTCACCAACACCGGCACGGGTCGCCTCACGCCGGGCTCCGCCGCGATCACCGGCACCGACCCCGCGCAGTTCGCCGTCGTGGCCGACGCCTGCTCCGGCCGGGTGCTGCCGGCCGGGGCCGCGTGCACCGTGGAGATCGCGTTCGGACCCTCGTCCGCGGGCGCAAAGTCGGCGGTCCTCACGGTCCCCGGCAACGGCCGGACCTCGCCCGTGGTCGCCGGCCTCTCGGGCACCGCGACCGCCCCCGCCGTCCCCCCGGCGGTCGCCCCGGCGCCGGTGACGGCACCCGCCCCCGCACCCGCGCCGGACGCCGGTCAGTCGCCGACGGCCCTCGGCGTCGCCGGCGTGAACGTCGCGGTGAGCGGTCCGGGCACCCTCGCCAGCACGGTCCGCGCGACGATCGACGGCCGGACCGTCACGATCCCCGCCGCCGAGACCGCGGTCGCCGCCGCGGGCGCGGTGCGCGTACGGCTCGTCCTCCCCGCCCGGGTCCGGGCGCGGCTCGCCGCCGCCGGACGCGTGCGGATCAGCGTCACGAGCGTGCTGACCGGGCCCGACGGCGGCCGCACCACCGCGTCGCTCGCGACGATCCTGCGCGCCCCGCCGAGCCGCGTCCTGCCCGGCCACTGGATCGGGCGCGTCCTCGGCCCCTGGGAGCACGTGCCGGCGATGGGCGCCGCCACCCGCGCGGCGCTGCGGTTCACGACCGGCGGCACGCTGCGGAGCGCCCGGGTGGTGCGGTAGCGCCCGGCCGCCCGCGGGGGTCCCGCGGCGACCGATCCCCGCGCGCCGCCGCCGCGCCGGGTAGGCTCTCGGCCCACGTCGGGGGCGCCGCGTGACGATCAACCTCGAAAACCACGGGGTTTCGTCCCGATGCCCTCCGATCGCCGCAACGGCCTGTGCTTCCGTGCGTTGACGGATTCGCACGCCGTACGGTAGAAACCTGCACCCTCGTCAGCGTCCCGGGATCCCACACTGTGTCGACCAGCTCTCCACCCGCCCCAAGTGACGGGGCCGAAGCCACGCGCGCGCCGCTGACCATCGGCGTGCCCGCGGAGACCCTCGACGGGGAGCGGCGCGTCGCGCTGACCCCCGCGGTTGTCGCCGCGATCGAGAAGCTCGGGGCCTCCGTGCTCGTCGAGTCGGGGGCCGGAGTGGCCTCCGGCTTCACGGACGCGGCCTACGAGGAGAAGGGCGCCCGCATCGGCACCCGCGACGAGGTGCTCGCCGCACCCGTCGTCGCCTGCGTGCGCGTCCTCGGCGGTGACCCCGCCAGCCCCGACCTCGCCAAGATGCACGCCGGCCAGGTCGTCGTCGGCATGGCGGCGCCGTTCGCGGCGCCCGCCGTCTCCGCCGCGCTCGCCGAGAAGGGCGTCACCCTCCACTCGCTGGAGCTCGTGCCCCGCACCACGCGGGCGCAGTCGATGGACGTCCTCAGCTCGCAGGCCAACATCTCCGGCTTCAAGGCCGTGATCATGGCCGCGACGGCGCTCCCGAAGGTCTTCCCGCTGATGACGACCGCCGCCGGCACCATGGCGCCCGCGCGGGTGTTCATCGTCGGCGCCGGCGTCGCCGGCCTGTCGGCCATCGCCACCGCGCGTCGCCTCGGCGCCGTCGTCGAGGCCTACGACGTGCGGGCCGCGGCGAAGGAGGAGGTCAAGAGCCTCGGCGCCAAGTTCGTCGAGTTCGACCTCGACACCGGCCAGGGCGAGGGCGGCGGGTCCGGCGCCTACGCGACCAAGATGACCGACGAGCAGATCGCGAAGCAGCGCGAGCTCATGACGAAGGTGGTCGCCCGCTCCGACGTGGTCATCACGACCGCGCAGGTGCAGGGCGCGACCGCCCCGGTGCTCGTCACCGAGGACATGGTCCGCGCGATGGCCCCCGGGTCCGTCGTGGTGGACCTCGCCGCCGAGCAGGGCGGCAACGTCGAGCCGAGCCGGCCCGGCGAGACGGTCGACATCGACGGCGTGTCCGTCATCGGCCCGGTCAACGTGCCGTCGCAGGCCCCGAACCACGCGAGCCTGATGTACGGCAAGAACGTCGCCAACTTCCTCGCGCTGATCGTCTCCGGCGGCGCCGTCGCGCCCGACCCGGACGACGACATCGTGAACCAGAGCATGGTCAGCAAGGACGGTCGCATCGTCAACGACAGGGTGCAGGCCGCCCTGGGCGCCGAGGAGGGCGTCACCTCATGAGCAGTGACGTCATCATCACCAGCCTCTTCATCTTCATGCTCGCGGCCTTCGTGGGCTTCGAGTCGATCCGGCGGATCCCGAAGCTCCTGCACACGCCGCTCATGGCCCTCACGAACGCCCTGTCGGCGATCGCGCTGGTCATCTCCATGGTCATCCTCGGCCAGGGCCACACGACCTACGCCCAGGTGCTCGGCTTCATCGCCGTGGTCGCGTCGTCCATCAACCTCGTCGGCGGGTTCATCATCACGGACCGCATGCTGAAGATGTTCAAGCCGCGTGAGCGGACGCCGAAGCCCGAGGCCGGCGTCGAGGACGGGGTCGCCTGATGGACCGCATGAACTGGATCCAGCTCGCCTACCTCGTCGCGGCCCTCGGGTTCGCGCTCTCCCTGAAGTGGATGTCGCAGG
The DNA here is from genome assembly GCF_018141545.1 of Miltoncostaea oceani. Lineage (GTDB taxonomy): Bacteria > Actinomycetota > Thermoleophilia > Miltoncostaeales > Miltoncostaeaceae > Miltoncostaea > Miltoncostaea oceani. The sequence goes on along the minus strand of NZ_CP064356.1, from coordinate 3,282,318 downwards.
CCTCCACGGCCCGCCGCGGCGTCCTCGCCGGTGAGATCGGCTTCGGCATCGCGATCGTCGCGACGCTCTTCTGGCCCGACATCACGGGCACCGGCTACGTCCTGATCGCCGTCGCCCTGCTGATCGGCTCCGCGATCGGCGTCCCGCTCGGCCTGCTGGTCCCCATGACCGCCATGCCCCAGCGGATCGCCCTGTCGCACGCCTTCGGCGGCCTCGCGGCCGGCCTCATCGGCATCGCGCACTTCTTCCTCGAGCGCGAGCACTTCTCCAAGTTCGACCTCGGCGTCATCGGCATCGAGATCGGGCTCGGGATGCTCGTCTTCACGGGGTCCCTGATGGCCGCGGGCAAGCTGCAGGAGTGGTTGCCGCAGCGACCGATCGTCTATCCCGGCCAGAACCTCGTGAACGCGGGCGTCCTGGCCATCGCCGTCGGCCTGATCATCTACCAGGTGTTCAACCCCGACCAGGACTGGGCCGTCCCGGTCATCGCCGCCCTCGGCCTCGTGTTCGGCGTGTTCCTGATCATCCCGATCGGCGGCGCCGACATGCCGACGGTCATCGCGCTCCTCAACGCCTACGCCGGCCTCTCGGCCGCGGCCCTCGGCTTCGTGCTCGACAGCAAGCTGTTGATCGTCGCCGGCGCCCTGGACGGCGCGTCCGGCCTGATCCTCGCGATCATCATGTGCCGCGCCATGAACCGCTCCTTCTCGAACGTCCTCTTCGGCGCGTTCGGCGCGACCGACGCCGTCGGGTCGGGCGAGGGGCAGGAGCAGGGCACCTACCGCTCCGCCTCCGTGGACGAGGCGGCCGACCTCATGAAGATCGCCTCGTCGGTGGTCATCGTCCCGGGGTACGGGATGGCGGTGGCGCAGGCGCAGCACAAGGTCCGCGAGCTCGCGGACGCCCTCGAGAAGGAGGGCGTCGAGGTGCGGTTCGCGATCCACCCCGTCGCCGGCCGCATGCCGGGGCACATGAACGTGCTCCTCGCGGAGGCCAACGTCCCCTACGAGCAGCTGCTCGACATGGACGAGATCAACGGCGACTTCCCGCAGACCGACGTCGTGCTGGTGCTCGGCGCCAACGACGTGGTCAACCCGGCCGCCCGTCACGACAAGGGCAGCCCGATCTACGGCATGCCGATCCTCGACGTCGACAAGGCCCAGACCGTGTTCGTGGTCAAGCGGTCGATGCGGGCCGGCTTCGCGGGCATCGAGAACGAGCTCTTCTTCAACGAGAAGACCTCGATGGTGTTCGGCGACGCCAAGTCGGTCGTGACGGAGCTGACCAACGAGGTCAGCGGCCAGCGGGACGCCATCTCCCTCTGAGCGTGCCGCGCGGCGACGCGCCGGCCGGGGGCGACCCCGGCCGGCGCTCCGCGCGCCTCCCCGTCCGCATGCCGGACGACGCCCCCGCCCGCGGGGTGGGCCATTCGTACCCGGCCACGGCGGGTAAGATCGCGCAAGTCCTCGTTCCCGACGCCAGCGAGCCCGCCGCATGAGCACCCTCCCGGCCGACTACCCGCCGCCCTTCCAGCCGTCCGACCACATCGTCCCGCCGGCAGCGGCCGAGGACGAGCGGATCGACGTCGGCGTCCTGATCGTCGGAGCGGGCCCCGCGGGCCTCGCGACCGCCGTCCGTCTTGGGCAGCTCCTCGGTGACGACCCCGAGCTGATGGAGCAGCTGGGCGAGGTGCCGATCGCCGTCGCCGAGAAGGGCAAGACGGCCGGCTCGCACCTGCTGTCGGGCGCCGTGATGCGGCCCGGCCCGATCCAGGAACTCTTCCCGGACGTCGCCGCCGACGACATCCCGCACTACGGCTCCGTCACCGGCGAGTCCGTCTACTTCATGCGGCCGAAGTCGAAGATCCGCATCCCGACCCCGCCGCAGATGAAGAACCACGGCAACTGGGTCGTCTCGATCAGCAAGCTGGCCCGCTGGATGGGCGAGCAGGCGGAGGAGCTCGGGGCCTTCATGCTCCCCGAGACCGACTGCCAGAAGCTCATCATCGACTCCGGCCGCGTCATGGGCGTCGTCACCGGCGACAAGGGCCGCGGCAAGGAGGGCGAGCAGCTCTCCGCGTTCGAGCCCGGCGCCGAGGTCCACGCCCAGGTGACGGTCCTCGCCGAGGGCACCCCCGGCCACCTCACCGGCGTGCTGCGCCGCCACTACGACCTCGACCGCGACGCCACCCAGAGCTGGGAGCTCGGCGTCAAGGAGGTCTGGCAGGTCGCGAAGCCCCTCGACAAGGTCATCCACACGCTCGGCTGGCCGCTGCGGATGCAGACCAAGTACCGCGAGTACGGCGGCTCCTGGATCTACCCGATGGGCGACGACATGGTCTCGCTCGGGTACGTCATCGGGCTCGACTACGCCGACGCCACGCTGTCCGCGCACGACCTGCTGCAGGAGTTCAAGACGCACCCGCTGCTGCGCGAGATCCTCGCCGGCGGCAAGCGCCTCGCCTGGGGCGCGAAGACGATCCCCGGCGGCGGCCTCTGGGGCCTGCCGAGCCGCCTGCACGTGCCCGGCGCGGTGATGGTCGGCGACTCCGCCGGCTTCGTGGACATGATGGCCCTGAAGGGCGTCCACCACGCGATCCACTCCGGCAAGCTCGCCGGCGAGCAGATCTACGCGTCCCTCAAGGAGGGCAAGGCCACCACGCCCGCCGGCCTCTGGGGCTACACGAAGGCCGTCCAGGACTCCTCCATCTGGAAGGAGCTGTGGAAGGTCCGCAACATCCGCCCCGCCTTCCAGAAGGGCTTCATCTACGGCGGCATGGTCCACGGCATGGCGACGGCCTCCTTCGGCCACCTCCCGCGCAAGCGCGTCAAGTCGAAGACCGACGCCCGCGAGCCGGTGTTCGTCGGCAACCGCCAGGCGAAGTACCCGAAGCCCGACGGCGAGCTGATCTTCGACAAGCTCTCGAGCGTCTTCGCCAGCGGCAACGCGACCCGCGACGACCAGCCGAACCACATCCGCCTGCAGCGCGACGTCCCGACGGCGCTCGCCACCACCTGGGTCTGGATGTGCCCCGCGAAGGTCTACGAGATCGACGAGGACGCGCCGCAGAACGGCACCGTCACGGTCAAGGTCAACCCGTCGAACTGCGTGCAGTGCGGCGCGATCACCGCCAAGGGCGGCCGCCTGACGCCGCCCGAGGGCGGCAGCGGGCCCGAGTACACGATCACGTGACCGCATGAGCACGGCTCCACACCCGACGGCGCGCGGCCTGCTGGTGTGGATGCAGTCGCACCCCGGCCGCCTCCGCGATCTGCTCGACCGCGAGGCGGCGGGGGAGGACGACCTCGCGCCCGCGGGGGACCCCGCCGTCCGCGCCCACCTCGGGTTCGTCGCCGAGGCCCTCGCCGCGAACGCCGCACCCGCGGCGGCGCCGGCCCTGGAGCGCTTCGCCGCCGGCCTGCCGGCGCTGCTCGCCGCCCGCGAGGACGACGTCGACGCCGAGATCCGGCGGGTCGGCGAGGCGCACGCCTTCGAGGTCGACCTGCAGTTCGGCGCGGAGGCGCAGGACGACCCGGCGATGCGGTCCACCCTCGACCGCCGTGTCCGGGTCGCCGCGTGGACGCGCGTGTTCCTCGACGGCCTCGACGACGCGCGCGAGGGGCACGCCCCCGTCGCGGGACCCGTCCTCGCCTGGATGGGGGCGCGCCAGACCCGCCTCGCCGACACCATCTTCGCGATGGACCGCCAGGCCAAGCAGGCCGAGATCGACCGGGGCGGCCCCGACGCCGTCGCCAGCCCCGAGGTCGTCAACCGCATCGGCCAGGCGGCGATGCTGCAGGCCCACACCCGCTTCCTGGTGGAGGCGCTCGCGGAGCACCTGTGACCGGGGGCGACCCCCTCGCCGGCGCGTGGGTGGTCGTCGCCGTCGGGGGGACGCCGGTGCCGGAGGGGGGCGAGCCGCCCTCCCTCGTCTTCGACGGCGCCGGCCGCGTGTCGGGGAGCGGCGGCGTCAACCGCCTCGCCGGCCCCTACGCCGTCGACGGGGACGTGCTCACCGCCGGTCCCCTCATGACGACCCGCATGGCGGGTCCCCCCGGATGGAACGACCTCGAGGTGCGGCTCCTGGCGGCGCTGGAGCGGCCCCTGCGCATCACGGCCGGCGGCGACCGCCTGACGCTCGGCGACGTCGACCTCGTGCGGGCCCCCGCCGCCTAGGGCACCCGGCGCACCACGGCGACGGCGACGTCGTCGCTGAGGCGCCCGCCCGACCAGTCGCGCGCGCGGGCGTGGACGGCCCGCGCCAGCGCCTCCGGCGTCCCGCCGCGGGCGGCGAGGAGGGCGTCGCGCAGGCCGGCCTCGCCGAACTCCCGCCCCTGGCGGCGCGCCTCGATCAGGCCGTCGGTGTAGAGCACCAGGCACGCCCCCGCCGGGAACGCCTCGATCCCCTGGTGGTACGTCTGCCCGGGGAAGACGCCGCACGGCGGGTCGGGGTCCTCGAGGGTGCGGTACCCGCCGCCGGGTTCCAGCAGCACCGGGGGCGGGTGGCCGGCGCTGCACCAGCTCACCTCGCCGACGTCGGTGTCGACCACCGCGAGGACGAGCGTCACGAGCGACCCGTCGGCCATCCGCGGGCACAGCAGGTCGTTCAGCTCGCGCACCAGGCCGGCGGGCTCGTGCTGGTGCTGGCTGAGCGCCTCCGCCATGTACCGCACCATCGCCGTCACGCCGGCGGCCTCGACGCCCTTGCCGGAGACGTCCCCGACGAGGACCGCGAGGCGGCCGTCGCAGAGGGGCCAGGCGCTGTAGAAGTCGCCCCCCACGAGGGAGCCCGCGGCCGGCTGGTAGATCGCGGCGAGCTCCAGGCCGTCGATCCGCGGCAGCTCCTCGGCGATCAGCGCCTGCTGCAGCGTCTGGGCGATGTGGCGCTCCTGCTCGAACTGCAGCGCGTTGCGCAGCGCCGCCGCGGCGTGGCGGGCGAGCGCCGTCACCAGGCGGACCTCCCGCTCGCCGAACTCGCGCGGCGACAGGCAGTTGAGGCTGACCATGCCGAGCACCCGGTCACCGTGGACGAGGGGCACGAGCATGAACGACCGGATCCCCTCCGGGCCGGTGATGCGGGTCGAGATGCGGTCGTCCACCGCCGTGTCGCCGCAGACGAAGGGCCGCCGGTCCGCCATCACCCTCCCGACGGTGCCGACGCCGGTGCGGAACGTCATCTTCGCGACGGTCGCCTCGGAGAAGCCCCGGGTGGCGACGGGGAGCACCGCACCACGGGCGTCCACGCTGAAGACGGCGCTCTTCTCGCAGCCGGGGACGAGGGCGTGCGCCTGGTCGAGCAGGTGCTCGTGGATCTCCGGGGCCGTCATCGCCGACGCCAGCAGGTGCGCCGCCCGCGAGAGCGCGACCTCCTCCTGGGCGCGGCGCTCCTCCCGGGCGAGCAGCTCGGCGCGCTCCGCCGCCAGGCGCCGCGCGTCGGTGAGCGCCGTCCGCGCCGTCGTCACGTCGGTGAGGATGTCGACCCGCCCGACGATGCGCCCGTCCCGGTCCCGCACGGGGCTGGAGCTGTGCTCGATGGCCCGGCCGTCGACCGTCTCGACCTCGTGCAGCGCCTCGCCCGCCGGGTCGTCGTGCGCGGCGAGCACCCGCGCCGCGTAGTCCTCGGGGTTGGTGAACCTCCACTTGATGCGCTCGGCCACCAGCCCGCGCATGGACTGCCCGACGAGCGGGTCGAGGGACAGGCCGAGGATGTCGGTGGCCGCCTCGTTCGCGACGGACAGGCGCCCGCGGACGTCGGTCACGATGACGCCCATCCGCGTGGAGGTGATGACGCCCTCCAGCGTCTGCCGGTTGCGCGCGCTGCGCGCCGCGAGCTGGTGGTTGCGCGCCGTCAGGGCGATCTGGGGCGCGAGTCCCGCCAGGGTGTCGGCGGCACCCCCGGGCAGCGGCGCGTCGCGCGACAACGTCACGAGCGCGACGGCGCCGATCACCTCGCCGCGCGGATCCGCCACGGGCACCGCCAGCCCGCCCGCGTCGGCCAGCAGGCGGTGCAGGGCACCCGCCGGGCCGCCGGCGTCGGCGACGGCGGCGAGGCGCTCCAGCGCGGCGGGCTCCGCCGCGACGCGGGGCCACGACACCGGCGCGCCCGCCGCCACGGCCGCGTCGGCGAGGCCGATGACGTCCGGGCCCTCGCCCGCCAGGAGGGGCGCGAGCGACTGCGCGGCGGCCGAGGCCCCCAGCCGGAGCCCGCGGACGACGGGGTCGGCCCCCGTCTCGTCGGCGACCTGGACCATCACGAGGTCGACGGGGAAGATCTCGTGCACGCGCTCGGCGATCTCCCCGAGGGCGACGGCGAGGTCGTCGGCCGCGACGGCGGCGAGCCGGGTCAGCCAGCGGGCCGGGTCGACCGCCCCGCGTACGCCGGGTTCACCGATCGCCACGGTGCACCCCGATCATCGCGACGTAGCGGGCCGCCGCGCCGAGCAGCCCGCGCCGCTCGTCGTCGGTCGTCGCGCGGACCACCCGCGCCGGCACCCCGACGGCCATCGAGCCGGGCGGGATCCGCACGCCCTCGGGGACCACCGCGCCGGCGCCGACGATCGAGCCGGCGCCCACCACCGCCCCGTTCATGACGATCGCCCCCATGCCGACCATCGACCCGTCCCCGACGGTGCAGCCGTGCACCACGGCCAGGTGGCCCACCGTCACGTGGTCCCCGACGCGGCACGGGAAGCCGGGGTCGGCGTGCAGCACCGCGCCGTCCTGGACGTTGCTCCCGTCGCCGACGGCGATGTCCTCGGTGTCGCCGCGGATCACGGCCCGCGGCCAGACGGAGGCCCCGGCGCCGAGCCGGACGCGGCCGATGACCTCGGCCGCCTCGTGCACGAAGGCGCCGGGTGACAACTCGGGCTCGTGGCCGTCGAGTGCGCGGATCACCGTGTACCCAGGGTACTCGGGTTCCCCTCCCCGGTGGGATGGATGACCCCGGATGTCCGGACGCGCGTTGTCTTTGGGGGTCCGCCGCATATGATCCGTCCCGTCGACGCCGAGCGAGCCGGGGGTGAGATGGTGCGCAGGTCCTGGATGGCCATTCTGTTGGTAGTCCTCATCGCGGCCACGGGCCTGCTGGCGGGGTGCGTCGAGAGCAGCGAGGAGGAGGCCCGGACCCCGTCCGACGCCGCCACCGTCGCGAACAGCGCGCTCCAGACCGACTCGGACGGCGAGTTCATCACCGCGCCGGCGGAGACGGCTCCGGCCGCCCCCGGCGGCGGGACCGACACCGCGGGCGGCGGCGGCGAGGCCGCCGGTGACGCCGCGGCGGGTCAGGAGGTCTTCGCGACCAACTGCAGCGGGTGCCACCTGAACAACGGGCAGGACGCCGGCGGCGTCGGCCCGCAGCTCGCCGGCGGCGGCCGCGACGCGGCCCTCGTCGAGACGACGGTCGTGAACGGCAAGGGCGCGATGCCCGGCGGCCTCGTCAGCGGCACCGACCTCGAGAACGTCGTCGCGTACGTCGTGAGCATCCAGTAACTCCCGTCACGTCGCCCGGGGCCCGCGTGTGCGCGGCCCCCGGGCCGGGGGTACCATCAGCCCCATGAGCCTGGACGTCACGACCGAGACCCGCGACGGGGTCACACTCGTCATCCTCGGTGGCGAGCTGGACATCTACACGGTGGCCGGGTTCCGCCAGTACCTGGAGGGCATCGACGCCGTCGCCGCCCCCCTCGTCATCGACCTGACCGACGTCAGCCTGCTCGACTCGTCGGGCCTCGGCGCCCTCGTCAGCCTGCTGAACCGGGTACGCGCGGGCGACGGCCGCCTCGGCCTGATCTGCCCCCACCGGCGGCTGCGGCGCGTCTTCGAGATCACCGGCCTCCGCCGCGCGTTCACCTTCGGCGACGACCTCGAAGGGGTCCTCGCGGGCCTCGCCGAGGGTCCCGCGTCATCACCCGCCACCACCTGAGGCCATGCTCGACCTGAAGCTGATCCGCGCCGAGCGGGACCGTGTCGGCGCCAACATCGCCCGCCGTGGCGGGGGCGCCGACCTCGACGGCCTGCTCGGCGTCGACGAGCAGGCCCGCGCCCTGCGGGTCCGCGTGGAGGAGACCCGTGCGGAGCGCGCCCGCCTCTCGAAGGGCGTCGGCGAGGCGCGGCGCAGCGGGGCCGACAGCAGCGACCTCGAGGCCGCCGCCCGCGGCCTCGGCGAGGAGCTGTCGCGCCAGGAGGAGGAGCTGCGGCGCCTGGAGGGCGAGCGCGACGTCCTCCTCGCCGGCCTGCCGAACCTGGCGGAGGACGCCGCCCCCGACGGCGGGGAGGACGACGCCGTCGAGCTGCGGCGCGTCGGGGACCCCCCGGCGTTCGGCTTCCCGGTGCGCGACCACCTCGACATCGGCGTCGCCGCCGGGATCATCGACATGGAGGCGGCCGCACGGGTGTCGGGCGCCCGCTTCGCGTACCTCCTCGGCCCGCTCGTGCGGGTGCAGATGGCGCTCGTCGCGCTCGCGCTCGACCACGTCGAGGCGGCCGGGTTCACGCCGGTGATCCCGCCGGTCCTGGTGCGCGAGGAGGCGATGTACGGCACCGGGTTCTTCCCGACCGACCGCGCCTCCATCTACGAGACCGCCGAGGACGACCTCTACCTCGTCGGGACGTCCGAGGTCCCCCTCGCCGGCCTGCACGGCGACCAGATCCTCCGCGAGGACGAGCTGCCGCTGCGGTACGGCGGCGTCTCGACGTGCTTCCGCCGCGAGGCGGGGGCCGCGGGCCGCGACACCCGCGGCATCTTCCGCGTGCACCAGTTCGACAAGGTCGAGATGTTCTCGTTCGTGCTGCCCGAGGACTCGGCCGCCGAGCACCAGCGCATCCTGGCCGTGCAGGAGGAGATCATCCGCGCGATCGAGGTGCCGTACCGGGTGATCGACATCGCCGTCGGCGACCTCGGCGCCCCCGCGGCCCGCAAGTTCGACTGCGAGGCGTGGATGCCGGCGCAGGGGGCGTACCGCGAGGTCACGTCCTGCTCGAACTGCACCGACTACCAGGCGCGCCGCCTGCGCACCCGGGTGAAGCGCGGATCGGCGACCGAGACGGTGCACACCCTCAACGGCACCGCCGTCGCCGTGGGCCGCACGATCATCGCGATCCTCGAGAACCACCAGCGCGAGGACGGCTCCGTGGCGTTGCCCGCCGCGCTCGTCGCGCGCGGCGCCCCCGCCGAGATCCGGCCCCGGTGAGCCCCGTCACGCGCCCCCGGGTGGCGGTCGTCGGCCACCTCGAGTGGGTCACCCACGGCCGGGGCCCGATGCCCCGCCCCGGGCGGATCACGTACCTCGCGGACCCCTTCGACGAGCCGGCCGGCGGTGGGGGCGTCAGCGCCTCCCAGGTGCCGAAGCTCGGGGCGGAGTGCCTGTTCTTCACCGCCCTCGGCGCCGACCACTCGGGCGACAGCGCCCTCGCGCGGCTCGAGGCCGAGGGCGTCACCGTCCTGGCCGCCCGGCGCGCCGAGCCCCAGACGCGGGCCCTCAGCGCCACCGACGAGGACGGCGACCGGGCCATCGCCGTGATCGGCGGCCCCATGTCGGCCCGCATCGAGGACGCCCTTCCGTGGGACGACCTCGCCGGCTGCGACGCCGCCTACTTCACCGGTCACGACTCCGCGACCGTCGCCGCCGCCCGCCGCGCCACCCACCTCGTGGTCCCGACCCGGCGGCTCACCCAGCTGATCGAGAGCGGCGTCCGCGCCGACGTCCTCGTGGCGAGCGACAGCGACCCGACCGAGGCCGTCGACCCCGCCACGCTGCCCGTCCCGCCGGCCGTCATCGTCTGGACCGAGGGCGCCCGGGGTGGCCGGTACCTCACCGACGACGGCCGCGCCGGCCGCTGGGACCCGGCCCCGCCGCCCGGCCCGGCCGTCGACAGCTACGGCTGCGGCGACTCGTTCGCCGCGGGCCTGACCGTCGGGCTCGCCCGCGGCCTCGACCTCGACGACGCCCTCGCCCTCGGCGCCCGCTGCGGGGCCGCCTGCCTCACCGGCCGCGGGGCGCTCTCCGCCCAGCTCGTGGAGTCCCCGCCGCCGGCCTGATCAATCGCCGGGGTCGTCCTCGTCGGCCTCGGCGGGGGTCTCGTCCCGCTCCTCCGCCGGCTCGATGGCGACGAGCACCACCCGCGTGCCGCGGGTCGCCTCGACGGTGAGCTGCCAGCCGTCCGCGGTGACGCTGTCCCCCGTCCGGGGCAGGCGGCCGAGCCGGGTGAAGACCAGGCCGCCGACGCTCGTCACGGTGTCGTCGATGAGCTCCACGCCGTGGTCGGCGAGGTCCTCGATCGGGACGTGGCCGCGCACGATGAGGCGGCCGTCGGGGAGCTGGTCGACGGCGGGTGCGCGGTCGCGTTCGTCATCGATCTCGCCGACGATCTCCTCGATCACGTCCTCGACGGTCACAACGCCGGCGAAGTCGCCGTACTCGTCGAGCACCACCGCGACCGAGGCGCGGCGCGCCTGGAGCTGGCGCAGCAGGTCGTCGACCGGCTGGGTCTCCGGGACGAACAGGGCGGGCCCGACGAGGCCCCGCACGGGGTGTCCTCACCGCTCTCCAACAGGCCGCGCGCGAGCTGGCTGAGGTGCACGATGCCGAGCACCCCGTCGCCGTTCAGCACCGGGAAGCGGCTGTGCCGGGTGCCGAGCGCCTGGGTCAGCGCCGTCAGGACCGGTTGGTCGGCGACGAGCGTGGTGACCTCGGGACGCGGGGTCATGATGTCGCGGGTGAGGCTCGCCTGGAGGCCGAAGACGCCCTCCAGCATGTCGGCCTCCTCCGGCTCGATCGCGCCGCCCTCCTCGCTCTGGGCGATGAGGATCTGCAGGTCCTCCGGCGTCGAGGCGAGCTCCCGCTCGCTCGCCGGCTCCACGCCGAGCGCGCGGACCAGGGCGTTGCCCGCGCCGTTCAACAGGAAGATGAAGGGGGAGAAGACCCACCGGAACCACTCGAGGGGGCGCGCGATGCTGAGGGCCGTCGGCTCGGCCCGCTGGATCGCGACGGTCTTCGGCGCCAGCTCGCCCACCACGACGTGCAGGACCGTGATGATCGCGAACGCGATGATCACCGCGGTGAGGGTCGCGCTCGACTCGCCGAGCCCGATGCTCTCGAGGGCCGGCTCGATGATGTGCGCGAACGCCGGCTCGCCGAGCCAGCCGAGACCCAGGCTGGCGAGGGTGATGCCGAGCTGGCACGCGGCGAGGTAGCGGTCGATGTGCCGCACCTGCTCGCGGGCGAGCACCGCGCTGCCGCGACCCTGCTCGGCCAGCTGGTCGAGGCGGGTCATCCTCGCGCGCGCCAGGGAGAACTCCGCGGCGACGAAGAAGCCGTTCAGCAGCACCAGCAGGAGTGCCGCGACGATCTGGACCGTGTTCGTCAACGGCCCGGGGAGAGGTTCACGGCGCGCATCATAGCCGAGCGCCGGAGCGCCCCCGCGAGCCCTCCCCGAGCCGGACGGTCAGATTCCGGGCCCTCCGGTGGCGGGCGGGTCCGAGCTCGGGAACGACTCGCGGGCGTCCTCCTCGGCGCGGTCCTCGTCCTCCTCGACGGGCGGCTCGTGGGGCGGCACGCCGGGCTCGCGGTCGTCCGGGACGGGGGTCGACGCGGGATCCTTCTGCAACGGGGCCTCCTCGATGGGACGTTCCGCCCCCACCTTCCCCGGGAGCGCCGCGGATGAACCGCGGTGGCGCCGGGTAGGGGGGTGGCATGACGACGCAGCCGATACCCGACCCGTTCCCCACGCCCCCGAGCATCCCCGAGCCGTACCCGCCCGACATCCCCGAGCCGGGTCCCGACCCGGTGGAGCCCGTCCCCGGTCCGGCGATCATCCCGGAGCCGTACCCGCCGAGCGCCCCGGAGATCCCGCAGCCCGACCCGGTGCCGCCCCCGCAGATCTGACCGCCCTCAGCCCCCGAGGGGGTTGAGCAGCTCCTCCCGGCCCTCGGCCGCGACGAGCAGCAGGTCCACCATCCGGAACGTGTCGGGGTCGGGGCCGAGCGTCGGCCTCCACGCGGGGTCGGCGAGGATCGAGATCGTGCTGCCCTCGATCGCCCGGTGGAACGTCTCCGCGACGATCCGCCCGCCGACCCCGGCCATCCGCCCGCCGTTGAACTCCGCCTCGCGGAGCACGTAGAACCACAGCGGCGTCTCGCGGCCGAGCAGGCGGCGCTGGGCGGCGTCGAGGCCCGAGAGGTCGGCGCCGCGGTTGCCCCGGATGATCCGGTCGGCGTCGAGGCCGCTGACGGTCACGCCGCGGGACCGCATCAGCGCCAGCATCTGCTGCCCCGTCGCGAGCTGCAGCATCCTGGCCCGCGTCAGGTTCCGGAACGCCAGGTTGCGTCGCACCGCGACGCCCTCCGGTCCCCCGGTCGATCCGGCGGGGAGGTCGGCGAGCGGGTTCGCGAGCAGGGTGTCGATGCGCCGCGCCATGTTCAGGCGGCTCCGGCCCCCGACCATGGGACGCAGGTCCGGCCGGCCCGCCTCGCGGAAGTCGTAGAGGCGCCGCATGTCGGCGATCCAGTTCGTCGGCAGCCGCGGCCCGCCGCCGAGGCCCCCGCCCCCCGTGAAGCCGAACAGCAGCGACAGGCTCCCCGCGCCGTCCTCGAACACCCGGTTCCAGTCGTAGGCGGTGCGCACCATGCTGTGCCCGAGGCGGTACGCCGCGACGGAGAACTCCACCGGCATCGTCGGCGCGGCCCCGGGCGGGGGCGCCGTCTCGAACACCCGCCGCCCCCGGGTGAAGACGTCGTCCACGAGCTGGGGCTTCACGATCCGCGGCAGGAAGTCGGTGCGGATCATCCACTGGTAGTGGCGCACCACGATCTCGCGGGCCCGCCCGTACCGCTCCCCCGGCGGCACCCCGTCCGCCGCGAGCATGGCGACGACGCGGTTGTGGAACCGGATGAAGTGGAGGTGGGTCTGGGCGACGGCGAGGTTCTCGTCGTTGCGGGGATCGGGGATCAGGGGGCTCCCGTCGGGCCGCCGCGGCAGGTCGAACCCGGCGCGCGGTCCGTCGTCGACGCCCGGCGTGCGGAAGTCGGACCGTCGCGTCGCCCCGATGCGGAGCCGCCCCCCCGAGGCGTGGAAGGCGGGCGTCAGTCCCGGGCCGAGGCCGTAGAGGGAGTCGAGGTCGAGGCTCGGCGAGCGCCCCTGGACGAGGTCGGCCACCGGCACCACCGCGTCCTCCCGGAGGCGGCTGCGGTCGAACGTGAGGTCGTGGTCGAGGAACTGCCCGAGGTACGTGTAGCCCGCCGGCACCGCCGACCGCAGCGTCGGGCCGCCCGCGTCGACGTCCATCGTCATCGCCGCCGCGAGCCGCCGCCGCAGCCGCTCCGGCATCGCGCGGCCCTTCGGCCCGAGGCGGGAGAAGCGGAACGCCCGCAGGTCGGGCTCCGCGAGCGACGCCGACGCGACGGCGCCCGGCACCGATGGGGCCGTCACGCCGAGCAGCCCCTCGCCCACCACGAAGTAGTCCTCGCGACCGTGGTGCGCGGCCATGGTCCCACCCCCGTCGGATCGGGCGGCCACCCCGGCCGCGTGACCTCCCGCGACCGACACTACGACCGTGCCCGGGCGACGGGCAAGCACCCGTCCCGACCCGCGGCGGCACGTGGCGGGGCCCGTTCGGGCCCCCGGGCCGAGGAGCGGCGTCCGCCGCCACCGGTAGCGTCGCGTCGCAGATGTCGCGGAACGACCCCGATGACGTCGCCGTCTCGGCGATCGCCCCCCTGGAGCCCTACGTCGTGGTCCTCTTCGGGGCGACCGGCGACCTCGCGCGGCGCAAGCTGCTGCCCGGGCTGGTGCACCTGACCCAGGCCGGCCTGATGCCGGACTTCCGCATCGTCGGCGCCTCGCTCGACCCCCTCGACGACGACTCGTTCCGGAACCTCGCGCGGTCCGCGTGGGACGAGTTCGGCCGCCGCCCCGTCCCCGACGACGAGTGGGCGGCGTTCGCCCGGCGCCTCACCTACGTGGACCTGACGAAGGGCACGGAGGAGCTGGCGAGCCGCGTCGGCGCCGCCCGCGACGCCCTCGGCGGGACCCCCCGGTACCTCCACTACCTCAGCGTGCCGCCGAGCGCGGCGTCGACCGTGATCGACCAGCTCTGGAGCGCCGGCCTCGTGGGCCGCGCCCGGGTGATCATGGAGAAGCCGTTCGGCACCGACCTCGCCAGCGCCCGCGCCCTGAACGCGATGGTGCAGTCGGTGCTCGACGAGGAGCAGGTCTTCCGCATCGACCACTTCCTCGGCAAGGAGGCGGCGCAGAACATCCTCGCCCTGCGCTTCGCGAACGGCCTCTTCGAGCCGATCTGGAACCGCAACAACATCGACCACGTCCAGATCGACGTCCCCGAGACGCTCAGCGTCGAGGGCCGCGCCGGCTTCTACGAGGCGACCGGCGCGTACCGCGACATGGTCGTCACCCACCTCTTCCAGGTGCTCGCGTTCACCGCGATGGAGCCCCCCACCGCGCTCGCGCCCGACGCGATCGGCGAGGAGAAGGACAAGGTCTTCCGGTCGATGCTGCCGATCGGCCCGGGGGACGTCGTCCGCGGCCAGTACGACGGGTACCGCTCCGAGCCGGGCGTCGCCGACGACTCCAACACCGAGACATTCGTGGCGTTGCGCTGCTTCATCGACAACTGGCGGTGGTCGGGGGTGCCGTTCTACCTGCGCACCGGCAAGCGCATGGCCGAGGGTGCGCGGATCATCTCCATCGCCTTCAAGGAGCCGCCGCGGAGCATGTTCCCCGCGGGCTCGGGGGTCGGCCAGTTCGGCCCCGACCACCTCACGTTCGACCTCGCCGAGGCGTCGCGCCTGTCCCTGTCGTTCTACGGCAAGCGCCCCGGACCGGGGATGCGGCTCGTGAAGCAGAGCCTCCAGTTCTCGCTCTACGAGGACCAGGCCCACGAGGAGGTGCTCGAGGCCTACGAGCGCCTCATCTACGACGCGATGATGGGCGACCACACCCTGTTCGCCAACGCGAAGGGCATCGAGCGGCTCTGGGAGGTCTCGCAGGGGCTCATCGAGGAGCCGCCGGAGGTGCTGCCCTACGCCCCCGGCTCGTGGGGTCCGCGCGCGATGCACGGCCTGCTGGCGCCCGCCACGTGGCGGCTGCCGTTCGAGCGCCGGTGGAGGGGTCCCGCCACGGGCGCCTAGCGGTACCGGCGCATGACGAGCAGGGCGATGTCGTCGGACGCGACGGGGCCGGCGTGGTCGCGGACCGCCTGCTCGATCCGGGTCGCGACCGCCTCGGCGTCGAGCCCGGCGCACCCCTCCAGCACACGTGCGACCCCGGCGGCGCCGAGCTGCTCGCCGTCGCGGCGCGCCTCGCTGACGCCGTCGGTGAACAGCACCAGGGTGTCGCCGGCCCCGAGGGCGAACGGCACCTCGTGCAGGCGCGGCGCGTCGAGGACGCCCACCAGGGTCCCGGGGACGCCGAGTGACGCGACGCCGCCGTCGGCGCGCAGGACGAGCGGGTGGGGGTGGCCCCCCAGGCAGAGCGTCCCGGCGACCCCGCCGGCCCCGGCGTGGAACCGCAGGTGCGCGGCGGTGAGGAAGCTGCGTCCGTCCTCGATCAGCACGGTGTTGAGGCGGCGCAGCACCTCCGCCGGGCCGTGGCCGCCGCGGGCGTCCGCCCGGATCACGTGGCGGGCCTGCGCGGTGACGGCGGCGGCCTCGGGGCCCTTGCCGCAGACGTCGCCGATGACCGCGCCCCAGATCCCGTCCCCGACGGGGAAGAGGTCGTAGAAGTCGCCGCCGACGCGGCCGCCGTCGTCGGAGGGGAGGTACCGGGCGGCGACCTCGAGCTCCGGCACCGCGGGCAGGCGCCCCGGCAGCAGGCTGCGCTGCAGCACCTCGGCCGTCCGGTGCTCCCGGTCGTAGAGGCGCCCCCGCTCCATCGCCTGCGCGCACTGGTCGGCGAGGGACTGGGTCAGCGTCCGCTCGGCGTCGGTGCGCACCCGGCCGCCGTCGAAGACCAGGCCGAGGACGCCGAGCAGCCGGTCGCCGGCGGCGAGCGGCACGGCGGCCGCCTCGTCGCCGACCTCGTCCGCGATGGCGGCGCTCCGGGGGAACCGGCGCGCCCACTCCGCGCCCGAGATCCACACGGGCCGCCGGGTGCGCGCCGCCTCCGCGGAGAGGAGGGAGTCGTCGATCTCCATGCCCTGCAGCGCACGGCGCACGGCGGGGGGGAAGCCGACGGAGCGGACGGCGGTGAAGCGGGTGCCCTCGTCGTCGGTCAGCGCGATGTTCGCGGCCCGGGCGCCGAGCACCTCCACGGCCTCCCGCAGCGCGATCTCCGCGATGTCGTCGAACGACAGCGCGCCGAGCAGCGATGCGCTGGCCCGCTGCATCCGCTCGAGGGCGACGATCGCGCCACGGCTCTCGGCGAGCGCGAGGCGCAGATGGATCTCGGTGCGCGCCGTGTCGGCGAGCGCGCCGAGCACCTGGACCTCGCGCTCCGACCACTCGCGCGTCCGGGCGTCGACGACGCAGAACGTGCCGAGCACCTCCCCGCCGGGCGCCCGCACGGGGAACCCCGCCCACGCCACGACGCCCATGGAGGCGATCGACGGGTTGTCGCGCGTCCGGGCGTCGGTGCGCGCGTCGCCCAGGATCAGCGGCTCGCCGCTCTCCACCACGTACCGGCAGAAGGACTCCTCGACGGTGTTGCCGCGGGGGGCGCCGTCGGGGAGGCCGGCCGCGCCGATCCAGTGCGAGTGCGTGTCGTCGACCGCCGTCAGGAACGCCCAGGGGGCGTCGAGCAGCGCCGCCGCGAGGCTGGTGAGGCGGTCGAAGGCCTCCACGCCGAGCCCGTCACCCCCCACCAGATGGGTGCGGCGCACGGCATCGAGGCGTGCCGGGTCGTCGATGGGCGAGCGGAGCTCCGGCACGAAGTCGCCCATCGTACGCGTCCGCCGCACCCGGGGCCGCCTACATGTCGAGCTCCCGTGCGGCGGTGACGATGGTCTCGGCGAAGGTCGGGAACTGGCCGATCACGTCCCGGAGCACGTCCACCGGCACCCGCGCACGGACGGCGAGCACGGCCATGTGCATCCACTCCGACGCGAGCGGGCCCACCGCGTGGGCGCCCACCACCACGCCGGCGCCCCGGTCGGCGACGAGGCCGACGAGGCCGCCGACGTCGCGGCCGTACGTCGATGCGCGCTCGTGGTCGGCCAGGTCGACCGTCGCCGTCGCGACGTCGATGCCCTGCTCCCCGGCCTGCTCCGCCGTGAGGCCGACGGCGGCGACCTCGGGGTCGCAGAACACCGACCGCGGGATCGCGGAGTAGTCCGCGTCGCGGGGCTCGCCGAGGATGTCGGCGCACGCGATCCGCCCCTGGTACGACGCGAGGTGGGTGAACTGGCCGACGTCGGTCACGTCGCCGATCGCCCAGACCCCCTCCGCCAGACGGCAGCGGGCGTCGACGGCCAGGCCGCCGTCGCCGGGGGTGACGCCGACCGTCTCGAGGCCGATGTCGTCGACGCGGGCGTGGCGCCCCGTGGCCACCACGAGGCGCGCGACGACGTGCTCGGAGCCGTCGTCGAGCACCACCCGGGTCATGCCGCCGGGGGCGGGGGCGACGCGCACCGCCTCGGTGCCGAGCGCCAGGGTGATCCCCTCGTCCGTGAACCGGCGGGCGAGCAGGCCGGAGACCTCCGGGTCCTCCTTGCCGAGAAGCCGCGGGGAGGAGTCGGCGATCGTGACCTGCGCGCCGTAGCGCGACAGCATCTGGCCGATCTCGACGCCGACGGGGCCGGCGCCGAGCACGAGGGCGCTGTCCGGGACCTCGTCCATCTCCATCGCCTCGCGGTTCGTCCACGCGCCGACGTCGCGGATGCCCTCGACCGGCGGCCACGTGGCGGCGCTGCCGGTCGCGACGACGACGCGGGCGGTGGTGTGGCGCTCGCCGTCGACGGTGACGGCCCCCGGGCCCGCGAGCGCGCCGCGGCCGCGCAGGATCGTGACGCCGCGGTCGGCGTAGGCGGCGACCTTGCCGGAGTCGTCGCGCCCCGAGACGACGTCGTCGCGGAACGCCCGCACCGCCCCCCAGTCGTCGAGGGAGGCACGGACCCCCGGCACGACCTGCGCGGCGTGGACGGCCTCCGGCGGACGCAGCAGCGCCTTGCTCGGCATGCACGCCCAGTAGGGGCACTCCCCGCCCACCAGCTCCTGCTCGACCATCGCCACCGCCATCCCGGCGTCGGCGAGGCGGCCGGCCACGGCCCGCCCCCCCGACCCGGAGCCCATCACCACCACGTCGAACTCCGCCATCAGGCGCTCAGCCCTCCCGGAGGCGCGGCAGCACGCTTGCCCCGTACATGTCGATCATCCGGGCCGGGTCCGCCCCGGAGGCGTTGACGAGCACGATCGCGGTGGCGCCGAGCTCGCGCATCAGCTTCAGCTTCGTGACGTGCGTGTCGGGGTCGGCGGAGACGAGGTTGCCGGTCGTGAACGTGCGGTCCGACACGTCGGCGCTCTTCGCCTGGATGTCCGCCGGGACGTGGATGTCGTCCGTGTAGAGCTCGTCGGCGAGGCTCGCCTTCCACTCGCGGCTGGTCTCGAGGGCCTCCTCGTCGGTCGCGGCGACCGACGCCAGGCTCTGCAGGATGACCTCGCCGGGCGCGCGGCCCGCGTCGTCGCAGCCGCGACGGTAGGCGGCGAGGATCCCCGGCGCCGACGTCGGGTCGCCGAGCGTCCAGACGCCGTCGCAGAGGCGGCCGGCGAGCTCGGCGGCCTGCTCGTGGAACGCCGACAGGTAGACGGGGGGACGCCGCTCGGGGCGCAGGTAGAGGCGCGCGCCCTTCGTGCGGAAGTACTCGCCCTCGTAGGTCACCGTCTCGCCGTCGAGCAGGCGCGTGATGATCTCGAGCGACTCCTCCGTGCGGCGGAGCTGCTCGCCGGTGCTCGGCCAGTCCATGCCGGCGGGCGTCTCGTTCATCGCCTCGCTCGACCCGGCGCCGAGGTACGCGCGGCCGGGGAACATCACCTCGAGCGTCGCGAGCTGCTGGGCGACGACGACGGGGTTGTAGCGGTGCACGAGGCCGGTGACGCCGGTGCCGATCGAGATCTCGCTCGTCGCCTGGCCGGCCGCGCCGAGCCACACCCACGCGTTCGCGCAGTGGGCGGGGGAGGGCTCACCCGGCTCCCACCACGGCGTGATGTGGTCGCTCGCGGCGATGCCGTCGAAACCCGCCTGCTCGGCGAGCACGGCCTGGCGCAGCAGGTCGTCGGGGCCGAACCGCTCGTGAGAGGCCCCCAGCACGTACGCGACCTGGTCCGGCTGGTTGCGGCGCGCCCACATGACGCCGCGGATCGATTCGATGACTCCCATTGCGGTCAGTTCCCCTCTCCGGGCTTCTCGCCCGGATCGTGTGCGAATCCCTCGAGTGAATGGCGGACGGGCAGCGACACCGGCGGCGCCGTGATGTCGCCGCGGCGGCCCGGGAGGCCGCGGGAGATGCCGACGCCGCCGTCCACGACCCAGACCACGCCGGTGACGAAGGTGGCCTCGTCGCTCGCCAGGAAGGCGTAGACGTTCGCGATCTCCTCGACCGTCGCCCGGCGTCCGACGATGGTGGAGTCCACGATCGTCTGGGCGGCGTCCGGGGTGTGCGGCCCCGCCTCGGGGCGCGTCTGGCCGGTGTCGGTCGGGCCGGGCACCACCACGACGGCGCGGACGCCGTCGGCGGCGGACTCGGCGGCGACACCGAGGGTGAACGAGGTGGCGAAGCCCTTCGTGGCGCCGTAGATCGCCATGTTCGGGATGCCGGACACGCCGGCGGTGCTGCCCGCCGTCAGCACCACGCCGCGGCTCTCGCGCAGGGCGGGCAGGGCCGCCCGGGTCATGAGCACCAGCGACCGCGCGTTCGCGCGGAACAGGCGGTCGAGCTCGCTCACCGGCATCTCGTCGGCGGGGCACATGCGGTCGGCCTCGGTCGCGGCGTTGTTGACGACCACGTCGAGGCGCCCCCATTCGTCGATCGCGGCGGCCACGCAGCGCTCGGCGGTGCCCTCCTCCCCGAGGTCGCCGGCGCACGCGACGGCGCCGGGCCCCAGGCCGGCGGCGGTGCGTGCGACGTCGTCGATGGGGTCGTCCTCCAACCCGCTCACCACGACCCGCGCACCCTCCGCGGCCAGCTTCAACGCCACGGCCTCGCCGATGCCGGCGCCGCCGCCCGTCACGATCGCGACCTTCCCGTCCATTCGTCCCATGCGGCGGGGGTTGCCCCGGTCCCGGTGTTCCCAACCCCGGATCGGCGGGTCCCCGCGCGGGTATCCCCGGCCAAACGACGAGGGAGGACCCCATGGCACGGGATCTGCGGGCGGGCGACCGCGTGGAGTGGAACACGCCCCAGGGCACGACCCACGGCACGGTGGTGCGGCGGCTGACGTCCCGGACGCACGTCGAGGGCCACACCGTCGCCGCGAGCGAGGACGACCCCCAGTACCTGGTCGAGAGCGCGACGACGGGCGCCCGGGCGGCCCACCGCCCCGAGGCGCTCCGCCGCCGCGGCTGACGGCGGCCGCCGCGCTTGCGAGGATGGGGACATGGCGCCCGTCCCGTCCGACCGCCACCTGCTGCGCGCCCGCGACCTGATCGACGCCCGGTACGCCGACCCGTTGGACGTGCCCGCCCTCGCGCGGGCGGCGGCGGCGTCGCCCGCCCACTTCTCCCGGGCGTTCCGGCGGGCCTTCGGCGAGACGCCCCACCAGTACTTGCTGAGCCGTCGCATGGAGCGCGCCGCCGCGTTGCTGCGCGACACCGACCACACCGTCGCGCGGATCTGCGCGGAGGTGGGGTTGTCGAGCGTCGGCTCCTTCACCACCTCCTTCGGGCGCAGCCACGGGATGACGCCGACCGCCTACCGCGCCGCGCACCCACCGGTCGCCCGGCGCGCGCTCGTCCCGTCGTGCGTGGTGATGGCGTGGACCCGGCCCCGCGATCGCGCAGGTTCGGAGAAGACGGGGGCTCCGGCACCGGGCTAGCGTCGGGGGCGTCACGACGTACGACCCGGGAGGTCCCGATGAGCACGACGCGCCTGGCCCACGTGGGGCTGTGGGTGCACGACCAGGAGGAGGCGCTGGCCTTCTACACCGGCACGCTGGGCTTCGAGGTCCGCGAGGACGTCACCCTCCCGGAGCTCGGCGGCTACCGGTGGCTGACGGTCGCGCTGCCCGGCGAGCTGACGGGGTTCATCCTGAACGTCCCGGAGCCCCCCATGTTCGACGAGGAGACCTGCCGGTCCGTGCTGGAGATGGTCGCCCGCGGCCGGACGGGCGGCTTCATGCTCGAGTGCGACGACTGCCGCGCGACGTTCGAGGACCTCCGCGCCCGCGGCGCCGAGTTCACGCAGGAGCCGACCGAGCAGCCCTACGGCATCGACGCGGGGCTGCGGGACCCCTCCGGCAACCACATCCGCCTCGTCCAGAGGACGGACGCCCCCGGCTACTGAGCCCCCGGGTCGCGCCGGATGTCGGCGAGGGGGCGCCGGCCGAGGGGGATCGCCGGCCGCCCGCCCCCGGCGGGGCGGGGCGCCGGCCACCCGACCGCGATCCCGGTGCGCACCCGCCATGGCGCGGCCACCCCGGCGATGGCCGTCGCCCGCGCGACGTTGTCGTCGGGGAAGAACGTGACGGGGCACGTGCCGAGGCCGACGGCGCGGGCGGCGAGCATCAGCGACTGGGCGAGCCGCCCGCCGTCGAACTCGGCGTCGGCCCCGCCGCCGGCGGTGTCGAGGGCGAGCAGCAGCACGACGGGGGCGGCCTCCAGGTGCCGGGCGTAGGCGCCGAGGCGGCTGAGCTCACCACGCCGGGACGGGTCGCGCACCACCGCGACGCGCCACGGCTGGCGGTTGCGGGCCGACCCCGTCCACCGCCCCACCTCGAGCACCCGGTCGAGGTCGCCGTCGCCGACGTCGCGGTCGGTGAACCAGCGGGTCGCCCGCAGCGACGCGAGCCGCCGCAGCTCCCCGTCGGCCCCCGGCGCCGGCACCCTCAGGCGAGCCCGGCGTCGTGCACGAGCAGCGCCACCTGCACCCGGTTGTTCAGGTCGAGCTTCGCCATCGTCCGGGACACGTGCACCTTCACCGTCGGCACGCTCATGTAGAGCTCCCGCGAGATCTCGGCGTTCGTCATCCCCCGGCCCAGGGCGACGGCGACGTCGCGCTCGCGGTCGGTCAACGCCGCGATCTGGCCCGCCGCCGCCCGCCGCCGCGCGTCGGTCTCGTCGTCGGCGATGTGGGCGATCAGCCGGCGCGTCACGGCGGGGGACAGGAGCGCCTCGCCGGACGCGACGACGTGGATCGCCCGGACGATCTCGGCGGGCGGGGTGTCCTTCAGCAGGAACCCGCTCGCGCCGGCCCGCAGCGCCCGCACGATCTGCTCGTCGGCGTCGAAGGTCGTCAGGACGATCACGTGCGGGGGCTCGGGGAGGGCGCGCAGGCGCTCCGTCGCGGCGAGGCCGTCCATCACCGGCATGCGGATGTCGACGAGCACCACGTCCGGCCCGTGCGCGCGCACCGCGGCGACCGCCTCCGCGCCGTCGGCCGCCTCGGCGACGATCTCGATCTCCGGGTCGCCGGCGAGGAGCATCCCGAGACCCATCCGCACCAGCGGGTCGTCGTCGGCCAGCACCAGCCGGATCACGCGGGCGCCGTCCACGGCAGCCACGCCGTCAGCACGTAGTCGCCCCCGCCGGCGCGGCCGTGGGAGATGCGGCCCCCCGCCAGCTCCACGCGCTCGCCGAGGCCCGCCAGCCCGGCCCCCGCCCCCGGGATGCCCGCCGCCGCCGCGGCGCCCACCGGCAGCGGGTTGCGCACCTCGACGCGCAGGCCCTCCCCGGGCGCCCCCGCGATCCGCAGCGTGACCCGGCTGCGCGGCGCGTGCTTGCGGGCGTTCGTCAGGCCCTCCTGCACCACCCGGTAGGCGTGGCGTCCGGCGTCGCGCGGCGCGTCCGCCAGCGCGAGCCCGTAGTCGGGGGTCACCGCCATCCCGGCCCCGATCGACTCGTCCACCAGGCGCGGCACGTCGGCCAGCGTCGGCTGGGGCGGCTCCGGCTCGCTGCCGCCGTCGTCGCGGAGGGCGCCGATCACGGCGCGCAGCTCCTCCAGGGCCCGGTGCGCGTTGTCGCGGATCACCCCCGCCGCCCGCGCCACGTCCGCGCGGGGGGCGTCCGGCCGGTACTCGAGGGCCCCGGCGTGCAGGCTCACCAGCGAGAGGCGGTGCGCGAGCACGTCGTGCATCTCCCGGGCGATGCGCTCCCGCTCGCCGAGCCGGGCACCCGCCACCCGCAGCGCCTGCTCCGCCTCGGCCCGCTCGGCGCGTTCGGTCAGTGACGCGATCAGCTCCCGCCGGGCGCGGACGAACATCCCCCAGCCGACGAGCACCGCCGTGAACAGCACCCCCATCGTCACGGAGACCCAGTAGGGACTCTGGGAGTCGGGGTACAGCGCCAGGTAGACCGCGCCCCCCGCCGCGTGGAGGACGGCGACCGGCAGCGCCACGCGCGCGGGCCGGTGGACGGCGAGCGTGAACACCGCGATCCCCGCGGCGACACCGCCCATCGCCGACACCGCCCCGATCGGCAGCAACGCCAGCGCCACGCCGAGGGGCCAGCGGCGGCGGAACCACAGGGCCAGGCACGCCGCCGACCCGACGACCAGGTCGATGACCGGCCACGGCCCGCCCGGGCCGTCGGAGGTGAGGCTGATCGGGAGCCCGACGCCCACGGCGACGGCGATCGCGGCGAGGTCGACGAGGAGGTCGCGACGTGACCGGGTGGTGGCCGGGGTGCGCATGTCCTGACGATACGACGGCGACGGCCCGTGATCGTGGCCGGAGGGCCACGTATCGACCTTCGGCGGACACGGAATGGCCACCTGGCCGATGGGATGCCCCGGTCCCGCGCGCTTGCCTGGGGACATGACATCTCTCGCGAGCTTCCACGAACTCGGCCGGCGCTACGGTGACCTCACCGTCGTCGACCGCCTGACCTTCGACGTGCCCGAGGGCGCGGTCACCGGCCTCCTCGGCCCGAACGGCGCCGGCAAGACCACGTCCATCCGGATGCTGCTGGGGCTCACCCGGCCGACGTCCGGCAGCGTGACCCTGCTCGGCGCGGCCCCCGGTGGCGCCGGCTTCGCCGACGCCGTCCGGCGGGTCGGCAGCCTCATCGAGGGCCCCGCCCTCTACGCCCGGGCGAGCGCCCGGGACAACATGCGCATCGAGGCCGCCGCGCGGGGCCTCGACCCCGCGGCGGCGCGCATCGAGGAGCTGCTCGCCTTCGTCGGCCTCGCGGACCGCGCCGGGTCGCGGGCCGGGACGTTCTCGCTCGGCATGAAGCAGCGCCTCGGCCTGGCCCTCGCCCTCATCGGCGAGCCGCGCCTCGTGGTGCTCGACGAGCCGACGAACGGCCTCGACCCGGCGGGCATCGTCGAGATGCGCGAGCTGATCGCCCGGCTGCCCGAGCGCGGCACCAGCGTCCTCGTCTCGTCGCACCTCCTCTCCGAGGTGCAGCTCATGTGCGACCGGGCGACGATCATCCACCACGGCCGGCTCGTGGCGCAGGGGACCATGGACGAGCTGCTCGCCGGGCAGGGCGGGGGCCTCGGCTTCACCGTGCGGGTGCCGGGTGGCGACGCCGGGCGGGCGCGGGAGGTGCTCGCCGCCGCGGGCCTCACCGTGGGTGCCGGCGACGGCGGTGCGCTGGCGGTGTCCGGCGAGATCGCCGACGGCACCGACATCAGCCGGCCCCTCGCCGGGGCCGGCATCCACGTCAGCGAGCTGGTCCGGCGCTCCGCGAGCCTCGAGGACGTGTTCCTCTCGCTCACGGGCGATGACGACGCGACGGCCGTCACGGCCGAGGAGGTGGCGGCATGACCGCTGAGATCCTGAAGCTCCGCGCCCTCCCCACGCCGCGGTGGACCGCCCTCGGGGCGCTCCTCGGCCTCGCGACGGCGATCACCGTCGCGATCTTCGCCGGCATCGGCGAGGACCAGCTCGCCGTCGCCCTCGGCGCCGACCTGCCGACCTCGGTCGCCGCGATGATCCTCGGCGTCTGGATCGTCGGCCTCGAGTACGGCCAGGGGACCATGCGGAGGGTCCTCACCGCCGAGCCGCGCCGCGCCCGGGTGCTCGCCGCCAAGCTGGGGCTCGCGCTCGCCGCCGCGGTGGTGCTGACCGTCGTCGTCTACGCGATCGCGATCGCGGCGTTCCCGTCGATCGCGTCCGCCCACGACACCGACCTGCCGGTCTCCGACCTGCTGCGCTCGGGGGCGGCGGCGCTCGTCTCGAACGTCGCCTACGCGGCGATCGGCGTCGCGTTCGCGCTGCTGACGCGCAGCATGGCGGGCGGCATCACCATCGCCCTGGTGTTCGCGTTCGTGATCGAGTCGGCCGTCTCGGCGATCCCGCGGGTCGGTGACTGGACGGCGCAGTCGTCGGTCGTCGAGATCCACGACGCCCTGACCCAGCAGCCCGGCGACCACGCGGTGCTGCGCGCGTCCCTCGTCCTCGTGGCGTGGGTGGTGGGGCTCGTCGGCCTCGGGGCGGCCCGCTTCATCCGCCGGGACGCGTGACCCGGGCCGCCGGATCGCGGGTAAACCCGCAGGTCGCCTCCCGGCGCGCGCCGATTGCGCCGCCGGGCGGCGGCCCTACGGTCGCGCCACGGCGCAGACGGGGGAGGCATGCCATGAACCGGACGGGGATGGACACGTGAGCGGTGGACGGATCGTGCTGCTGGTGGTGGGGTCGCTGCTCGCGCTCATCGGCCTGGGCGCGGCCGCCGGCGGCGGGGCGCTGCTGTGGGCGCACGAGACCCAGCGCGACGCCGACGGGTACTTCACGACCGACACCGGGCGCCTGGCGTCGACGGGGTACGCGATCGTCTCCGACGAGATCGACCTGGGCGCCGAGTGGGACGACACGAGCTGGGTTACCGACCTCGGCGACCTGGTGCGCACCCGCGTCGCGGCCACCTCCGCCGCCCCGGACGGGGCGGTCTTCGTCGGCATCGGCCCCGACGCGGCGGTCCGGCGCTACCTGGCCGGGGTGCCGCACGACCGGGTGACCGACCTCGACACCGACCCCTTCTCCGCCGACTACACGCGGGTGCCCGGGGCACGCGCCCCCGCGGCCCCCGGGACGCGTGGCTTCTGGGTGGCGTCGGCCGAGGGCACCGGGCGCCAGGTGGTCGAGTGGGAGCCCCGCGAGGGCAACTGGGCGGTCGTCGCGATGAACGCCGACGGGTCGCGCGTCGTCCGGGCCGACGTGCAGCTCGGCGTGCGCATCGGCCTGCTCGGGCGCATCGCGTGGATCGTCCTCGCCGTCGGCCTGGTGATGCTGGCGACCGGGGTCACGATGATCGCGTTCGGCGCGCGGGGCGGCGGGGAGCCGCCTCCGGGCGACGGGGAGGGGCGACCGGTGGTCGCCGCGCCCGCGTCCCCCGCGCCCGCCTCCGCCGCGCCGGTGGGCGCCCACGCGCCCCGCGCCCCGCCGGTCCGCATCGAGGGCCGCCTCGACGACGACCTCTCCCGGTGGCTGTGGCTGGTCAAGTGGCTCCTGGCGATCCCGCACTACATCGTCCTGACGTTCCTCTGGATCGCGGTGCTCGTGCTCAGCGTCGTGGCGTGGGTCGCGATCCTCGTGACGGGCCGCTACCCGCGGGGCATCTTCGACTTCGTCGTCGGCGTGATGCGCTGGAGCTGGCGCGTCGCCTTCTACTCCTACAGCGCCCTCGGCACCGACCGGTACCCGCCGTTCACCCTCGGCCCGGCCGACTACCCGGCGACGCTCGAGGTCGACCACCCCGAGCAGCTCTCGCGCGGGCTGGCGCTCGTGAAGACGTGGCTGCTGGCGATCCCCCACTACCTGGTGATCGGCGTGTTCGGCGGTGGCGTCTGGTGGTCGGGCGCGTGGCTCGGCGGCCAGGACTGGGACGGCGGGTGGAGCTGGACCGGGTGGGGTGGCGGTCTGATCGGCATCCTCACCCTGATCGCCGCGGTCGTCCTGCTGTTCACGGGGCGCTACCCCCGCGGGGTCTTCGACCTCGTGATGGGGCTGAACCGCTGGGTGTACCGGGTGGTCGCCTACGCGGGGCTGCTGCGCGACGAGTACCCGCCCTTCCGCCTCGACACGGGCGGCCGGGAGCCGGCGGTGGGGGAGCGTCCCGTGGACTGAGGCGGGGCGCCCGCCGGATCGGTCATCGTGGTCCCCGTGACCGCGCGCGTCCACGTCCTGCGGCTCGACCACCGCGCGCCGTTCGAGGCGGACGCCCTCGAGCGGATGCTCGGCACCCACGTCGTGCCGGGCCTGGAGCGCCGCGACGCCGGGGGGCTGACCCGGGTGGTGCGCACCCCCGGCGGGCACGCCGTCGTCACGGCCGACCTGCGTGCCCACCCCGGGGCGGTCGGGGTCACGGTGAGGGGCTGCGGGGAGGGGGACCTGCCGGCCGTCGCCGTGACGCTCCGGCGGTGGCTCGACCTGGACGCCGACCCCGCCGCCGTCGGCGCCGTCCTGTCCACCGACCCCCTGCTCGCTCCGCTCGTCGCGGCGCGACCCGGCCTGCGGGTGCCCGGCGCGACCGACGGGTTCGAGACGGCGGCGTCGACGATCCTGGGCCAGCAGGTCTCGCTCGGCGCGGCCCGCACGTTCACCGGCCGCCTCGTCGCGGCGTTCGGCGTGCCGGTGGACGACGGCCTCCACGCGTTCCCTCCGGCCGCGACCCTCGCCGACGCCGGCGCCGACCGGCTGCGCGCGGCGACGGGGGTCACGGGCGCCCGCGCCCGCAGCCTGCACGCCCTGGCGGCCGCCGTCGCGGGCGGCTTGCGGCTCGCCCACGGCGCGGACGGGCCGGCGACCCGCGCCGCCCTGATGGCCCTGCCGGGCGTGGGCCCGTGGACGGCGGACTACATCGCCGTTCGCGTCGTCGGCGACGCCGACGCCTACCCGGCGGGCGACCTGGTGCTGCGGCGCGCCCTCGGGGTGCGCACGGCGGCGGAGGCGCAGGAGCGGGCGGAGGCCTGGCGCCCCTTCCGCGCGTACGCGCTCGTCCACCTCTGGACGCGCGAGGTGTTCTCCGGCGCACCGCCGGTCTCACGGGCCACGACCGGGCGGCGTTCCCCCCGTGGAACCGCCCCACCCGAGGAGGCACCACGATGACCACGCGCCCCGCATGGACGACCGTCGGCACGTCGCTCGGTCCCGTCACGCTCGTCGCGGGTCCCGCCGGTCTGCGGTCGGTGCGCTGGGACGGCCCCGGCGCGACCGCCGGCCTCGACGACCGCGACCGCGACCCGGCCGCCCTCGCCCGCGCCGCCGGACAGCTCACCGAGTACCTCGACGGCGCCCGCCGGGCCTTCGACCTGCCGCTCGACCTGCGCGGCACGGCGCTGGAGCTCCGCGTGTGGGAGGCGCTCCGCGCCATCCCCCACGGCGCGACGGTCACCTACGCGCAGCTCGCGCGCGACGTCGGCCGGCCCGCCGCGGTGCGGGCCGTGGCGGGGGCCGTCGCGCGCACCCCCGTCCCCGTCGTGGTGCCCTGCCACCGCGTCATCGGCGCCGACGGCGGGCTGCGCGGCTACGTCGGGGGCCTCGCCCGCAAGGCGGCGCTGCTGCGCCTGGAGGGGGCCGACGTGCCCGCCGCGCGGGCGCCGCAGCCCGCCGCGGGGTGACTACCCGGCCGCGACGGCGACGGTGAGCGCCGCCGCGGCGGCGATCCCCGCGAGGGCGCGGACGTGGTTGCCCGCCGTCCACGCGGCGAGGTACCGCCGCCAGTGGGCGTCGGCGCCGGGGTCGCCGGGGTGCACCCGGCCGAGCGCCTCGTTGCGCGGCACGTGGAACACGACGGTCGGGGCGATGACCCCGGCGAGGTAGGCGGCGGCGCCCGCGAGGGTCCACGCCGCGCCGTCCTCCCCCCAGCGGACGACCGCGCCGGCGGCGAGCGCGACGCACCCCGCCGCCGCGCCGAACAGCACCGCCATGAACGGGGGCGTCACCGCCGCCCGGTTCACCGACTGCATCGCGACGAGCCCGTCGCGGGGCGCGAGGCGGCCGAGCGCCGGCATCACGAACGCCGAGAACGCGAAGAACACGCCTCCCGCCGTGGCGCAGGCGAGGGCGGTGGCGGCGGTCGCCGCGGCGTGGGCCGGTCACCGTGCCACGCCCGCCGGCGCCCACGCGCCCGCCCCGCGCCGCGGCCGCGGCGAACGCCGCGAGGTCGCGGGGCGCCCGGCCCAGGGCCTGCCGCACCCCGTCGGCGGGCCGGGCGTTGCGCCCGTCGAGGACCTCCGCGAACAGGTGCCGCATCAGCCCCGCGACGTCCCCGGGGACGCCCTCGGCGGCCATGCCCTCCACGAACGCGTCGAGGGTGATCGTCGTGAAGCGCATCGGCCTGCCCGCCGCGGCGGCCATGATCCGCACCGCCTCCCGGAACGTCAGCGCCTCCGGCCCGGTCAGCTCGTACAGCCGTCCGGCGTGGCCGTCGCCGGTCAACGCCGCCACGGCGACGTCCGCGACGTCGTCGACGTCGACGAACGGCTCCGGGACCGCATCGACCGGCAGCGCGAGCTCCCCGGCCTCCAGCGGGGCGTGCAGGTGCCCCTCCGAGAAGTTCTGCATGAACCAGGCGCAGCGCAGCACCGTCCACGCCGCGCCGGACGCGCGGAGCGCCTCCTCGGCGCGCGCGGCGCCGTCCTCGCCGCGGCCCGACAGCAGCACCAGGCGCCGCACGCCGGTGTCGAGGGCGATGTCCGCGAGGGCCGCGACGGCCTCGGCGGCGCCGGGCACCGCGAGGTCGGGGGCGTAGGCGATGTACGCCGCCCGGGCGCCGGCGAGCGCCGGCCCCCAGGTGGCGGGGTCGTCCCAGTCGAAGCGGGTGGCGGCCGTCCGCGAGGCCAGGCGCACCGGCACGCCGCGGGTCTCGAGCCGCGCGGCCACCCGCCGGCCGGTGGTGCCGGCCCCGCCGACGATGACGATCGGGCTGTCCACGCTGTCGTGTCGCATCGGGTTCCTCCCCTGTCGTGTCCCGATGCCATTCACGTGGAGGCGCACCGGCGCGTCCATTGCCGGGAGGCGCGGATGCATGCCCGGGCGTCCGGGATCGCGCCGCCCGGGGGGTGCGGCGGCGGGACGCGCGGATCGACGCGACCCCGGGGTCCCCCCGGCGGGGGCCCCGGGGCGGGGGGTCCCTAGAGCGGGTTCCGCTCGTAGGCGCGCTGCTCGTCGGCGGTGCGCTCGGCCGTCGGGATGCGCTCGAGCCGCACGTCCGAGATGGGCTCGCCGCTCTCGATGCTGATGCCGTAGGTGCCGTCGGCGAGGCGCGCCTCGGCGCGCTCGACGGCCTCCAGCTCCTCGCGGAGCTCCTCGATGCGCCCGAGGTCGCGCTGGCGGTCGACGAGGTCGGCGGCCTGGTCGCCGGTGTCGGCCTCCTCGGCCGGTCCGTCGGGTGACTCCGGGTCGAACTCGGCGGTGAGGCGCCCGAGGGCCTCCTCGATGCGCTGCCGCTCGGCGGCCAGGAGCTCCTTGGCGTGGCCGGGATCCATGCTCGTCCTCTCGATGGTGGTGGTGCGGGTCCGGCGGGCGGCGCGTGGATGGCACGCGCGGCGCGTCGTCGCACGGTGATCATCCCACGGCACGGCGGTCCCGCCCACGCCCGGTGGGCGTCCCGGTCCCCGCCCCGTGCGACCGACGCCGGCCCGCGGGCCGGGCGGGGTCGTCAGCCGGCGGTCTCCGTGGCCGCGGCCGGGTCCCCGCCGCTGCCGGCGACGGCGCGCAACGGGCGTCCCGCGGCGCCGCCACCCTCCGAGCCGAGCAGGAGGACCGTGACCGGGTTCTCGCACGCGGTCACCTCCTCGCACAGCGACATGGCCTCGTCGAGGGTCGGCCAGGGCTCCAGCACCAGGACCTCGGCGACGCCGCTCCGCGCGATGCGGAGGATCTCGTCGCGGTCGAGCACCGGCAGCACCCGCCACCCCGCACCGCTCAGCTCGCCGTGCAGCTCCCCCGCGACGTGCGCGTCGTGGACCGCCAGGATGACCGCGGCCTGCGCCTGGGGGGTCTGTGGGGTCGTCGCCACACCGGGGATACAACACCACTCGGAGCCGTCGCGGGTGAGAACGAGCTGTGAACGGCCTGTGCGAGACCCCCGTGGGGGCTCGCGCATCCCCCCGTCGGGGGATCTCCGTCGGCGTCGGCCGCGGCCCGCGCGCCCGTGGCGCGCGTTCCGTGACGGTCCGCCCGGGCGGCGGAGACGCTGGTCGCTGTCGTGCCGCCGGGACCCCGCCTACCCTCGGTGGTGGCCGTCCACCGATCCGAGGAGACACCGTGCCCGGGACCGTCACCGGTCGCTTCCGCGCCGTCGCCATCGCCGAGGCCCTGTCGTGGGCGGGGCTGCTCGTCGGGATGCTGTTCAAATACGCGATCGGGGGGTCGGAGGTCGGCGTCCAGGTGTTCGGGCCGATCCACGGGGCGATCTTCGTGCTCTACGTCGGCGTGGCGCTGCTGACGTGGCGGTCCCTGGCGTGGAGCCCCGTGGTGGGCCTGCTCGCGCTGGCGGCGAGCGTCCCGCCGTTCGGCACCCTCGTCTTCGAGCGGTGGGCGGTGCGCGCCGGGCACCTCGACGGGGCGCCCCCCACCCCGGGCGCGGCGACCGCCTGACGCGCCTTCACGGGCGGGGACGCCCGTGAGATCGTCCGCGGCCATGGCCATCCGCCACGCCGACCCGGGACGCGACGCGGAGGCGTGCGCCGCGATCTACGCGCCGGCGGTCACCGGCGGGGTCGCGTCGTTCGAGGAGGTCGCGCCCCCGCCCGGCGAGATGGCCGCACGCATCGCGCGGGTCTCCGCCACCCACGCGTGGCTCGTGGAGGAGCTCCACGGGGCGGTCACGGGGTACGCGTACGCGTCGCCGCACCACCCGCGCGCCGGGTACCGGTGGGCGGCGGACGTGGCGGTCTACGTCGACCCCGCCCGGCACCGGCAGGGCGTGGGCCGCCGCCTCTACGGCGCCCTGCTCCCCCTGCTGCGCGACCGGGGCCTGCGGATGGCGTGTGCGGGGATCACCCTGCCGAACCCCGGCAGCGTCGGGTTGCACGAGGCGGTCGGCTTCGTCCCCGTCGGGGTCTACCGCCGCATCGGGTGGAAGCACGGCGCGTGGCGCGACGTGGGGTGGTGGCAGCTCGACCTCGCACCCGGCGCCCCCGACCCCCCGGCGGAGCCCACCCCGCCGTGAGCGGGACCCCGCCCCGGGCTCACTCCACGATGCCCCGGCGCATCGCGACGGCCACCGCGGCCGCCCGTTCGGAGACGCCGAGCTTCTCGTAGATGCTGCGCAGGTGGGTCTTCACCGTGGCGGGGCTGAGGAAGAGGGCGTCGCCGATCCGGGCCGCCGACAACCCCTCGGCGGTCATCTGGAGGATCTCCCGCTCCCGGTCGGTGAGGCGCCCGTGCCCCGCGTCGCCGTGCGCGCGCAGGCCGGCCGCCACGGCGGTCTGCGCCTCGGGCGCCAGCACGACGCGCCCCTCCGCCACCGCGACGATCGCGTCGCAGATGTCCCCCCGCGACGCGTCCTTGATGACGTAGCCGCCGACCCCGGCGGCGACGGCGTCGACGATCACCTTCGGGTCGTCCACCGCCGACAGCAGCAACGTCCGGGTGGCGAGGCCGTCGCGGGCGATGGTGATGGCGACGTCCAGGCCGGACGCATGCGGCATCTTCACGTCGAGCACGGCGACGTCCGGCACGAGCTCGCGCACCATCTCGAGCGCCACCCGGCCGTCGCGGGCCGTGCCCACCAGGTCGAGCCCGGCGCGGGCGGCCACCGCCTCGGCCAGCCCGTCGCAGTAGACGGGATGGTCATCGGCGATGACGACGCGGATGTCGGTCACGCCGCGATTGAACCAGGCCCGGCCCCCCCGCGCGAATGTGGCGGCATGGGAGACTGCCGGTGTGAGCGACGCCCACCCGACGGAGGTCATGACCTGGGACGAGGTCGGGGTGTCGGCGCGCGCGCTCGCGGAGGCCGTCCACGCCGACGGCTACCGGCCCGACATCATCCTCGCCATCGCCCGCGGGGGTCTGATCCCGGCCGCGGCGGTCGCCTACGCGCTCGGCGTGAAGAACACGTACACGATGAACATCGAGTTCTACACCGACGTCGACCAGCGCCTCGAGGTCCCCATGGTCCTCCCGCCGGTCCCCGAGCTCGTGGACGTGGGCCACGCCGACCTGCTGATCGTCGGCGACGTCGCGGACACCGGCGCCACGCTCGAGGTCGTCCACGCCTTCTGCGCGGGGAAGGTGGCGACGGTCCGGACGGCGGTGCTCTACGAGAAGGACCGCTCGACGGTGCGGTGCGACTACGTGTGGCGCCGGACCGAGCGGTGGATCACGTTCCCCTGGAGCGCCGAGCCCCCCGTGGGATGAGCGCGGGGCCGGCGGCCGCCGGGCGGCCGCCGGTGCGCGCCCCCACCTCGGGCGTCAGGTGCCGCGCGGCGTCGCGGGGCCGTGGGTCCCGCGGCGTCCGCGCCACCTCGCGTGGACGCCGAAGAACACCCACACGATCCCCGCCCAGGCGGCGATCAACCCGATCATCATGGCGATCACACCCCATTCGGCGAACATGGTGTCCTCCTCTCGTGTCCTGGGGCCATCGTCCCCCGCCCCCGTGCCGGCGGCGTCGGGCCGCACCCCGCTCCGCCGTGCGGCCAACCCGCAGCCCGGGCGCGCCGAGGTGCGGACCCGCCCGTCCCTCAGGTGCGGCTGAGTCGCTGGATCTGCGCGTCGGAGCCCGGGTAGTGCAGGGTGACCCGGCCGTCGTCCTCCCACCGGACGAGGTACGGCGGGCC
The DNA here is from genome assembly GCF_018141545.1 of Miltoncostaea oceani. Taxonomy (GTDB): domain Bacteria; phylum Actinomycetota; class Thermoleophilia; order Miltoncostaeales; family Miltoncostaeaceae; genus Miltoncostaea; species Miltoncostaea oceani. Next base: position 3,248,487 of record NZ_CP064356.1, on the reverse strand, counting down.
CCCGCCCGGTCCGCGCGCCTCCAGGACCTCGGCGTCGCGCGGGCGGCCGCCCTGCTGGTGGGCGGTGATGACCAGGCGGTCGCCGGGGCGCACCGCGGCGCGGTCCGGCGCGACCCGAGGTCCGGGGTCCGGGAGCGGCGCCATCGCGCGGGCGATGTCCAGCGCCGAGAGGATGCCGACGGGGGCGGCGGCACCGGGCTCCGTCACGAGGACGTGCCCGACCGCGTTCTCGGACATCGCGAGCGCCGCCGCGGCGAGGCTGTCGTCCGGGGAGACGACGACGCGCGGCGACGCGGCGATGGTCCCCGCCCCGGCGAACTGGTCGCTCCATGAGGCGCCGGCGACGAGGTCGATGTCCTGCAGGACGCCCCAGACCTCCGGGCTGTCATCCCGGGGGCTCCCGGGTGGCGCGAGGACGACGACGCTGTGGATGCGGTGGGCGGCCATGAGGGCCGCCACCTCCATGAGCGGCACGTCCGCGGTGCAGGTGACGATCTCCGTCGTCATCGCATCGCGGACGGGGGTGGTGCGCAGCCGTTCGTCCGTGCCGGGTCGGGACATGGGGGCCTCCCTCTCGATGGTGGCCCCATCCTCGGCGCGTCCCGCGGACCCGGCATCGGGGCCGCGCGGGACGTGCTCTCGGTAGTCGCCCGCACCCGCCCGGCCGCGCGGGGGGCCCGGCGCCCGCTACTCCCCGGGGCGTTCCGCGAGGAGGGCGTCGATCTGGCCGAGCGCCTCCCGGATCCCCTCCTCCATCCCCATCGCGAGCACCTTCTCCATCTCCGCGGCGGAGTCCCAGGTGCTGTTGATGGTCATGCGGGTGGCGCCCGACCCGGCGTCCTCGATCGCGACGACCATCGTCGCCGCCGGCATGTCGTGGTTCTCGCCGCCGTCGTCGTCGGCGAAGAAGTCCCGCACCTCGAGGCGGTGGGGCGGCTCGGCGCCCAGCACCCGCCACCCGCCGTGGAACCGGTCGCCGTCCGGTCCGGTCATGAAGTAGCGCACGTGCCCGCCGGTCGTCAGGTCGTGCTCGGTGAACGTCGACGGGTAGCCGGGAGGCCCCCACCACCGCTCGAGCTGTCGCGGGTCGGCCCAGAGCTGCCACACGCGCCCGACGGTCGCGGGGTACTCCGCGACGATCGTCAGCGAGTGGTTCTCCACGTCCTTGCGCACGTCCTGGACGGTCATGTCCGTTCTCCTCCGGGTTGGTCGGCGAGGACCGCGCCGAAGCGCCCGAGGCGGTCCCGCCACATGGATTCGAGGCGGTCGAGGATCCCCCGGGCCGATGCGAGCGACCCCGGGTCGGTGGTGACGATCTGCTCGCGCCCGCGTCGCGTCCTGCGGACGAGGCCGGCCGATTCGAGCACCGCGACGTGCTTCTGGATCGCGGTGACGCTCATCGGGTAGCAGCGGGCGAGGGCCGAGACGGAGAGGTCGCCCGCCGCCGCCCTCACGACGATGTCGCGGCGCGTCGCGTCGGCGAGTGCGTGGAAGAGCTGGTCGACCTGGGGCTCCGTGAGCGGATCTACAACCATTTGGTTGTAGGTTAGTCGCGGTGGGCGCGGGACGCAAGCCGGGTCGCGAGGCGGTCGTCCGGATCCGGCAGACTGGCCGCGACCCCACGGCCATCGAGGAGCGACCACGTGACCGAGACCACCGCCGACAGCGCGCCCGCCGGCTTCAGCAAGGCCGCCGAGTCGTACGACTCCGCGGTGCGCCACAACATCGCCGGGTCGCGGCGGCTGGTGCAGGCGCTGCCCGACGGCGACCACCGGCGGGTGCTCGACGTCGGGTGCGGCACGGGGTTCTCCGCCGCGGAGATGATGCGCCGCTTCGACGTCGCGTCGCTCGTCGGCGTCGACCCGGCGCAGGGGATGCTGGAGGTCTTCGCGACGAAGCTCGACGCGTTCCACGGCGTGCAGATCGAGCTGCGCGCCGAGGACGTGATGGAGATGGACGTCCCCGACGGCGCCTTCAACACGGTCATCTCGGCGATGGCGCTCCACTGGTTCCCCGACAAGCCGGGGGCGGTCGCGCGGATGGCGCGGGCGCTGCGCCCCGGCGGGGTCATGGGGATCCTGACGGCGGGCCGCGGCGGCGAGGACGCGTGGCGGGAGCTGCTCGAGGGGATGGGCGCCCCGGCGGCCTGGACGGGCTGGTTCGCCGAGAACCAGCGCGACGTCGAGGAGATCGCCCGCGACATGCGCGCCGCCGGCCTGGAGCCGATCGACGTCTGGATGGAGCGCCGCCGGCGCAGCACCCCTCCCGACGCCTTCATGGCCCGCACCCGCTCCGTCGCGGGGCACCTGCTCGGCAACCCGCCCGGGGGCTTCAGCGAGCTCGACCAGCGCATCGAGGCCGCCCTCCACGACGCCGCCGGCCCGGAGGGCTTCGTCTACGACTACTGCAAGCTCTTCGCGGTGGCGCGGAAGCCGGAGGCGTAGCGGCGACGGCGCCCGGAAGGCATCTGCAACTGATGGTTGCGCATATCGGCCCGGCAGGTTAGGGTTTGCGCAACAAAAAGTTGCAGGAGGGGTGTCGTGGAGTTCGGGACGATCGAGCGCGAGATCCACATCGCGGCGCCACCGGAGGTGGTGTTCGACGTGGTGAGCGATCCGGAGCACGTCCGGCGGTGGTGGCCCGACGAGGCGCGGTACGAGCCGGTGGCGGGGTCGGAGGGTGAGATCGTCTTCGGCCGGGAGGGCGCCGACGGGATCGTGGTGGGGTTCACGGTCGTGGATGCGCGGCCGCCGCGGACGTTCTCGTTCCGGTGGACGCACCCGGCGGGTGAGCCTGCGGGGGAGGGCAACTCCCTGCTCGTCGCCTTCGAGCTGACCCCGGACGGCGGGGGGACGCTGCTGAGGATGACCGAGAGCGGCTTCCGCGAGCTCGGCTGGGAGGCCGCCGTCCTCGAGCGCCAGTACCGCGAGCACGTCACGGGGTGGGACTTCTACCTCCCGCGGCTGGTGGCGTACGCCACCGCGCCGGCGGTGCGGCCGTGAGCACCGCCACGCGCGAGGGGGTCGACGACGACGTCTGGTCGGCGATCGGCGACCCGACGCGCCGGAGGATCCTCGACCTGCTCCTCGCCGAGGGCGGCGGCACGGCGACGACGTTGAGCGCGCGCCTGCCGGTGACCCGGCAGGCGGTCGCGAAGCACCTCGGGGTGCTCGACAGAGTCCGGCTGGTGCGGGCGTCGCCGGAGGGCCGCGAGCGGCGCTACCGGGTGGACGAGGAGCAGCTCGCGCGCGCGGCGGCTCAGCTCGCGTCGGTCGGCGCGGCGTGGGACGCCCGCCTGCAGCGGATCAAGGGGATCGCCGAGGCGATCCAGCGCGGCCGCGAGGACCGCGACGACGAATCGGACGGAGGTGGACGGTGACGACGGTGGACATCCTGCACCGGGTGGGGGTGGAGACCCCCTCGCCGGAGAAGGTCTTCGAGGCGCTCACCACGGTCGACGGCCTGGCCGGGTGGTGGACGGACGACGCGTCGGGCAGCGCCGAGGTCGGCGGCGTCCTGGAGTTCCGGTTCCCGGCGGGCGGCTTCGACATGGAGGTCGTCGACCGGCGGCCCGGCGAGCGGGTGACGTGGAGGGTCGTCGCCGGCCCGGAGGAGTGGGTGGGCACGACGGTCGACTGGCGGCTCCGCCAGGACGGCGACCACACGATCGTGCTGTTCGCCCACCGTGGGTGGGCGGAGCCCATCGAGTTCATGCACCACTGCAGCACGAAGTGGGCGACCTACCTGATGAGCCTGAAGTCGCTCGTCGAGACGGGCACGGGGGCGCCGTCCCCCCGGGACGTGCACGTCGCGTTCCCCGACTGACCGCGCCGCGGCCGCCCGGCGCCGTGGGGCGTCGGGCGGGCCGCGATCGGCCGGGCGCCGTCACGGCGCGGTGGCGTCCCGCGGGCCGACCTCCCCCCACACGTAGCCCATGACGGCGGAGGCGACCGCGACGACGGGCACGGCGAGGAACGCGCCGACGATGCCACCGAGGGCGGCGCCGCCGGCGACGGCGAGGAGGATGACGACGGGGTGCAGGCTCACCGCGCGCCCGAGGACGATGGGCTGGAGGACGCCCCCCTCGACCTGCTGCACGAGCACCACGACCCCGAGCAGGATCAGGGCGGTGACGACGCCCTGGGTGGCGAGCGCGACGAGCACCGCGATCGCCCCCGCCACGACCGCGCCCACGATCGGCAGGAACGCGCCCGCGAACGTGAGCGCCGCGAGGGGGAGGGCGAACGGCACGCCGAGGACGGCGACGGCGGTGCCGATGAGGACGGCGTCGACGGCGGCGACGATCGCCGTGCCCCGCACGAAGCCGCCGAGGGTGGTCCAGGCGCGCCGGCCGGCGTGGTCGACGTGTGCGGAGGCACGGGTGCCGAGGCGGCCGGTGATCGCCTGCCACATCCGCTCGCCGTCCTTGAGGAAGACGAGGACGAGGGCGAGGAGGAGGCCGGCGACGACCTCGACGGCGACGACGGCCTGGCCGGCGATGCCGGTGGAGAGCAGGCCGTCCCCGGAGGTGACCCACTCGCGTGCCTGGCCGTACGCCTCGGTGACGCTCGACCGCGACAGGCCCAGGGGGCCGTCGACGAGCCAGTCCTCGACGTCGGCGACGCCCTCCTCGATGCTGACGTCGAGCTGGTCGACCTCGCCGGCGACCTGCCATGAGAGGCTGGCAACGACCGCCGCGACCGTCGTGATCGCCCCGAGCAGGACGGTCCACGTCGCGAGGAGGCGCGGCCACCCCCTCGCCCGGAGCCAGCGCAGTGGCGGGTACAGGATCGCCGTGGCGAGGAGCGCGACGATCGCGGGCAGGACGATGATCCGGAGGCGCGACAGGACGAGGAACACGACGGCGACGGCGGCGCCGACGACGAGCAGCCTCCAGCTCCACCCGGCGGCGACGTCGAGGGGACGCGGCGTGACGGCGGTCCGGGCGCGCGGGGCGGCGGGGGTTGCGGGCGTGGTGGTGTCGCCCGCCCGGTCCGGCTCGGTGGTGTGCATTGCCCGCAGTTACCCCCGCGGGGGTCAGGAGACGCTGGAGAGGGCGGCGGCGACCGCGAAGCCGAGGACGGTGGCGAGCCCGGAGACGTCCCCGCCCTTGCGGACCGCCTCGGGGATCATCGAGTCGATGAGCATCACGAGGAGCGCGCCGGCGGCGAAGCCGTCGACCGCGGCGTTGAGGTCCCCGGACACGTTGTCGGCGATCGCGTAGCCCGCGACGGTCGCGGCGGTGCAGATGACGGCGACGATGACCCACAGGCGTCGGATGGCCGCGGCGGGCGTCCCGGCGGCGCGCATGTCGGTCGCCGAGCCGATGGCCTCCGGGAGGTTGGAGACGAAGATCGCGACGAGGAGGCCGACGCTCACCCCGCTGCCGGATGCGACGCCGATCCCGAGGACGGCCTGCTCGGGGATGCCGTCGAGGAACGCCCCGAGCGCGAGCGACCCGCCGCCGGCCTCGTCCGCGTCGCCTCCACCCCCATGGCGGCTGCGTCGTCGGAGGAGCCGGTTCAGCCCGAAGTACGTGAACGCGCCGACGGCGAGGCCCAGCCCGAGGTAGCCGGCCCCGCCGACCTGCGCGCCCTCCTGGGCCAGGTCGAAGCTGACGGCGCTGATCAGGGCCCCGGCGCCGAACGCGAGCACGAGCCCGAGCGGCCGCGGCGGCCACGGCCGGACGAGGCCGAGCAGCGCCCCGATGACCAGTGACGACGCGGCGAGGGCCCCCCAGCCGAGGGCGGCCGTCACGCCGGGACCGTGCGGGGCGGGTGTCCCATCACCACGATCGCACCACATCAGCCCGCGGGGCGCGAGTCACGGGCCGGAGGGGGCGATCCGCCCGGCGCCGGCTCAGGCGCGGCCGCTCCCGGGACCTCGACGAGCGGAATCCGCCGGGACGTCCCGGACATGGACGCCATGACGGCGCTGCTGCAGTCGGACAAGGCCAGGGCGGCGGAGGAGTACGACGGGGTCCTGCCGAGACCATCGCGATCCCCATCGAGGAGTAGGCCCTTCGCCTTCCCACAGCATGGTGCTAGTTTCATTAGTACCATGCTGTGGGCAATCGACCATTCGTCGCCGATGGGGCTGCGGGACCAGATCGCGACCTGCGTGCGACGCGCGCTGGCGAGCGGCGACCTCACCGTCGGCGCGCAGCTTCCCCCGGCGGCGGAACTGGCCGAGGCGCTGTCCGTCGATCGCAACACCGTCCTGGCGGCATACCGCCAGCTCCGTGACGGCGGCGTCCTCGAGTTCCGCCGGGGTCGCGGGGTCCGCGTCGCGACGGCCGCACCGTCCGCCCCGGCGGTGGTGGTGGCGGCGACGGAGCTGATCGACCTCGCGCGCACCCACGGGATGGGGCGCGACGACCTGATCCGACTGATCCAGGAGCTCACGTGAACGACACCGCTGTCCACACGTTCTACTCGGGGCGCACGACCAACTGGTTCGCGCTCTGGCTGACGACGGCCATGGCCGTGCCGCTCCTCGCGCTGGGGGTCGCGAACGGATCGTGGACGGGCCTCGGGGTGATCTCCGCCGCGATCATCGTCGTCGCCGTGCTGGCGAACCTGTTGACCGCGAACAGCGTCCGTTCTATCGCCGGCCCGAACGGCGTGACGGTGCACTTCGGCGTGTTCGGCTGGCCCCGGTTCCGGTACCCGCTGGATCGCATCCGCGACGCCGAGGCCGTCGAGATCTCCGTCTCACCGTGGCGGTGGGGCTGGGGGATCAGCTGGTCGCCCCGTCAGGGGTTGTGGCTGACCCTCCGGACCGGCCCCGCCCTGCGCCTCACCCTCACCAACGGACGCCGCGTCACGATCAGCACCCCGCTCCCCGAGAACGCCGTCCGCGCGATCGCCGACGCCCGCGGGGAGGCCGCACTCCGGTAGGCACGGGGTGCGACGGCCGAACGAGGGTGCCTCGCGTCGTCGAACGGAGGGGGAGGGATTCGAACCCTCGGCCGGGGGTTGCCCGGCAACGGTTTTCAAGACCGTCGCATTCGACCGCTCTGCCACCCCTCCGGGGGCGCCGGGCGAGGATACCCGCGGGTCGCTCAGGGGCGGCGGCCGCTCGCCATGAACGCCGTCATCGCCACCAGCAGGGTCCCGGCGGCCCCGGCGCGGGCGACGCCGTCGCGCCAGGCGGTCGCCTCGGCGGGGGTGAGGGACCCGGCGCCGACGGCGCGGTCCGCGGCGTCGGCGAGCTGGAACACCGCCTCGGCGGCGTCCGGGTCGTGGATCACCAGGGCACGGGCCGCGACCTCCACGTCCGTCAGCCCGGCCGCGATCAGGAGGCGCCGCAGCGTGCGCCCGGCGAAGGGGGAGCGGAACCGCCCGGCCCCCGCAGCGGCGACGGCGCGGGACGCCGCGGCGTCGGGGGCGTCGATGACGAGGGTCCCCCAGTCCGGCTCCGCCACCACCAGGCGGCCGCCGGGACGCAGGACGCGCACCATCTCCGCGACCACCACGGCGGGGTCGGGGACGTGCAGCAGCACCCGCTCCGCCCGGGCGCCGTCGAGCGATCCGTCCGGCAGGTCGAGGCGGTGGCCGTCGCCCCGGTGGACCTCGACCCCCGGATGACCGGCGGTCCGCCGCCGCGCCTCGGCCACCATCGCGGCGCTCGCGTCGACGCCGACGACACGACCACCGGGGGCGACGCGTGGGGCGAGGGCGAGGAGGTCGTCCCCGGTACCGCAGCCCAGGTCCAGCAGTTCCGCGCCGGGCCGGGGGTCGAGGAGCGCGAACGAGCGCTCCTTCCACTCCGCCACCGCACCCACGCCGCGGACGGTGTCGAGGTACCCCGCGAGGGCGCCCGGCTCCGCCGCCCCGTCGACGTCCGCGAACCCGCCGAGATCCGGTGATCCGTCCACGTGCCGAGGCTACGCGCCGCCGCACCCTTTCGCGGGCCGCTCGCTAGGATGGCGGTCGCCTCGGGGAGAGGTGGCCGAGTGGCTGAAGGCATCCGCCTGCTAAGCGGGTAATCGGGGTTAACCTGATTCGAGGGTTCGAATCCCTCCCTCTCCGTCCCGTCGCACCCGGGTGATCGCCGCTCCCGCGATCCCCGGCCTCAGCGGCGCCCGGCCGGCAGGCGCCCCACCGCGAACGGCGCCGCGTCGAGCGACGTGGACCCGCCATCGAGGACCATCTCGGCGACCATCCGCCCCGTCGCGGGGGCGTGGAGCAGCCCCCATGACGCGTGCGCCGTCGCGAGGAACGCCCCCGACGCGCCCGGCACGGGGCCGATCAGCGGGAGGCCGTCGACGGTGAGGGGGCGGTGGCACGCCGACCGGGCGAGCTCGCCGGCGGCGGCGAGCCGGGAGCTGTGGACCGCCGCGACGCGGCGCAGTTCCGCGATCGAGTCCTCCGAGGGCGCGATCGCGGCCGGGTCGTCGGGAAGGGTCCCGTGCTCCTGCCGGCCCGTGATGTAGACGGTCCCGCCGGGGCGGGGGTAGATGCGGAACTGCATCCCGCCGCCGCCGGGGGCGGCGTACTCGCTGAACACCGCCTGCGCGGGCGCGTCCGCGGCGAGCAGCATGCTCGCCATCCGTGTGCCGAACACCTGGGGCAGCGCCAGCCACCGCTGCGCGCGGTCCGTCCACGGCCCGAGCGCCAGCACCACCACGTCGCACGGCTCCACGGCGCCGTCGATGCGGACGCCCCGCACGGTGCCGTCAGGGGCGAGGTCGAGGCCGTCGACCACCCCCGACACGAACCGCGCGCCGGCGGCGACCGCGTCGTCCACCAGCGCCGTCGTGAACCGCCGCGGGTCGACCTGTGCCGCCGTCGCGGTGGTGCCGATCACCTCGTGCGCGACGACGCGCCCGTCGAGCCAGTCCGGCGTCGGGAGCCGCCGGTACCGCTCCAGGTCGCCCTCCTCCGCCGTCGCGGCGCTGATGACCTCGAGCGGCCGGTACCCGATCCGCTCCGCCCCCAGTTCGTCGGCGAGCTCGCGGTGCAGCGCGAAGCTCGCGCGGCTCATCGCGTCGAGGGGGTTCCCGGCGTTCCAGTCGGCGGCGAGGAACCCGGAGGCGCTGCCCGACGCCGCCGCCGCCGGACCGCCGCGGTCCACGATCACCGCCGGCACGCCGTGCCGCGCGAGCGCCCACGCGACGGCGGCGCCGATGACGCCGGCGCCGCACACGACCACCCGCGGCGCGCTCAGGGTGACGGGCGGCCCGCGGCCCGGGCGGCTGTGGGGGGACGGTCGTCGGCGGTCATCGGGGCTCCTCTCGGCGGCGATCATGCACCATCCGCCGCGCCCCCCGCCGCCGCCCTGCTGGCCACCCCGGCGGACCCTGGTAACCTCCCGGGTCGCGCGCCAGTAGCTCAGTCGGATAGAGCGCCGGTCTACGAAACCGGAGGTCACAGGTTCGAATCCTGTCTGGCGCATTGACGAGAGCCCGGTCCTTGACCGGGCTCTCGTCGTTCTGGGGCACGGCACACGCGCCGGGCCTCGCGCGTCATCCCACGTCTACCCCACAGAGCTGGCGCCGGCCGCCCCGAAGAGATGGGTCTCGAGGGCCTCGGCAGCCTGACGGCGGGCCCCCTTGCAGAGGTGGCCGTAGCGCTTGAGGACGAGGCCTCCACCGTCGGAGTGGCCCATCTGCTCGGCGATGACCTTCACGTGGCAGCCGGCGGCGATCATCAGCGACGCGCCGGTGTGGCGGAGGTCGTGGAAGGTCAGCTCGGGGATCCCGGCCGCGCGGGCCGCCGGCGTGAAGATCCGCGCCATGAAGTTGTCGGCGTCGAAGGGTCCGCCGGTGCGCGAGGGGAAGAGGAACCCCTCCGGGGAATCGACCCTGGCGTCCTGCTGTTCTCCGATGAGGCGCACCGCAACCGGACCGACGTCGACGATCCTTCGTGAGGAGCGGGTCTTGGTAGCGACGCGCTCGCCCTCCTGGCACTGGCTGAACACCGACACCGCTCCGGCGTCCAGGTCGAGGTCACGGTCGCGGAGGCCGAGGATCTCCCCGCGGCGCAGCATCGTCAGGATCGCCAACGGAACGATCCGTGCGACGTGCTCGGGCATCCACGACTGGAGTTCCTCGGCTTCTGCCCAGGTGAGGAACCTGCCGCCCTCGGGGATCTGCTCTCGGTGATTGCGTTAAGCCAAGCCCTCGCCGAGTACGAGCGCGTTTGGGGCACCTTGCGGCCTGAGGGGGTGAAACCCCTCAGGCCCGGCGCCTCTCCGGAGACGGTGCGACAGACGCTCGCCGGGGCCGGCCTGCCGTCCCCGCAGGAGATCATCGACTGGTTCGGCTGGCACAACGGAAGCGGCGAGGGCTGGCTGTCGCAGCTTCCGAGCGTCTGGCACCTGCTGTCCCTCGACGAGGCCCTCGAGCACCGTGAGCAGGTACGGGAGGAGCGGCGTCGCTTCATCGCCACGCTCGGTCCGAGCGAGCCACCCGACGAGTGGGACGACCTGGATTTCCACTGGCACCACTCCTGGCTTCCGGTGCTGATGGGTGACGCGACCTATGTCGTCGCCGAGCTCAGGGCAGGCGGCGATGAGGTGCCGCTTCGGGCCTGGGCCAGCGACGCGCCTGAGGAGGCGAACGAGATGGCCTCGCCGTCGATGGCGTCGGTGATCGAGTATTGGACGGTCGTCCTCCGCTGCTGCACGCGATTGCGGACGGATGGACGCTTCCCCCACTGGGAGATCGACAGGGACCGCCGTCCGCCCGCTCCCGAATACGTCCCCCCGCAACTGCAATGACGCCTCGTCGCGCTCCCGTCTGTCGCCGCCCACGCCGTACGGGTTCAGCCGCGACCATGGCCATCTCGATGACGACGTTGTGGAGTTCGGAGACGTACTGGTCAGCAGGCCGCCCCATCGACCACGTTGAGGCTCGCGATAGAGGGTGTTCGTCTGCTCCGATCGCGACGGAGGGCGAGGGAGGACTGATCGGGGGCAGTGCGACGGCCGGTAGGCTCACGGCCGCCCATGAGCGATCCGCGAGGTTGCCAGAACGTCGGCCACCGTCTGTTCGCGTGGACTCCAGCCCCGTGGAGCCTGTTTCGCCGGCCGCCGTGACCGGAACCCACTTCCTGGACATCCCTCTTCCGAACCTCCGCGTCGCGGGGTTCGGCGTCTGCGGGCGATGACCGCTCTCGCGGATGCGCTCGTCCGGTACGAGGCGGTGTGGGCGTCGATCAAGCCCGCCGGCGTGCTTCCGCTCAGGCCAGGCATTCACGAAGACGCGACTCGGGAGGCCCTCGCTCGGGAGGGCCTCCCGGCGCCCGCCGAGATCCTCGACTGGTACGCCTGGCACGACGGCACCGACGACCGAGGGGCGTCGGCGCTGCCGAGCCGCTGGCAGCTCCTCGCCCTCGACGAGGCCCTGCACCAACGGCGCCGCCTCATCCAAACCGGCCATCGCGATGCCGCCAGTCTTGTCGCTGGCGAGATGTCGGCCGAGTGGTACGACCCCAGCCACTACTGGCGACCGTCGTGGTTGCCGATCCTCCTCGCTGACATGACCTATGCGGCCGCCGACCTCGACGCAGCGAGCCCGTCTGTGCCGGTTCGCTTCTGGGCCGCTGATGAGATGGAGCTGGCGCACGAAGGCGCGACGCCGTCGATGGTGAGCCTCTTCGAGTACTGGATCGCGGTGGCCCAACGGTGCACGCGATGGCAGGCGAAGGGAGACTCGGGCTACTGGGTGGTTGACGAAGACCGCCGTCCTCCGTATCCACCGGCGTTCCCCTATGGCTTCCGGTGACGTACCGCCACCTCGAGGCTCGCCGGAGGCACCGCCTTCGTGGCCAGATGTCGGGTCGGTGCCCCAGGTGACCCGTCTACGGCACGCGCTTGCTCTGTACGAGCACGTGTGGGGTGGCCTGCGGCCGGAGGGGGTGCGACCCCTCAGGCCGGGCGCGTCGCCGGAGACGGTGCGGCAGACGCTCGCCGGGGCCGGCCTGCCGGCCCCGCAGGAGATCATCGACTGGTTCGGCTGGCACAACGGAACCGACGACAGCTGGCTCTCGAAGCTTCCGAGCGTCTGGCATCTGCTGTCGCTCGACGAAGCGCTGAGGGAGCGCGAGGAGATCCGGCAGGAGCGGCGGCGGATGATCGCGGACTTTGGCCCGGGCGAGATGCCGGACGAGTGGTACGAACTGGACTTCCACTGGCACCGCTCATGGCTTCCGGTGCTGATCAGGGACTCGTCGTATGTCGTCGCCGAGCTCAAGGATGGTGGCGATGAGGTTCCGCTTCGATCATGGGCCCCGGAAGCGCCTGAGGAGGCGAATGAGGAGGCCTCAACGTCGATGGCGTCGGTGATTGAGCATTGGACGGTCGTCCTGCGCTGCTGCACCCGGTTACGGACCGACACGAGCTTCCCGCACTGGGAGATCGACGAGGATCGCCGGCCGCCGGCTCCTGAGAGCATCCCGTGGGCCCTGAAGTGAGCGAGTCTGGACGCCCCGCCAAGGGTACGGCCATCCTCGCCTCGTTGGCGTGGAGCCGTAACGAGCGCCGAGGCCCTAGGCGGCCGTTGCGTCCTCCGCTTCAACTGGTCATGGGTCTGCCCTGCCTGACCGCGCGGCTTGGTGGTGCTCAGAGATCGAGGCCTACCGCCATCGCTTCGAGACGCCCCTCGGAAGGACCCAGGCCACAGGCGAGCGGCGTCCGGACCACGGCCATGGCGAGGGTCTCGGTCGGCGGGCTAGGCGCATGACGCGGGACGAGCGAGCCCGCTGCGGCACTGGCCGAGACCTTCACAACAACCCGCGGTGACGCTCCTCATCCAACCCGGTCAATCCCACGCCTACCCCACAAAGCGAGCGCAGAAAGCCCTCTCCCGCCGCAGAACGGCCGTTGCCGGAAACCGATAAATTGCCTGCTATTAGCTGGAGAATGGTGCCTATGCGGGCATAGCGCACAACCGTCTCCACGTGCCTACGAAACCGGAGGTCACAGGTTCGAATCCTGTCTGGCGCATGACCGGCGGCCCCGTCCACGACGGGGCCCCCGCCCGTTGCGGCCCGACCCGGCCGCGCCGCCCGGTCAGCGGACGCGTTCCTCCAGGCGGGTCAGGCGGTCCTCGATCGCCCGCAGGTGGCGGAGCAGCTCGGCCTGGCGTTCGTCGTCCTCACGCTGCCGGTCCGTCGTCGCCCGGCGGCGGTTCTGGTCGATCAGCGTCGCCGTGACGATCCCCGTGAGGACGGGGAAGAACGCCATCGTGAACACGATCAGGGCCGACGCGACGCCGCGGCCCGCCGCGTTCGTCGGGACGACGTCGCCGTACCCCACGGTCCCCACCGTGACGACGGACCACCACAGCGCCTCCCCGAACGAGTCGAACGCGTCCCCGTCGACGACGTAGCCGAGGACCGCCCCGAGCGTCGCGACGACCACCGCCGAGACGGCGATCCACCCGAGCGCCGCGCGGGGGGTCATGCCGCCCAGCAGCATCCCCCGCCGCCGCCTCCTGCGCTCCTCCGCCCACCCGTGCGGCTGCGGCGGGTCGGTCACGTGAGGCTCGGGCATGTCGGCGGGTCCTCCCGGTGACGCGGACGCGGACGCCATCGTCGCCGCTCCCGCCGCCCCACCGCGTCACCCCGTCGGGATGAACCGGCCGAGCGCCTATGCCGCGGTGGTCGTCACCTCACGGGCCTGGCGGCGGCGCCCCGGCGCCCCGCGCCCCGAGGTGTTGCACGCCCTTCCCGACCTGGTCACCGCCGCGTAACCGGGCGCCTCCTAGCCTCGACGCGTCAGGCACCACGACGACTCGGAGGGGTGGATGAGGCGCACACGACGGAACCGGGCGGGCGCATGCGTGGCGGCGGCGGTGGTCGTGGGAGCGGCGGGCCTCGCGGCCGGCGCGGCCCACGGGGCGCCGTCCCCACGCGACATCGCGCTCACGCCTCTCGGCACGTACGGGACGGGCATCGCCGGCGGCACGTCCGGCGAGACCGCCGCCCTGCAGGGCACGCGGCTCTACGTCACCAACAGCACCGGCAACAGCCTCGACATCGTCGACGTCACCGACCCCGCCCGCCCCGTGCTCGAGCGGCGCGTCGACCTCTCCCCGTACGGTGCGGGGCCCAACAGCGTCGACGCCCGCCGGGGCCTCGTGGCGGTCGCCGTCGAGGCGTCCCCGATCACCGCGCCGGGGGCGGTGGTGTTCCTCACCCCCTCGGGGGAGTTCATCGCGCGCGCCACCGTCGGGTCGCTGCCCGACATGCTCACGTTCACGCCCGACGGCCGGCAGGTGCTCGTCGCGGACGAGGGCGAGGCACCCGCCTACGGACCCGGCGAGACGGACCCCGAGGGCTCCGTGTCCATCGTCGCCACGTCCGGCCTGACGCGGAGCGGTGGGCCCGAGGTCCGGCGCGTCGGCTTCGCCGACTTCGACGCCGGCGGCCCGCGGCACGGCGAGCTCCCGTCGGGGGTGCGCCTCAACGGCCCCGGGCCGACGGTCGCCCAGGACCTCGAGCCGGAGTACATCGCCGTCGACGAGGACGGCCGCACCGCCACCGTGACGCTGCAGGACAACAACGCGATCGCCCGCATCGACCTGCGCGCCGGCCGGGTCGTCTCGATCACGGCGCTCGGCTGGAACGACCACTCCGTCGCCGGTCAGGGGCTCGACCCCAGCGACCGCGGCGGCGGCATCTCCATCGGCACGTGGCCGGTGCGGGGGCTCTACATGCCCGACGCCCTCGCCGCGTTCCGGGTCCGGGGTCGCGACTACCTCATCTCCGCCAACGAGGGCGACGGCCGCGACCGGACCGGCTTCGGCGACGAGGTCCGGGTCGGCGCGTCCTCGGTCGTGCTCGACCCCGCCGCGTTCCCCGACGCCGCGGGCCTGAAGGCCCCCGCGGCCCTGGGCCGGCTGAACGTCTCCCGCACCGACGGCCTCACCGGCGGCGTGTACACGGCGCTCTACTCGTTCGGCGCCCGGTCCGCGACGATCTGGACGACCGCCGGCACCCGTGTGTGGGACAGCGGCGACCAGATCGAGCGTCGCATCGCCGCCGAGGTCCCCGCGGCCTTCAACGTCTCCAACGACGCGAACGTCGCGGACGACCGCAGCGACAACAAGGGTCCGGAGCCGGAGGGCGTCGCCGTCGGCACCGTCCGCGGCCGCACCTACGCGTTCGTCGGGCTCGAGCGGGTCGGCGGCCTGATGGTCTTCGACGTGTCGACGCCGGCCTCCCCGCGGCTCGTGCAGTGGGCGAACCGGCGCGACTACGGCCTGTCGCCGCTCGCACCCGGCCAGGACTCGGGTCCCGAGGTCGTCCACTTCGTGCCGGAGAAGGAGAGCCCCGTCCGGGCCCCGCTGGTCGTCGTCGCCAACGAGGTGAGCGGGACCGTCACGATGTACCGCGTCACGCAGGGCTGACCCCGGGGGGGCCGGCGCGCCGTCCGCCGACGGCGCCGGCCCCCGCGGCCGGTCCCGCGGGCTCCGCATCGCCCCGCGGCGGACGCTCGGCGGCGCGCGTGCCGCGTCCCCCTCCGGCCCCGCCACAGCACGGGGACAGCGCTGAAACACGGGCGCCGCCGGAGTAACCGCCACGTGACATCCCGCTGCCATGGACAGGTGCTGCTGCGTGGCCGGGACGTGTACGGACGCGGCGCCGACCCGGTCGCGATCCGCCAGGCGATCGGGATGGTCTTCCAGCGTCCCAACCCGTTCCCGACGAAGTCCATCGCCGACAACGTGTGGGCGGGTCCCCGCTACACGCGGATGCGGCTGCGCCGCGACGCGCGGGAGGAGCTGCTGGAGAGGACCCTCCGCGGCGCCGGCCTCTGGGACGAGGTCAAGAACCGCCTCGGGGCGCCCGCGGGCGGCCTGTCCGGCGGGCAGCAGCAGCGCCTCTGCATCGCCCGCGCCCTCGCGGTCGAGCCCGACGTCCTGCTGATGGACGAACCGTGCTCCGCGCTCGACCCCCAGTCGACCCTGCGGATCGAGGAGCTCATCGCGGAGCTGAGGGGGCGTCTGACGATCGTGATCGTCACCCACAACATGCAGCAGGCCGCCCGCGTGTCGGACCGGACGGCGTTCTTCACGATCGAGAACGAGGGTGAGCCCGGCCGACTCGTCGAGGCGGGGCCGACCGGGGTGATCTTCAGCACCCCGACCCACCCGAGCACCGAGGCCTACGTGTCGGGCCGCTTCGGGTGACCGCCCACCCGCCGGCATCGGGTTCGGGGCGGGTCCGGGCACCCGTGCGGCTTCCTACGGTGCCCGGCCCGTAGAACGAACCGTCGAACGGACGTCGCCCCCCGTCTAGCCTCGTCCCCCGGACGCCGCACCGTACGCCAGGAGGAACGCCCCCATGTCCCCGCCGAGGACGCCCACCGAGCCCATCCCATGTCCGAGCTGCGGGGTCGCGCCGACGACGCCCGCCCCCGGCCCGGGCGCCGCGGACGACAGCGACGTCGTCGAGACGCACTGCGAGTGGTGCGGCGCCGAGTACCCGGTCCCCCGGGGCGACGACCACGTCCACGGCGCCGGCGAGGGAGGACCCGGGCCCGCGGAGCCGGGGTCGCGATGACCACCGCCGATCCCCCCGGCCGGCGGATGCCGTCCGCCCCCGCGCCCCCGATGTCCTACGCGGTGCGTGCGAGGACCGTCCGCCCCGGCCGATCCGAGATCGACGCCGGGGGGAGCCGGATCGCGTTCGACAGCTCCCCCGCACCCGGCGACGAGCTGCCCGGGCCCGCGGAGCTCCTCGCGGGTGCGTTCGCGGCCTGCCTCCTCAAGAACGTGGAGCGGTTCTCGCAGATACTGCCCTTCGCCCACGCCGGGGCGTCGGTGACCGTGGAGATCGAGCGTCAGGACTCGCCGCCGCGTTTCACGCGCATCCGGTACGAGCTGAGGGTCGTCACCGACGAGGAGCCACGCCGCGTCGCCCTCCTCCACCACAACCTCCGGAAGCACGGCACCGTCTACAACACGCTGGCGGGCGTCTGCGAGGTCACCGGGGAACTGATCGCCGACCCCGTCCCCCCCGGCGAGCGCGCCGCACGCGCCGCCGGGCCGGCCGGGGTCGGGAACGTCGCCTACCGCTTCGCGCCGGGCGGGTCGTAGCCGAAGGGGTGGAGCTGGGCGAAGGGGTACGCCGGCTGCTCGATGAGCTGGAAGCGGATGCCCTCGAAGTCGCGGAGCTCGATCACCCGCCGGCTGCCGAAGGCGGACCCGAAGTCCCACTCCTCCGGGCGGCTGAACGTGAAGCGCCGCTTCCTCGCCCACGGGTTCGCGCGCAGCATCCGGTGGCACTCGTCGATGTCGTCGACCTGGAACGCGCAGCGCACCATCCCGCGGTGCGTCGGCTCCCGGTACGGGGTCGCGAGGCTCGGGGAGACGTCCCACTGCAGGTAGTCGTGGTTCACCCGCGTGTTGCCCCGCGCCAGCATGAACACGCCGTCGAACGTCGAGTTCGACCCGTCGCCGCCGTAGACGTTCGGGCTCCCCGGCGGCGGCTGGCTGATGCCGGTGCTGAAGTCGAGGCCCAGCACCTCCAGGAAGAACGGCAGGTTCCGGTCGAGGTCGGCGGTGTTGAAGTTCATGTAGAGCAGCGACCGCTCCACCCCGAGGCCGAAGAACTGGTTGAACACGCCCTCGTGGTCGGGGGCTGTGAACGCCGTGTACCGCGATGACGGGAACTGCGGGTGCAGGGGCGGCCGGATGAAGTCGGAGTTCGGCAGGATCGGCTGCGTCCCCTGGGCGATCACCGCCTCCCGCGTCGCGTCGAGGTCGACGCACATCTGGACCATCCGGTTGAAGCCGACGTGCCCGTACGACGCGTGGGCCACCCCGACCGGCGCCGGGTTCTTCCACTCGACGAGGTGGAGCATCGGGGCGTTCGCGTCCTCGTCGGAGTCGCGCAGCATCACGCCCTCGAAGCGGCCGCCGCGGATCCCGAGGCTCGGGAAGTCCTGGTCCGCGCTCGTCTCCGCCACGACCCGCAGCCTCGTCGTCCCCTCGTACCAGGCGCGCGCCCTCGCGAGGTCCGCGACGTTCAGGTCCCAGTGCGACGTGCGGTTCAGCCGGTCGTGCAGGCTCGCGTCGCGACGCGCGCCGGGGCCGCCCTTCCCGCCCGACGCCAGGGCCGAGCCGGCGCCGGTCAGCAGGCCGCCGCCCGCCGCCGCCGCGGCACCCGTCGCGGCGGCCCGCCTCAGGAACGCCGAACGGGTCGACCCGTCCGCCGCGGGGACGTGCGCCGCCGGGTCCGTCTCGTGGTCCATCGTCATCGCGTCGCGCCCTTCGTCGGGGGAACGGGTCGCCCCCGACCGTAGGAGCCGGGGGCCGGTACCGACAGGGCGTGCCGACCACGATCGGGGGAACGCGAACGCGCATCGCCCCCGCCACCGTTGCGCCGGTATCCCGTCATCGGGATAGGATCCCGTCATGGCGAACGCCCTGCGCCGCGCCCGGGAGCGAATCCCCCTCACCCAGGCGGGCCTCGCCGCCCGCGCCGGCGTGACGCGACAGGTGATC
This sequence comes from Miltoncostaea oceani, assembly GCF_018141545.1. Taxonomy (GTDB): domain Bacteria; phylum Actinomycetota; class Thermoleophilia; order Miltoncostaeales; family Miltoncostaeaceae; genus Miltoncostaea; species Miltoncostaea oceani. The sequence goes on along the minus strand of NZ_CP064356.1, from coordinate 3,230,027 downwards.
GGCGCCGCCGAGGCGGGCCGGCACGTGCCGTCGGTCGACGCAGCCCTGCGCATCGCGCGCGCCCTCGGGGCCACCGTCGAGGACCTGTTCGGGCACCCCGCCGACGTCGTCCCCGCCGACGGCCTCGCCGACGGGACCCCCGTTGTCGTCGCCCGCGTCGGCGACCGCCCCGTCGCACACGCCCTCGCTGGGCTGGTCGCCGGCGACGGCGCCTGGGCGGCCCCCGACGGCGTCGCCGACGGCGGGACCGTGCGCCTCGTGCCCGGGGCCGCGCCGGAGGGCCTCGTGGTCGTCGGCTGCGACCCGATCCTCGGCCTCTGCGCCGCCCTTATCGGCGCCCACGGACCCCGCCGCCTCGTCGCGGTGCCCGGCACCACCGGCACCGCCATCGCGGCGCTCGCCGAGGGGCGGGCGCACGCCGGCCTCGTCCACGGACCCGAAAGCCGGCTCCCCGCCGCGCCCGCGGGCGTCCGGCGCATCCACCTGACGCGGTGGGAGGTCGGCGTCGGCGTCCACCCCGACCACGACCGGGGCGCCCTCGAGCCGCTCCTGCGCGGGGACGTCCCGTTCATCCAGCGGGAGGACTCCGCCGCGAGCCAGCAGGCCCTCGCCCGCGCCGCCGGCGACCGCCTCCCCGCGGCCGCCGCCCGCGCCGCCGGCCACGTCGACGCCGCCCGCCGCGCCGCGCTCACCGGCGGGGCGGCCGTGACGTTCGCCCCCGCCGCACGCCACCACGGCCTCGGCTTCATCCCCCTCGAGACCCACGTCGTGGAGATCTGGATCGACGAGCGCCACACGGCGCACCCCGGCGCCGACGCGCTCCTCGGCCTGCTCGGGACCGACGCATTCCGTGCGCGCGCCGGCCTCATCGGCGGGTACGACCTGGAGGCCGTCGGCCGGGAGGCGTCCGCGTGACCGGCGCCGCCACGGCCGGCGCCCGTGCCCTCGCCGCCGCGCTCGCCGCGGCCGTCCTGCTCGCCGTCGCCGTCGCCGGCACCGCCCGCGCGGCCGAACCGACCGTCTACGCCGCCGCGTCCCTGACCGAGGCGCTCCCGCAGATCACGCCCGCGGCGCGGTACAGCTTCGCCGGCTCCGACACCCTCGCCCTGCAGATCCGGCGGGGAGCGCCCGCGGACGTCTTCGCGTCGGCGGCGCCGGACCTCACCCGGGACCTCCACCGCGACGGCCTGGTCGAGGCGCCGCGGCCCCTCGCCTACAACCGCCTCGTCGTCGTCGTCCCGCGGTCGAACCCCGCCGGGATCGACTCGGTGTACGACCTCGGCCGCGACGGGGTCGCGGTGGTCCTGGCCGACACGAGCGTCCCCGTCGGCGCCTACAGCCGCGCGGCGCTCACCGACCTCGGCCTCACCCACGCCCTCGACAACGTCGTCAGCCGGGAACCCGACGTCCGCGACGTGCTCGGCAAGGTCGCGCTCGGCCAGGCCGACGCCGGCCTCGTCTACTCCACCGACGCACGCGTCGCGGGGTCCCGGGTGACGGCCCTCCCGATCCCGGCCTTCGCGCAGCCCGAGATCCGGTACGAGATCGCGGTCGTCGCGTCGGGCGGCGACCGGTCGGAGGCACGCGACCTCGTCGCCCGGGCGACGGGACCGGCGGGGCGCGCCGTCCTCGCCCGCGCCGGCTTCCTCCTGCGGCCGCCGCCGGCGCCGGCGCCCCGGCGGTCCCTCACGCGCGACGTGATCGGGTGGTGACCGCCGGGGACGCCGGACACCGCCGGTCCCCCCTCCGGCCCGGGTCGCTGCGGCCGTTCACGATCCTGCTCGTCCTGGCGGTCGTCGCGACGCTCGCGTTCCTCGTGGTCCCGATCGTCGCGATCTTCACGGAGAGCCCGCCGACGCGGATGCTCGGCCACCTCGACGACCCCGTCGTCGTCGACGCGCTCATCGTCACCCTCAAGACCAACGCGATCGCGTTCGGGCTGACCCTCCTCGTCGGGACCCCCGCCGCCTACCTCCTCGGGCGCCGGCGGTTCCCCGGCCGCAGCGTCCTCATCACCCTCGTCGAGCTCCCCCTCGTGCTGCCCCCCGCCGTCGCCGGCATCGGCCTGCTCGCCGCCTTCGGGCGGGCCGGGCTCCTCGGCGAGGAGGTGTCGGCCCTCGGCATCGACCTCGCGTTCACCCAGGCGGCTGTCGTGCTCGCCGTCATGTTCGTCGCCGGCCCGTTCTACGTGCGCCAGGCGATCGCGTCGTTCGAGGCCCTCGACGACGACCTCCTCCTCGCGGCCCGTACGCTCGGCGCGGGACCGGGCCGGACCTTCTGGCGCGTCGCGCTCCCCCTCAGCGCCAACGGCCTCGGCGCCGGCGCCGCGTTGTGCCTCGCCCGGGGGATCGGGGAGTTCGGGGCGACGATCATGTTCGCGGGTAGCCTCCAGGGCGTCACCCAGACCGTGACCCTCGCGATCTACGACGCCCTCAACCTCGACGTCGAGGTGGCGCTCGCCATCGGCGGCCTGCTCGTCGTCATCAGCGCGGTCGTCCTCCTCAGCCTGAAGCTGGTGCTCCTGTGGCGCTCCTCCGACTCGACATCCGGGTTCCGCTACGCCACTTCGAGCTCGGGGTAGCGCTCGAGGCCGGCGACGGGGAGACCGTCGCCCTCGTCGGGCCGTCGGGGGCGGGCAAGACGACGGTGCTGCGGGCGATCGCGGGGGCGGTGCGCCCCCGGTCGGGGCGCGTCACCCTCGGCGACCGGGCGCTCTTCGACGCGGAGCGGGGCATCGACCTGCCGCCCGAGGACCGCGGGGTCGGCTACGTCTTCCAGGAGTACGCGCTCTTCCCCCACATGACGGTGCGCCAGAACGTCGCGTTCGCGGGGCCCGGCCGGGTCGACGACCTGCTGGAGCGGTTCGGCATCGCCCACCTCGCGGCCGCGCGGCCGCGGGCCCTGTCCGGGGGGGAGCGCCAGCGGGTGGGGCTCGCCCGGGCGATCGCGAGCGACCCCGGGGTCCTGCTGTTCGACGAGCCCCTCTCCGCCCTCGACGCCCACACCCGCGACCGGGTCCGGGGGGAGCTCGCCGGCCTGCTGCGCGAGCTGCGCCTGCCGACCCTCCTCGTGACCCACGACATCGACGACGCCACCGCCCTCGCCGACCGCGTCGGCGTGGTCTCCGCCGGCCGGGTGCTGCAGATGGGGACCCCCGCCGAGCTCCTCGACGCACCCGCCGACGCCTTCGTCGCGAGCTTCGTGGGGAGCAACCTGATGCCCGGCACCGCGCGACGCGTCGGCGGCCGGCTGGAGGTGGTGCTGGAGCAGGGGGCCGTCATCCACGCCGCCGCCGGCCCCGACGGGCCGGTGGGGGCGGTGGTGCACCCGTGGGACGTCACAATCGGCGCCGACGGCCCGCCCGCGCCCGGCCTCAACGTGATCCGCGCCCCCGTCGCGGCCGTCACCCCTCGCGGCGACCGGGTCCGGGTGCGCGTCGGCCCCCTCGTCGCCGAGGTCGGGGCGGCCGAGGTCGCCCGCCTCGGCCTCGCCCCCGGTCGCGTCGTCCGCGCCAGCTTCACGCCCGAGGCGACCCGTCTGGTGCCGCTCGGCGGGCGGCCACCCGACGGGGCGTGAGCCGTCCGTCGTATCCTGGCGACGGTGGCCGCGGACGGCGGCCCGGGCCGGGGGAGGCATCGCGGTGGAGGAGCGCGACGGCATGGCGTGGGTGCCGGGTGGCCTGTTCCTCATGGGGTCCGACGCCTTCTACCCCGAGGAGGCGCCGGTGCGGCCCGTCGCCGTCGACGGCCTCTGGATCGACCGGGGCCCCGTCACCGTCGACGCGTTCGCGGAGTTCGTCGCCGCCACCGGCCACGTCACCGACGCCGAGGTCGCCCCCGATCCCGCGGACTACCCGGGCGCCGACCCCGACCTGCTCGTGCCCGGGTCGCTCGTCTTCCGGCCGAGCGACGGCCCCGTCGACCTCCGCGACGTCCGCAACTGGTGGCGGTGGGTGCCCGGCGCGACCTGGAGGACCCCCGAGGGGCCGGGGAGCTCCGTCGACGACCGCGGCGACCACCCCGTCACGCAGGTCTCGTACCGCGACGCCGAGGCCTATGCGCGGTGGGCCGGCAAGGACCTCCCCACCGAGGCGGAATGGGAGCACGCCGCCCGCGGCGGGCTCGAGCAGGCCCTCTTCGCGTGGGGCGACGAGTTCGCGCCCGGCGGCCGGCCGATGGCGAACACGTGGCAGGGGCGCTTCCCCTGGGAGAACCTCCTCGAGGACGGCCATGCGGGGACGTCGCCCGTCGGCACCTACCCCGTCAACGGCCACGGCCTCTGGGACGTCACCGGCAACGTCTGGGAGTGGACGAGCGACTACTTCTCCCTCCCGGACCGGGGCGCCCGTCCGTGCTGCGCCCCCGCGAACCCCCGGGTCACCGACGCCGCCGCGAGCGTCGCGCCGGGCGAGGTGCACCCCCGCCGGGTGATCAAGGGCGGCTCGCACCTGTGCGCCCCGAGCTACTGCCTGCGGTACCGGCCCGCCGCCCGGCAGTCCGAGAGCGTCGAGAGCTCCACCACGCACATCGGGTTCCGCTGCGTCGTGCGCCGGTCGCCGCCATCGTGACCACCACGCGGGTGCTCGTGTTGTGGACGGGCTTCCGCGCCGGGGTCCAGACGTGCCGCGCCCTGACGCGGGCGGGGTGGACGGTCGTCGGGGCCCACCCGGCGGGGGTGCCCGGCGGCGCCTCGCGGTGGTGCCGGCGACCGCTGCGCTACCCGCCCGCGCACCTCGGGGAGGATGCGTTCCTCGCATGGCTGCAGGACACCTGCCGCCGCGCCTCCATCGACGTGGTGCTCCCCGTCGACGAGGACCTCGTGCGCCTGCTCGCACGCCGCCGCCCCGGCCTCGGCGACGCGGTCGTCGTCGGCCCCACGGAGGAGCAGTACGACGCCCTCTGCGACAAGCGCCGCCTCGCCGACTCGGCACGCGCCGCGGGCGTGGACCACCCCGACACGATCACCGTCGGCCCGGACGGACCCGACGGGCCGTGGCCGGCCCTCCCGTCGATCGTCAAGCCGGTCATCTCCCACTCCGACATGTCGGTCGCCCGGATCACGATGGCCGCGACCGAGGCGGAGCGCGACGAGCAGGTGGGCCTGCTGGTCGCCGCGGGACTGGACGCGCTCGTGCAGGAGCGCGTCGAGGGGCCGCGGTGGGTGGGGCACTGCGTGCGGGGGCCCTCCGGGCTCGCCCTGGTGCCGTCGCGCATCCTGCGCGACTACCCGCGCGGGACGGGCGTCGCGTGCGTCCAGCGGACCACCCTGCCGCCCCCGGGGCTCGTGCGCGGGGTGGCGCGACTGCTCGACCTCGTCGACTACCGCGGGCCCGCGACCATCTCGTTCCTGCAGCGGGACGACCGGATGCACGTCCACGACGTCAACCTGCGCATCGGCGCGTCGGTGGGGCTGCTCGTCCGCAGCGGCTTCGACATCCCGAGCCGCGCCGTCGCGGCGGCGCTCGGCCGGGAGGCGCCCCCGGACGCGCGGTGGCGTCCGACGCGCTACGTCTGGCTCGACGGTGAGCTGGGCGCGCTGCGCGACGCCCTCCGTGGCCGCGGCGTCGGCGATCCACCCGCGCGCGTCGCCGGTCGCATCGCCGCCGCGGCGGTGCTCCCCGGCCGCATGACCGACCCGGCGCCGCTCGACCCGTGGTGGCTGGCGGGCCACCTCGCACCCCGGCTGCGGCGGCGCCCCCGGCCGTGACCGGCGGGTGGCGCGCCCCGGGGACCCGCGGCCCTAGGGGCGGACGGCTCCCACGTAGCCGCTGTAGGTCGAGAGCTGGCTGACCTTCACGACGTCGCCCGTGTGGGGCGCGTGCACGAACTGGCCGCCACCGATGTAGATGCCCATGTGCCCGAGGCCGTGGAAGAAGACGAGGTCGCCGACCTGGAGGTCGCTGGAGGGGACCTTCGGGAACGCGGCCCAGATCGCCCCCGTGTAGTGGGGGACGCTCTTGCCGATCTGGGCGTAGGCGTAGGAGGCGAGGCCGCTGCAGTCGAAACCCGACGGCGACGCGCCACCCCACACATAGGGGACACCCAGGTACTGCATCGCGATGCTCGCCGCGGCGGCGTTGCCGCTGCCACTCGGCAACGGCGCACTCGGGGCGGCGGGCTCCGACGCCGGCGCGGACGCCGTGGCAGGGGCCGCGGGCGCGGTGGCCGTGGGGGCTGCGGCGGCGGCGGCGCGCTGGCGGGCGAGGCGGGCCTGGGCCTCGGCCTCGGCGGCCTTGCGCTGCTCCTCGGCGCGGATCAGGCCACGCAACTCGGCGCTCGCCGAATCGAGGACGGCCTGACGCTGGGCGAGCAGACCTTCGATCCGCTCCTTCTCGCGCTCCCGGGCCGCGACGGCCTCCGCGGCGGTCGCCCGGTCCTCCACCAACTGGGCGCGGAGGCGCACCAACGCCGCCTTGTGCTCACGCAACCCACCGACGACCTCGGCGTCCTGGCTGCCGACGCGGTCCAACAGGTCCATCTGGTCGCTGGCGGCGGCGATCGAGCCGCTGGTGATCAACACCTCCGCAAGGCTCGGCTGCGGCGTCGCGTACAGGCCCCGGAGGCGCTCGGCGAGGACCTCACGCGACGCCCCCAGGTCCCGCTCGGTCTGGCGGGTGCGGGCCGTGTTCTCCTCGATCCGGCCGTTCACCTGCTGCAACTCATACCGGGCCCCGTTGTAGGCCTCGGCGGCGACCTCGACCTGGGTGTTGTAGCTGTCGAGCTCGGCCTGGAGCTCGGCGACCTGGGCGCGCTGGGCCTCGATCGCGGCCGGCTCGGTGGTGGCGGTCCCCGCGCCGAACGCCAACAGGGCGGCGAGGACGGCGCAGGCCACGAGGGCCGTGAGGTGTCGCAGGGGTCTCAGGAAGCAGGTCTCCTGCAGCGGGGACAGGGCGGCGGGCAGGGCGGCGCGAGACCGCCCGGGGGGCACCGTAACACGGTTCGCCGTCGGCGCCCCCCGGGCGTCCGGTCCCCGGGAGCGCCACGGGACCGCCGTGCCGGCCGTTTCGCGGGGTCCCGGCACGGGTATGCCCGCACACCCCCGCACCCGTCCCGGAGAGAGCCCGTGCGCACCGTCCTCGCCCGCAGTCCCCGCCTGGCCGTCGCCCTCGCCGGCCTGGCCCTGGTCGTCGTCGCCGGCCTCCTGATGGCCGCCACCTCCGACGGCGCGAACCGCACGGGGACACCCGGGCCCGACGTGATGCGGGGCACCGGCGACGACGACGTCCTGCGCGGCGCGGGCGGGGCGGACCGCCTGTTCGGCCTCGGCGACGACGACCGCCTCTACGGCGGCGCGGGCGCGGACCGCCTGATCGGCGGCGACGACGACGACCTCCTCGTCGGCGGTGGCGGGTCGGACCTGATCCTGGCCCGCGACGGCGAGCGCGACGACGTCCGGTGCGGCGCGGGCCGCGACCGCGCGGTCGTCGACCAGCTCGACCGCCTCACCGGCTGCGAGACCGTGGACCGCCGCACCGTCCCCACCGACGACGACGACGGCGACGACGACGACTGATCCACCGTGCCCGGCGCGCCCGAGGGGCGCGCCGGGTCGCCGGCGTCAGCCGGCGGCGAGCAGGCCGAGCCCCCGCTGCAGGAACGCGACGGCGGCGGCGTGCGGATCCTCCTCCCCCCGCAGCGCCGTGAGGGTGAGGACCGCGCCGAAGGAGGCGTTCCAGTAGGCGGGGTCCCCGGGTCGCGCGGCATCCCATGGTCCGAGGTAGAGGTACGGCTCGTCGATGGACCCGTCGCCCGGCGATCCGCCGAGGTTGGCGCGCATGCCCTCCGCCGGCCCCCACGCGACGTCGCAGGCGACGTCGAAGTGCTCGGGCCAGAGCTGCACCGGGGTCGGCGTCGCCCCCGGGCCGATCCACGCCGTGACCTCGTCGAGGACCGTGGTGGCGAAGCACCACCAGCGACCGAGGGCGCGGGCGGCGTCCGCGCCGACGCCGAGCGGCGCGGCGGGGTCGCCGACGGGGGGCGCGTCGTGCCCCGCCGCGAACGGCGCCGCCAGGTCGACCCCCGCGGCCGCGGCGAGGTCGGCGAGGGTCGTCATGCGCGTCGCCGTCACCGCGCCGCCGCGCTCCACCAGCAGGACGTCGCCGTCGGTGCGGACCACCTCGACGTCGTGGCCGCCCACGGCGGGGGACGCGAGCCCCCCGGGCGCGGCCCTCAGGCCGAACCGGCCGGTCAGGTCGTGGCGGCGCCGCGCCACGATGTGCGTCGCGACGCGCTGCAGGGCCGTCCGCGTGGTGGCGAGGCCGGGCGGCGGGGGTGGGAGCGCGTCCATGCCGCGATCCTCCCACGGCGGGCGGCGCCGCTCACGCGGGCCGCGCGCCGGTGCGTCAGATCAGCGTCGAGTCCCCGTCGCGCGCGGTCCGGGACGCGGCGTCCCCGAGGGCGGCGTCCGTCGTCAGGGCCTCCCACAGCAGCTCGCGCTGGCGACCCGTCATGCGCCGCTCGGCGGCCTCGATCGCGTCCTCGAGGTCGGCGCCCGTCCACTCGCCCGCGTCGAGGCGCTCCGTCGCGCGGGTGCGCAGGCGGTGCGCGAGCAGCCGGCCGAGCTCGTCCTCCCAGTCGGTGAGCGGTGGCGTCATCTCGTGTCCCTCCGTTCCGATTCGGGCGTGCACGGGTTCCGGATGCCGTCATCGACGGGCGCGCCCCGGACTGGAGGGCCGGGGGCACCCGGTCCACCATCCCGCTCCCCGATGTCCGTCCGGGGACCGGAGCGACCCCACGCCGCGGGCCGCCGGCCCCGGTCGTGCGATGCTCCGCCGGTGATGGTGCCACGAACGCGCGCGCTCGCGCCCGTCCTCGCCGTGGCCGTCGCCCTCCTCGCGCTCGCGGGCTGCGGCGACGGCGGCGCCGCCCCGCCGGCCGCCGCCCCCGCCGTCGACCGCTTCGACGCGGCGCGCGCCTTCGCCGACCTGCGCTCGCAGGTGCGCCTCGGCCCCCGCCCCGCCGGATCGGCGGCCTCGCGCCGCCTCGCCGCGCGCCTGCGCCGCGACCTGCCGCGCGGGCGCTTCGAGGCGGTCCCCGGGGGCCTGCGCAACGTGGTCGGGAGCCTGCCCGGCCGCGGCGCGCCGATCCTCGTCGGGGCGCACTACGACACCAAGGACATCCCGGGGTTCGTCGGCGCCAACGACGGGGCGGGCGGCACCGCCGTCGTCGTCGAGCTCGCCCGGGCGCTCCGCACCGGCCAGCGCGCCTGCCAGCGGCCGATCCGGTTCGTCATGTTCGACGGCGAGGAGAGCCCCCGGGGCTCCGACGACTTCCTGCGCGACGGCCTGCGGGGGAGCCGCCACCACGCGCGCACCCGCGGCGCGGGCCTGCGCGCGGTGGTGATCGTCGACTTCGTGGCGGACCGGGACCTCGCCATCCCGCGCGAGGCGAGCTCCGACGTCGCGCTGTGGGGCCGCCTGCGGCGCGCGGCCCGCGCGGTCGGCGCCGGGTCGGTCTTCCCCCCCACGACGGCCGCCGCGGTCCTCGACGACCACACGCCCTTCCTCGAGCGGGGGATCCCGTCGATCGACCTGATCGACTTCGACTACCCCCACTGGCACCGCACGAGCGACACGCTCGACAAGGTCTCGGCCCGCAGCCTCGACCTCGTCGGCGAGACCCTCGTCGAGATGCTGACCCGCCTCCGCGCCGAGGGCTGCCCGCCGGCCTGAGCCGCCGGCGTACCCCGCGGCTACGGTCGGGGGCCCCGGTGGCCGAGAACCCCACCGTGAGCGGGGAGACGCGCGACTACGACTACGACCTGATCGCGATCGGGTCCGGGCCGGGCGGGCAGCGTGCCGCCATCCAGGCCGCGAAGCTCGGCAAGCGGGTCGCCGTCGTCGAGCGGACGTCCGGGGTCGGCGGCGTCTGCGTCCGCACCGGCACGATCCCCTCCAAGACCCTCCGCGAGGCCGCGATGGCCCTGAGCGGGTACCGCGACCGCGGCTTCTACGGCGCCTCGTACACCGCGAAGCAGCACGTCGGGATGGAGGACCTCCACTTCCGCGCCGACCAGGTGGTGCGCAACGAGACCGACGTCGTCCGCCACCAGCTCCTGCGCAACGACGTCGACCTCCACTCGGGCCACGGGTCGTTCCTCGACCCCCACACCATCGTCGTGGAGGGGGAGGGCGGCCACGGCCGCCGGACCCTGACGGCGCGCAACGTCGTCATCGCCACCGGCACCACCGCGACGCGCGGCGGAGGCATCGCGTTCGACGGACGCCGCATCCTCACCAGCGACGACGCGGTGACCCTCGACCGCCTCCCGCGGACGCTCGCGGTGATCGGCGCGGGGGTGATCGGGCTCGAGTACGCCGGGATGTTCGCGGCGCTCGGGGTCCGGGTCACCATCATCGACCGCCGTCCCCGCCTGCTGCCGGACATCGACGCCGAGATCATGGACGCGCTCGCCTTCCACATGCGCCGCAGCCGCGTGACGTTGTGGCTCGGCGAGGAGGTCCGCGACCTGGCCGTCGACGAGGGCGACGACGGCAAGGTCCGCATCGAGCTCGCGAGCGGCAAGCACATCGTCGCGGAGAAGGCGCTCTACTCGATCGGCCGCACCGGCGCGACGGCGCGCCTCGGCCTCGCCGCCGCCGGCCTCACCGCGGACGCCCGCGGGCGCCTCGCGGTCGACGGGCACTACCGTACCGCCGTCCCCCACATCTACGCGGTCGGCGACGTGATCGGCCATCCGAGCCTGGCGTCGACGTCGATGGAGCAGGGGCGCCTCGCGGCGTGCCACGCGTTCGGCATCGCGGCCCGCAGCGTGCCGGCGCTGGTGCCGTGCGCGATCTACACGATCCCCGAGATCTCGACGGTCGGCCGCACCGAGGAGGACCTCACCCGCGACGGCGTGCCGTACGAGGTCGGAAAGGCCCAGTACAACGAGATCGCCCGCGGCCAGATCATCGGGGACCGCACCGGCCTGCTGAAGCTGATCTTCCACTGGGAGACCCGCGAGCTGCTCGGCGTGCACATCATCGGCGAGGGTGCGAGCGAGCTGATCCACATCGGGCAGGCCGTCATGACCTACCGCGGCGGCGTCGACCACTTCGTCGACGCCGTGTTCAACTACCCGACCCTCGCCGAGTGCTACAAGACCGCCGCCCTCGACGGGCTCAACCGCCTGGAGTCGTGGCAGACGCCGGCGGTGGCGCCCCCCGCGATGACCGCGTAGGCCGGGCTGGAGCCGGGGCCTCGGCGGCCGGCGCGACGATCCGCGGCGACGGCGTCGCCGGCGCGGGCGCGGGGACGTGCTCGCGGCGGCGCCGCGTGTCGCGCGGACCCGGCGAGGTGGCGATGTGGATGAGGTTGTACACGTGTCCTCCTAGGCGGTGGTGGTCAGCAGCGGACGCGCGGCGCGGGCGCGCCGGCGGCGGCGGCCCGTGATCTCCGACCCGTGCCGTCCGCACGGGCACACGTAGGCGACCCGCAGGCCCTCGGCGACGGCCGTCACCGAGAGGATCCGGCCCGGGCCGATCAGGACCCGGCCGCAGTCGTCGCAGTGGATGTCGAGCATGTCCTCGTCCCCTCTCGTGGTCCGTTGCCGGGCGGGAACGACCCCGGCTCGGCGTCCGTGAGAGTCCAATCGGGCAAGATTGGACCTTGATTGCATACTCACGGAGTAATTGGACTGATCTCAGCCGACAGGAGGGTGGCGGACAAGAGCCTTTGATGCCATATTGGTATCCGTGAAGGTCGAGCCCACCCGTCTCGCGACGCTGATCGGCACCTGGGCCGGCGGCCCCGGCCCGCTCTACGAGCGCCTCGCCGCCGCCATCGCCGCCGCCATCGACCGCGGCGAGCTCCCACCGGGTTCGGTGCTCCCGACCGAGCGCGAGCTGGCGGCGCGCATCGCGGTCAGCCGCACGACGGTGGTCGGGGCGTACGGGCGCCTCAAGGACGACGGACGGCTGGAGAGCCGCCAGGGACGGGGGACCTGGGTGCCGGGTCCGCCGCAGACGCGGCCCCCCGCCGAGCGCGCCTTCTCGGCCGAGCTCTACGCCAGCATGCTCGGCGGAGGGGGCGACCTGATCGAGCTGACGGCGGCGTGCCCCCCGCCGACCTCGCTCGTCACCCGCGTCCTCGCGGAGCTGCCGGCGGAGCGCCTCGCCCGCAACGTGACGGGGGCGGGGTACCTGCCCGCGGGTCTCGAGGAGCTGCGCGTCGCCATCGCCGGGCACATCAGCGCGGGCGGCCTGCCGACCGGGCCGGACGAGGTCATCGTGACCACCGGCGCCCACCAGGCGATCGGCCTGGCGACGGCCCTGCTCGGCGGCCCCGGCCAGTCGGCGCTCGTCGAGGACGCGACGTACCCGGGGGCCCTCGACATCATCCGGGGCGCGGGGATGCGGCCGGTCGTCGTCCCCCTCGACACCGAGGGCGTGCTGCCGGACGCCCTCGAGGACCTGCTGGAGCGCGTGCGCCCCGCCTTCGTCTACCTCGTCCCGACCCACCAGAACCCGACCGGGTCGGTGCTCTCACCGGCGCGCAGCCGCCGCGTCGCCGAGCTGTCGGCGCGGTACCGGGTGCCGCTCGTCGAGGACATGGCGCTGCGGAACCTGGAGATGGACGACCGCCCCCTGCCCGCGCCGATCTGCGCGCACGCGCCGGACGCGTCCTCCGTGGCGATCGGCTCGGCGAGCAAGGTGCTGTGGGGCGGCCTGCGCGTCGGCTGGATCCGGGCGTCGCGGCCGGTCGTCGAACGCCTCATGCGCCTGAAGATCGTCGCCGACCTCGGCAGCCCCGTCCTCGCCCAGACCCTCGCGGCGGAGCTGCTGCCGCGCTTCGACGAGGCGGTCGCCGAGCGGCGGGTGTTCCTGCTCGAGCGGTACGCGGCACTGTCCGACGCGCTCGCGCGGCACCTCCCCGACTGGACCTGGGAGCCACCGCGCGGCGGCTGCACGCTGTGGGTGAGGATGCCGACGGGCGACGCGCGGGCGCTCGGCCAGGTGGCCCAGCGCTGCGGCGTCAACGTCGTCCCCGGTCAGGCCCTCTCGGCGGAGGGGCGCCACGAGGACCGGCTGCGGGTCCCCTTCGTCGACGAGCCCGCGGTGATGGAGGAGGCGGTGCGCCGCCTCGCCGTCGCCTGGGAGATCTACGCCGGCGCCTCGGCGCGTCCCCGCGAGGCCAGCGGGCTGATCGTCTAGTGGCCCGATTCGGAGGTTCGTCTGCGGTTCCCGAGCGAATCGCAAGCGAGGCAAGGACGCAGGTCAGGCCCGGTATCGGGAATACCGGGTCTGCCGAGGACGCAGCATCGCGCCGCGATGCAGCCGGGAAGTGCCACCGAACCTTCGCATCGGGACACTAGTGCCCTGAGCGGGACGTCCGTCCGCGGCACCCGGGCCGACGGCGCGGTGGTGCGGCAGGCCGCCGCCATCGCGGTCGTCGCCGGCGCGTTCGCGCTCTCGTTCGGCGTCCTCTGCTCCGAGACCGGGCTCGGCCTGCCGATGACGGTCGCGCTGTCGACCCTCGTCTTCGCCGGGTCCGCCCAGCTCGCCGCGGTGGGCGTCATGGCGGACGGCGGGACCGGCGCCGCCGCGGTGCTCGCCGGGCTGCTGCTCGCCTCCCGCAACCTGGCGTTCGGGGTGGCGCTCGCGCCGCTCCTCGGCGGCCGCCTCCGCCGGCGCCTCGTCGCGGCGCAGCTCGTGATCGACGAGTCGGTCGCCGTCGCGACGGCGCAGCCCGACCCCGCCACGGCGCGTCGCGCCTTCTGGATCACGGGGGCCGCGGTGTTCGTGCCGTGGAACGCCGGGACCGTCGCGGGCTGGGCGCTGACCGGGGCGATCGACGTCGAGGCGACCGGCCTCGACGCGGCCGTGCCGGGGGCGTTCGTCGCGCTGCTCGCCCCCCGCCTCACGTCGCCCGCGGCGCGGGCGTCGGCGCTCGGCGGCGCCGCGATCGCGCTGGCGCTGACGCCCGTCGCCCCCGCCGGGGTGCCGATCCTGCTGTCGGCGGCGGGCGCGGGCCTCGGCCTCCTCGTCGGCCGCCGCCGCGCCGGGGTCCCGTGAGCTGGGCCGCGGTCCTCGCGCTGGCGGCCGGCACCTACGCCATGAAGGCCGCCGGCCCCCTCGTGCTCGGCGGCCGCCGCCTGCCGCCCGGCGTCACGCGGATCACCGACCTCCTGCCCGCGGCGCTCCTCGCGGCCCTCGTCGCGGTGCAGGGCCTGACGTCCGGCGGCGCGTGGGCGCTCGACGCCCGGGCCGCGGGGGTCGCCGCCGCCCTCCTGGTGGCGTGGCGCCGCGGGTCGTTCCTCACGATCGTCGTCGCGGCGGTCGTCGTCACCGCCGCGGTCCGCGCCCTCGGCGGCTAGAGACCCCGCCGCATCGCGACGTGGACGATGCCGGCGTCGAGGAACTCGTCGCCCTCCTCCGCGTACCCGGCCCGCGCGTAGAAGCCCCGGGCGCCGACCTGGGCGTGCAGCGTGACCTCCGTCGCCCCCGCGTCCCGCGCGACGTCCTCGGCGAACCGCAGCAGCCGGGCCCCGACGCCCCGCCCGCGACCGGGGGCGGCGACCGCCATCCGCCCGAGCCGCATCGCCCCGCCGTCGCGCACGAGCCGGCAGCAGCCGACGATCGCGCCGTCGCCCTCGGCGAGCAGATGGAGGGCCGTCGCGTCGAGGCCGTCGTGCTCCAGCTCGGGCGGCACGCCCTGCTCGACGACGAAGACCGCGTGGCGCAACGCCATCACCCCCGGCATGTCCGAAGGTTCCGAGAGACGGCACCGGACGGTCATGTGCTTTTCAGGTACGCCGGGCGAGGGGTAGGCTCGCCCGCATCGACGCGCCTCCCGATACGCGCGCCGGACACGAAAGGGGCTCGAATGATTCGACGGCGCACCATGGCGTCCCTCCTCATGGTGGGGGTGCTCGGACTCGGCGGCATCGTCGCCGGCTGCGGGGACGACGATAGCGGCGGCGGCGGTGACGTCGGCGAGCTGAAGATCGGCGTCCTGGTCCCGCTCACCGGGGCACTCGCCGACTTCGGCGGCCCCGGCTCCGACGCGGCGAACCTCGCGGCCGAGCAGGTCAACGCGGGCGCCGGTGACACCGGCCTCGAGCTGACCCTGATCACCGAGGACACCAAGACCGACCCGCAGGCCGCCCAGGAGGCCGCGACGAAGCTCATCGAGAGCGACGGCGTCGCCGGCCTCGCCGGCCCGTGGGCCACCCCCGAGCTGATCCCGACGGCGGAGAACGTGACCATCGCCTCCGGCATCCCGCTCGTCACCCCCTCGGCGACCGGCCCCGACCTGACGACGCTCGACGACGACGGCCTCGTGTTCCGCACGCCGCCGTCGGACGCCATCCAGGGCCGCGTCATCGCCCAGGTGATGGCCGAGGAGATCGGCGCCGACGCGACCGTCAACACGGCGCACCGCAACGACTCGTACGGCACCGCGCTCGTCGAGGAGTTCACGAAGGCGTGGGAGGCGGGCGGCGGCACCATCGGCAAGAACGTCGCCTACAACCCCGACGCGACGAGCCTCAACTCGGAGGCACAGCAGATCGCGAGCGGGAACCCGGACGGCTGGATGATCATCGACTACACCGGCACCTGGGCGAAGATGGGCCCGGCGCTGGTCCGCACCGGCAACTGGGACCCGGCCCGCACGTTCACCGGCGACGGCCTCCGGTCCCCCG
This sequence comes from Miltoncostaea oceani, assembly GCF_018141545.1. Taxonomy (GTDB): domain Bacteria; phylum Actinomycetota; class Thermoleophilia; order Miltoncostaeales; family Miltoncostaeaceae; genus Miltoncostaea; species Miltoncostaea oceani. The sequence goes on along the minus strand of NZ_CP064356.1, from coordinate 3,214,382 downwards.
ACCTGCCCGGCGACGCCGGCGAGCCGACGACCGAGGGCATCCGCGGCACCGTCCCGACCTCCCTCGAGGCCCCGGCCGGCGCGGCGTTCGACACCCTGTGGAACACCGAGCTGGACAAGCCCCGTCAGACCTATGACGCGCAGAACTTCGACGCGGTCGTGCTGCTCGCCCTCGCGGCGGCGGCGGCGGGCTCGAGCGACCCGGCGGACATCGCCGCGAACCTCCAGGCGGTCTCGGGTCCCCCGGGCGACAAGTACACGTACGAGCAGATGAGCGAGGCCCTGCAGGCGCTCGCCGACGGCGAGGACATCGACTACGAGGGCGCGTCGGGTCCGATCGACTTCGACGACAACGGCGACCCCGCCTCGGCCAACTACGCCACCTGGAGCTACACGGGCGGCAAGCTGGTCGACAGCGACCAGGTCATCACGATCACGGAGGAGTAGGACGCACGGCCGCCGGCCGGCGGGGCGCACGCCCCGCCGGCCGGCACCGGCGCCCGGCTCTCAGCGGTCGGGCGCGCCCGCGGCGGGAGGGGCCGCGCCGCCGAGGTACAGCTCGGCCACCTGGGGGTCGACGAGCAGCTTGTCGCCGGGGCCCTCGAAGCGGTTCTGGCCCCCCTCGAGCACGTAGCCGCGGTCGGCGAGCGCGAGGGCGCGACGGGCGTTCTGCTCGATCATCACGATGGTCACGCCCGCGCGGTTGATCTCGACGACGGTGTCGAACACCTCGCCGACGGCGCGCGGCGCGAGCCCGGCGGACGGCTCGTCGAGGAGCAGCACCGTCGGGTCGGGCATCAGGGCCCGCGCCATCGCGAGCATCTGGCGCTCCCCGCCGGACAGGGTCCCGGCGCGCTGGCGCCGCCGCTCCCCGAGGCGCGGGAACAGCGTCATCATGCTGTCCATCCGCTCCTTGATCAGGCCGCGCTTCAGCACGCCGCCGACCTCCAGGTTCTCCTGGACGGTCAGGGAGCCGAACACGTTGGAGACCTGCGGCACGTAGCTCATGCCGAGGGCGGTGACCTCGTGGGGCGCGGCCCCGGTGATGTCGTGGCCGCGCAGACGCACCCGGCCCTCGCGCACCTTCACCAGGCCGAACACGGCCTTCGCGAGCGTCGACTTGCCGGCGCCGTTCGGGCCGATCACCACGACGATCTCGCCGTCGGCGGCGGTCAGGGTGCAGCCGCGGAGGATGTCGGCCTCGGCGACGTAGCCCCCGACGAGGCCGTCGGCCTCCAGCACCGGCGTCGCGGCGGCGTCGGTCACGAGAGCGTCGGCTCCGCCCCGAGGTACGCGTCGATGACCCGCGCGTCCCGCCGCACCTCGTCGGGGTGGCCCCGGGAGATGACGGCGCCCTCGGCCATCACGATCACCTCGTCGGAGCGCTCCATCACGGCGTCCATGTCGTGCTCCACGAACAGGATCGTGAGGTCGCGCTCGGAGCGCAGCCGGGTGAGGTAGTCGAGGAGGCGCCGCCCGAGGGTCGGGTTGACGCCGGCCATCGGCTCGTCGAGCAGCACGAGGCGCGGGTGCGTCATGAGCGCGCGGGCGAGCTCCAGCAGCTTGCGCTGACCGCCGGAGAGCGTCGCCGCGTACGACGCGGCGTGCTTCTCGATGCCGACCTCGGCGAGCAGCGTCATCGCCTCCTCCCGCACCTCGGCCTCCCGGGCGCGCCAGGCGGAGCGGCGGAACAGGGCGTTGTGGAGCTGCATGCCCGGCTGGTCGGGCGCGGCCAGCATCACGTTGTCGATCACCGTCATCTTCGACAGCACGCGGGTGAGCTGGAACGTGCGGACCATTCCGAGGCGGGAGATGCGGTCGGGCCGCTCCCGGAAGATGTCGGTGCCCGCGAACCGGACGGCCCCCGAGTCGGCGCGGATGAAGCCGGTCAGCAGGTTGAAGGCCGTCGTCTTGCCCGCGCCGTTCGGCCCGATCAGCGCGGTCATCGAGCCGGCGCGGACGTCGAAGGTGGCGCCGGCCACGGCCTGCAGGCCCCCGAAGCGGACCCTCAGGTCGCGCACGTCGAGCAGGGGGGCCGTCGCGTCGACGGGCGCCGGTGCCTCGTCAGGCGTCGAGATGGAGCTCCTCCTTCTTGCCGAACAGCCCCTGCGGCCGGAAGGCCATCATCGCCATGATGATCAGCCCGACCAGCACGAAGCGCAGGGCGGCGACCTTGTCGGCCTCGAGCGGGAAGTCGAGGAACCGGGTGCCGGACACGATGAACCCGATCACGATCGACCCGACGACGACGCCGAAGTACGAGCCGATACCGCCGAGGATGAGGATCGCGAAGCCGACGAAGGTGAAGATGGGCTCGAAGTTCTCGGGGAAGAGGGTCGTCGAGTAGAAGGTGAACAGCACCCCGGCGAGGCCGGCGATGGCCGAGCCCAGCACCAGAGACTGCAGCTTGTACGAGAACACCGGGATCCCCGACGCCGCCGCGGCCTCCTCGTTCTCGCGCACCGCCCGCAGCGCACGCCGCCACGGGGTGCGGCCGAGGTACACGAGCAGCAGCCCCACCAGGACGAGGGTCACCCAGACGATCACGAGCAGCGGCACGCGCCGGTCGAGGTCGATGCCCCACCCGGAGAACGTGTCGAGGACGTCGTTGTTGAAGTCGCGCCACGGGCCGCTCGCCCCGCGCAGGCCCTGGGTGCCGCCGGTGGTCTCCTGTTCGTTCTCGATCGTGATCCGCAGGATCTCCCCGGCCGCGATCGTCGTGATCGCGAAGTAGTCGGCGCGCAGGCGCAGGGTCGGGATGCCGAGCAGGGCGCCCGCCGCGCCCGCCGCGATGATCGCCACCGGCATCGCGATCCAGATGGAGACGTCGTTGGTGAGCAGCAGGCCGGTGGTGTAGGCGCCGATCGCCATGAACGCGACGTGGCCGAAGTTGATGAGGCCGGTGTCGCCGACCTCGACCTGCAGGCCGAGGACGAAGATCGCGTAGATCCCGGCGAAGGTGAGGACGAAGGCCCAGAAGCCGAATGCGAGGAGGGGGTCCACGGCCTCAGACCGTCCGGGCCTGGCCGAAGATGCCCTGCGGCCGGAGGAGCAGCACGAGGATCAGGACGACGAAGCCGATGGCCTCCTTGTAGGTCGCCGCGAAGAAGATCGTCGACCACTCCTGCACCAGCCCGAGCACGACGCCGCCGACGAGCGCGCCGTAGGCGTTGCCGATGCCGCCGAGCACGACCGCCGCGAAGATCGACAGCAGCAGGAACCACCCCGTGTTGGGGGTGAGGGTCGTGTAGACGGCGGCGAGGACGCCGGCGAGGCCGGCGAGGGACCCCGCGAGCAGCCACGTGTACGTCACGACGCGCTTCGTGTTGACGCCGGAGACCTCGGCCAGGTCGAAGGAGTCGGCGAGGGCCCGCATCGTCTTCCCGATCAGCGTCGACTTCAGCATCGTCGCGACGACCAGCAGGACGACGCCGGCGGTGACGATCACCGTCACCTGGATCGCGGTGATCTGGACGCCGCCGAACGGGTTCCACGACTGGAACTGGTCGACGTCGAGCGAGCGGTCGTCACCGCCCCAGTGGAAGAGGATCAGGTTGCGGATGACGAAGGCGAGGCCGATCGAGAGCAGCAGGAGCTGCATGACGCCCGCGCCGCGGCGGCGCATGGGGGCCCAGATGCCCCACTCGAGGACCAGGCCGAGGGCGGCGACCGCGGCGATCGCGCCGAGGAACGCGACCACGAGGGGCATCCCCGCGCTCACGTTGATGGCGAACGCGACGTAGCCGCCGAGGGTCATGAAGTCGCCGTGCGCGAAGTTGACCAGCTTCAGGATGCCGTAGACCAGCGACAACCCGATGGCCCCGAGCGCGTAGATGGCCCCGCTCGAGAGGCCGTTGATCGTCGTGTTGAGGAACTCCGTCATCGGCCTCCCCTCCGCTCGGATGGTGGCGAAGGCTACCCGCTGGGCCGGGTCTCACGCACCTTTCCCCGGGACGTCCACTCGCTCGCCAGCCGCGCCGCGGCGGCCATGGGCGCGTCCTGCAGCAGCGAGGCGCGCGCGGCGTGCGCCGTCTCCACCGAGGCGCCCCGTCCCGCGAGGGCGAGGGGGTGGGCGGCCGACAGCTCGCGCAGCTCGTGCACGACGGCGTCGAGCGGCTCCTCGCGCTCGGCGCAGACGACGACGAGGTCCGGGTCGAGGCGCCCGGCGGTGTCGCGGATCGTCTCGATGGGGCTGTCCGCGCCGAGGTAGGTGACGCGCCAGCCGTGCTCGCGCAGCCCGATGCCGAAGCACAGCAGCCCGAGGTCGTGTCGCTCGCCCGACGGGCATGCGAGCAGCGCGCGCGGGCCGACGCCGACGTCGAACCCGCGGGCGAGGCCGAGCAGCCGGCCGCGCAGGACGGCGCTGGCGAAGTGCTCCTGGCCGATCGAGATCTCGCCCTCTTCCCACCGGCGCCCGAGGCGCTGGAGGTAGGGGAGGACCACGTCGCGGAGGACGGCCTCGACGCTGAACGTCGCGAGCAGCCGGTCGAGCACCGCCTGCGCCTCGACGTCCTGGAACGCCTCGAGCGCGGCGCCGAGCTCGTCGAGGGCGCTGTCCATCGCCCCCTGGCGCTCGGACGAGGGCGGCGGCGTCGGCGCGCGCAGGGCCATGCGGGCCGCGACGGCGGCCGAGAACCCCTGGGCGAGGTGGCGGCGCATGGCGCGCACGCGCTCCTCGTCCTTCGGCGTGTAGAGCCGGAAGCCGCCGGGGGAGCGCTCGGGCTCCAGCAGGCCGTAGCGCCGCTCCCACACCCGGAGCAGGTCCGGACTGACGCCGTGACGGCGGCTGAGCTCCCCGATGCGCAGGAGGCCCGGTGGGGTCGTCGGCGTCGTGTCGGTGGTCAGCGGGGTCACGGCTGGATCAAATCTCGACAACCTGTCCAGGCTATCCCGTCCCGCCCCCGGCGCGGGGGGGATCGGGGACCACCATTGGGAAGAATAAACCTCGACAGACTCTTGACAGCCTGTCTGGATTCTGGTGTCATCCCGGCCATGGCCGCAACCATGGGAGTACCGCCCTCCGACCTGCCGATGAGCCGCGCCGCGGCCATGCAGCGGTTCACGCGAGACCTCTGGACGGCGCTGCGGCCGTCCCTCATGCCGGACCCACGTCGGCCCGGCTGGTCGGAGCGCTACCTGCTCCAGGTCTGCGAGGCCGGCATCTCCCGCCTCGCCGCCGACCCCCGCTCCCAGCCCATGGCGGCGCGGTCGCTCTTCTCCTCGGCCCGGTCGCTCATGCGGGCCCAGGACCAGCTCCGCACCTCCCGCGTGATCGAGGCGCACCTCACCCGCGCACGGGCCTTCTTCGAGCAGGAGCGCGGCTCGTCCGGGCTCGACGGCTCCACCCCCCGCTGCGCCGCCCTCAACCGCAAGGGCAAGCCGTGCGGGCGCGAGCCGATCTGGGGGACGCCGTTCTGCGTCTCCCACACGCAGCGCTCCGAAGCCGCCGCCTGACACCCGGGTCGCGGCCCGCGACCCGTCGTCTAACCTGCCCGGGCATGGACGTGCACCTCGCCGTGGCCAGCAAGCGCGACGCCCGCCGCTACTCGGGCGCCGAGGTCCCGGATACGGTGCGCACCGCGATCCTCGACGCGGGCCGCCTCGCCGGCAGCGCCCGCAACCGGCAGCCCTGCCGGTTCGTGGTGGTCGAGGGCGAGGCGGTCCCCGCCGTCGCGGACGCCGTCTACGCCGCGGGCAACGTCATGTCCGCCGGCTTCGTGGTCGTGCTCGTCGTGAGCCCCGGCGGCGGCCTCGTCGACTTCGACGCGGGGCGCACCGCCCAGAACATGATGCTCGCGGCCTGGGCGGAGGGCGTCACCTCGTGCCCGAACGGCATCGCCGACCGCGACGCGCTCGCCCGCGCCCTCGGCATCGAGGCGCCGGAGCGCGCCGTCATCGTCCTGACGTTCGGGTCCCCCGAGCGACCCCGCGACCCCGCCCGCCGCGACGTGGCCCGGTGGAGCGCCGGCGCCGCCCGCCTCCCGCTCGACGCGCTCGTGCGGCACGTCGGATCGGCGGACCGGTGAGCCTCGAGCGGCGCGGCCGCCTCGGGGCCCGCGGACCGGGGGAGGCCGCCCTCGGGCACGCCGACGCGGGCCTCCTCGGGCGCGGCAGCGACCCCGAGTTCCTGCACAGCGATCCGTGGCGCGTCCTGCGGATCCTCGGCGAGTTCGTCGACGGCTTCGACGCCCTCGCCCGGGTCGGCCCCGCCGTGTCGGTGTTCGGCTCCGCCCGGATCGGCAGCGAGAACCCCCACTACGAGCTCGCGCGCGACGTGGGCCGCCGGCTCGTGGAGCGCGGGTACGCCGTCATCACCGGCGGCGGGCCGGGGATCATGGAGGCCGCCAACCGGGGTGCGTCGGAGGCCGGCGGCATGTCGGTGGGGTGCACCATCGAGCTGCCGCACGAGCAGGCCGTCAACGACTACGTGAACCTGGCGATCGCCTTCCGGTACTTCTTCGTCCGGAAGACCATGTTCGTGAAGTACGCCGAGGCCTACATCGTGTTCCCCGGCGGGTTCGGGACGATGGACGAGCTGTTCGAGGCGCTCACCCTGATCCAGACGGGGAAGGCCCGCAGCTTCCCGGTGGTGCTGTGCGGCGTGTCCCACTGGGCCGGGCTGGTGCGCTGGATCCAGGCGCGCCTGCTCGACGACGGGTTCGTCGGCCGCAGCGACATGGACCTCATCCAGATGTCCGACGACCCCGACGAGATCGTGCGCATGGCCGTCGGGGAGCCGTCGTGACGGCGGCGTCCGCGCCGATCGGCCGCCCCTCGGGGCGCCGGGAGCGCCTGGCGCGGGAGCGCACCGAGGGGATGCTGCGCCGCCAGGCCCAGCTGGAGTCCGAGGTCGCGGAGCAGCTCGAGCCGCTGCTCGGCCCCGCGGGCGGCCCCGTCGGCGAGACGGCCCGCGCGATCTGGCGCCGCCGGCGCGTCGACGCCTACCTCGCGCTGCCCCCGTGGCGCCGCGCGGCCCGCACCTGGACCGCCTGGGGCCGCGTCCACCGCGCGGCGGCGGTGCTGGCGCTCGCGGCCCTCTGGACCGTCGCCTGCCTGCCGCTCCGGATGCTCGGCCTCGCGAGCCTCGAGGCCTCCCAGGTCGGCGTCGCCGTGATCGCGTGCCTCGCGCCCGTCGCGGCGGTCCTCCCCCCGGCGCGCCGGGGGCGCTTCGCCCGCCCGCTCCCCGAGGCCGCGCCCCCCTGGCGCGGCTCGCGGGACGGCCGCACCCTGCGCCACGCCGGCCTCGGCGTCCTCGCCGCCGGCACGATCGTCGTCGGGGTCCTCGCCGTGGTCGGCCCCGGCCCGGCGTCGCCGCCGGAGGGGCGCATCACCGCCGCCGCCCGCCAGGCGGACGTCCGCCTCGTCGACCAGGAGGTCGCGCGCCTCTGCGGGCCCGCGGCCGCCGCGACCGTGAGCCCCGACGGCCTGCACCACTACGCCGTCGCCGTCGACGGGGGCGGCGCCTCGCCCGCCGACGTGGTCCGCACCGGCGGCTTCGACGCCGCCGCCGCGCGCGCCGTCATCCCCGCCGGCGCCGCGATCTGCCCCGCGCCGTGACGGAGCCGGTGCGCCGCGACTGGCACGTGGGGCAGTGGGGCCCGCTCGGGTGGCTCGAGACCGCCCTGAAGGGCGCCGGGATCGTGGTGGGCGTCGCGGCGCTCGTCACGGCCCTCGGGCGGGCGGCCGACGGGGCCGACGGCATCCGGCTCGCGCAGGTGATCCTGCTCGCCGTCCTCTCCGCCGGTCTGCTCGCCGCCGTCGCCGACCGCCTGCTCGAGCGCGAGGTCGTCGGCATGGCGTTCATCCCCCTCATGCTCGCCGGCCACGTCTGCATGACGGTCGCCCTCGCCCGCGACGGCGACCTGGGCGGTCACGTCGTCGCGTTCGGCGCCCTGATGCTCGCCGGCGACCTCGTGAAGCTCGCCTTCCTCGCCACGAGCGACTTCCGGGTGCGCGACCTGCCCCGCGCCGTCCCGATCGCGCTCACCGGCTCCTACGCCGCCGGGTACGCCGCCCTGCTGGTCATGCAGGCCGCCGCCTGAGGGCGATCGCCCGGTTCGCGAACCCCTCCCGCCACGCGAGGGGGAGGGCGGCGACCTCGGCCCCCCGGGCCAGGTCGTCCGCGGAGGCGGAGTCGAGCAGGAGCGCCGCGACCCCGCGGACGGTCATCGACCCCTCCGCCGCGTGCTCCCGGCGCAGCGCGTCGCCGGCCCCGACCGATCCGGTCTCGAGCACCCGCAGGTAGAAGCCGACGCGCCCGCTGCGCAGGAACGGCTTCAGGAACCCGGGGTCGCCCATCCGCATCCCGAGCTTGAAGCACGGCACGCGGGGCTGGCTGACCTCGAACAGCGCCCCGTCGGACCGCAGCACGTCGCCGATCGCGATCTCGTCCTCCGGCAGGCCCTCGACCGTGAGGTTCTCGCCGAAGTGCCCCGGCGCGAGGTCGTCGCGCCCGAGCTCCGCCGCCCAGTGGGCGTAGTGCTCGAGCGGATAGGCGTACACGGCCTTGTCGGGGCCGCCGTGCACCGAGAGGTCGGCCTGCCCGTCCCCGGCGAGGCCCGTCGGCCCGACGGCGACGCGCCCGTCGACCGGCGCCTTCACGATGCCGCTCAGGACGGTGCGGGACCCGGAGGTGAGGTCGGCCGGCAGGCCCGTGCTGACCGCGACGATGCGCACCGCCGCAGGGTACCCCCCACGGGTAGGGTCCCGCCATGACCCGCGTCTTCCCGCGCGACGAGCACTTCATGCGGGTCGCGCTCCGCGAGGCGGCCGAGGCGGCCGACCACGGCGACGTCCCCGTCGGGGCGGTGGTGGTGCGCGACGGCGAGGTGGTCGGCGCCGCGCACAACGAGCGGGAGGCCCGCGGCGACCCCACGGCGCACGCGGAGGTGCTGGCCCTGCGGGCCGCGGCCGTCACGCTCGGCGGGTGGCGCCTGCTCGGGACCGTCCTCTACTGCACCCTCGAGCCGTGCCCCATGTGCGCCGGCGCGATCCAGCAGGCGCGCGTCGCCCGCGTCGTCTTCGGCGCCCCCGACCAGAAGGTCGGGGCGGCCGGCTCGGTGATCAACCCGCTCCAGGACCCCCGGTTGCTGCACCGCGTCGAGATCCAGGGGGGCGTCCTCGCCGCCGAGGCGCTCGGCCTGCTGCGCGCGTTCTTCGACGACAGGCGTTAGAGGTCCGTAAGGCCGCCCCGGCCGGTCGGGGTCCGGGCCCATCGTTGGTACCATCCCCGCCGCCCGTGCCCTGGATGAGGAGACGAGACCGGTGAGACCACAGGCATTCGCGCCCCGGCGTGCCCTGATCGGACTGGCGGCGACCGCCGCGGTCGGCGCCGCCCTGGCCATCCCCGCGACCGGCGTCGCCGGCGTGGCCGCCGTGCAGGACGACGTCCTCACCACCGCTCCGCTGGCGGAGATCCCCGCCCGCGTCGAGGCGGTGAAGCAGACCCGCGCCAAGGTCACCCGCATCGACGTCCTCTGGTCGGCCGTGGCGCCCACGCGCCCCGCCAACCCGACGGACCCGAACGACCCGGCGTACGACTGGACCCGCCTCGACGAGATCTTCACGGGCCTGACCGTCGCCCGGATCACGCCGATCGTGAGCGTCTACAGCACCCCGGACTGGGCGGTCCAGGGCCGCAACACCGGATACAAGACGGCGTACAACCCGAACGCGCCCGTCCCGGCGCTCTACGGGCAGTTCATGCGCGCCCTCGCGACGCGCTACAGCGGCCGTTTCGTGCCGACCGGCGGCGTCGCCCTGCTGCCGCGGGTGCGCCACTTCGAGGTGTGGAACGAGCCGAACCTGAAGGCGTTCTTTCGGTTCAACAGCGGCACCAACGTCGCGAAGTACAAGGGCCTCGTGCGCGCCGCCTACCCGCAGATCAAGAAGGCCAACGCGCGGGCGATCGTCATCGCCGGCGTCGGCGGGCCGCGCAGCTCGAGCGGCGGCGGCAACCTCGGCGCCAAGCCCTGGATGCAGGCCCTCGTCAAGGACAAGTCGCTGAAGTTCGACGCCTACTCGCAGCACATCTACCCGTCGCGCGGGCCGAAGTTCTCGACGAAGTCGTACCTCAAGGCCTTCCCGACGTGGTCGAGCCTGCAGGAGATCTACGACACGCTCGACACGAAGCGCAAGGGCATGAAGCTCTACGTCACCGAGGCGGGCTACACGACGGCGCGGACCAGCTTCCGCCCCGACCTGAAGCCCTCCGGCCTCGCCCAGCAGCGCCTCTTCCTGCGGCAGATCTTCTCGCTGCCGCTCGTGAAGAGCCCCCGCATGGCCGCGGTCGTCTGGTTCAACCTCGAGGACAACCGGGACTGGCCGGCCGGCCTGCTGCGTGCGGGCGGTGCGCCGAAGCCCAGCTACGCGGCGTTCCGGGCCATCGCCGGACGCCCGATCCACCCGGCCCTGCGGGCGGAGCTCTCCACCCGCTAGGGACCCCCGCGCGCCACCCGGGCCTCAGGCCCGGGTGGCGACCGCGACGGCGGGGACCTGCTCGAGGTCGGGCACCGGCTCGCCGGCCGCCCGGCGCCCCCGCGCCAGGGAGGGCCCGAGCCACAGCAGCGCGACGCCGCCGGCGACGAGCGACGTCGTCAGCGCGATGGCCTGCACGGCCATGCTGAACGCGAGGGCGTCCGCGCCGGGGACCCCGTGGGCGAGCGCGAGGGCCGGCAGCAGCACGACCTCGCGGGCGCCGACGCCGCCGGGCGCCCCCGGCACGACGCCGGCGAGGACGATCGCGGCGAACGCGAGGGGGGCCGCCTGGGGGGCGATGCCGAGGGCGCCGAGCAGCACGGCGAGGCAGGCGATCCGCAGCAGCACCGAGAGCAGGGCGAGCAGACCCGCGAGCCGCGCCCCCGCCGGGTCGGAGAGGACGCCGGCGCCCTCGGCCAGCCGCGCGCTGACGCGGCGCATGCGGGCGGGGGCGAGGCGGACGGGCAGGCGACCGCGGCCGAGGCGCCACGCGACGCCCGCCACGGCGAACGCGCCGACACCCGCGAGGGCCGTCCAGCGCAGGCCGGCGGCGGCGCCCGGCAGGGGGGTGGCGAGGGCGATCACCAGCACGACGACCGCGGTGACGACGCCGTCGATCACCTTGGAGCCCGTGAGGGCGCCGGCGATGCGCCACGTGCCGGCGCGGGCGCCGTCGGGGTGGCGCCGCACCGCCGCCACCCGCAGGGCCTCGCCGAGGCCCGCCGGCAGCAGCTCGCACGACGCACGGGCGATCCAGTGCAGGCCGAGGGTCGTCGGCATCGCGATGCGCACGTCACCCGCCCCCTGGCAGACGCCCCACATCAGTCCCGACGCCGTCTGGCTGAGCAGGTAGAGGCCCATCGCGGCGACGAGCAGCTCCGGGCGGGCGTGGGTCAGGGCCGCGGCGGCCCCGCCGACGTCGATCGCCTTGATCCCGCTGACCACGGCGATGCCGACGGCGAGCAGGGCGGCCACGGTCAGGATCGTCCGCGGGCGCGCGGTGCGCACCGACGAGAGGGGCGTCGGGGTCATGGAATCCATATCGGCGGCGGGGCCCGCTCCCTTCGCCCCGGGGCCGTGACCCGCCGGAATCACCCCGGCGCTAGTCGCGTCTCACCATTGCTGTTAGCCGTGGCTAAATGTATAAGCCACCCATGGCTGACAGACGCTTCACCCGCCGCCAGGTCATCGCTGGCGCCGCCCCGGCCCTCGCCGCCCTGCCGATGGCGGGGCTCGTCGCCGCACCCGCGCTCAGCGGCGGCCCGCCGGCCGCGTCCGCCGCGCACCCCTCCCTCGGCCACGCCGCCATGGCCGGCGACGTCGTCCCCGCCCCCGGCGGGCCGGGCGACCTCGACGACCTCCTGACGCCGCCGCCCGCCCTGCCACACCGGCCGGGGCGGGTCCGCCGCTACACGCTCGCGGCGATCGACCGCGACATCGAGGTGGCGGCGGGGGTGACCTTCCCCGCGTGGACCTACAACGGCACGGTGCCGGGGCCGGTGATCCGCGCGACCGAGGACGACATCCTCGAGGTGGAGTTCACGAACGCCGGGTCGCACCCCCACACGATCCACTTCCACGGGATCCACCCGGCGAACATGGACGGGGTGTTCGAGATCGTCGAGCCCGGCGGGTCGTTCACCTACCGGTTCCCGGCGCGCCCGTACGGGATGCAGCTCTACCACTGCCACGCCGCGCCCCTGAAGAAGCACATCCACAAGGGCCTCTACGGCGCGTTCATCATCGACCCGCCCACGCCGCGGCGCCCGGCCCGCGAGATCGTGCTGGTGATGAACGGCTACGACACCGACGGCGACGGCGAGAACAACTTCTACTCGGTCAACGGGCGGGCGTTCTACTACGCGAAGTACCCGATCCGGGTGCGCCGCTCCGAGACGCTGCGGATCTACCTCGCGAACCTCACCGAGTTCGACCTGATCAACTCGTTCCACCTCCACGGCGAGTTCTTCCGCTACTACCGCACCGGCAGCACCGACCAGTTCGAGTACACCGACACCGTCATGCAGTGCCAGGGCGAGCGCGGGATCATCGAGATCGACTGGCACAACGCCGGCCGGTTCATGTTCCACGCCCACCAGTCCGAGTTCACCGACCTCGGCTGGATGGGCTTCTTCGACGTGGCCGACGACTGATGGCCACCGGACCCGCGCCGTCGCCGCGCGCCGGCGGGTGGGGGACGCGCCTGCTCGCGCTGCTGCCCATCCTCCTCCTGATCGGGGTGGCGGCCGGCTACGTCGCGTCGGACAGCACGATCACCGACCTGATCGGCAGCGACCCGCCGCCCGCCGACGAGGTGGAGATCCGCCGCGTCGAGTTCCACCCGGGGGAGATCCGCGTGCTGGTCCGCAACCCCCAGGCCGACGACATCACCGTCGCGGTCGTCACCGTCGACGACGCCGTCGTGCCGTTCACCACGGACGGCCCGGACACGATCGGGCGCCTGCGCTCCACCACGATCGAGATCCCGTACACGTGGGTCGAGGACGACCCCTACACGGTGGGCGTGACCAGCTCGACGGGCATCCAGACGACGTTCGCGGTCCCCGCGGCCGTCGCCACCCCCGGCCTCGACGGGGGCAGCGTCGGCGGGTACGCGCTGCTCGGGTTCCTCGTCGGCGTCGTCCCCGTCGCGCTCGGGATGCTCTGGCTGCCCGCGTTGCGCTCCGCGGGCGACCAGTGGCTCGCCCTGTTCATGGCGGTCACCGCGGGGCTGCTCAGCTTCCTCGCCGTGGACGCCCTCTTCGAGGCCCTCGAGCTGCAGGCGGCCCTGCCCGGCGCGCTCGGCGGCCCCGGGCTGGTGCTGATCGGGGTGGCGGTCAGCTACCTCGGCCTGGCGTGGGTGGCCCAGCGCCTCTCGCGGCGGGGCGCGGGCGGGGCGGTGGGCGTCCCCCTCGCGGGCGTGGGCCTGGCGACGATGGTCGCGATCGGGATCGGCCTCCACAACCTGGGCGAGGGCCTCGCGATCGGGTCGTCGTTCGCGGTCGGCCAGCTCGCCCTCGGCAGCTTCCTCGTGATGGGCTTCATGGTCCACAACGTCACGGAGGGCCTCGGCATCGTCGCCCCCATCGCCGACGGCGCGCGCGTGCGTCGCTCCCGGCTCGCGGCGCTCGCCCTGGTCGCCGGCGCCCCCGCCATCCTCGGCGCCTGGATCGGCGGCTTCCTCGTGAACGACGTCCTGGCGGTCCTCTTCTTCGCGGTCGCGGTCGGCGCCGCCGCCCAGGTCGTGGTGGAGGTCCTGCGCCACCTGCGCCGCCGCGCACCCGGCGGGCTCGGGTCGGGGTGGGTCGTCGGCGGGTTCCTCGCCGGCGTCGTCGTGATGTACCTGACGGGGCTGCTGATCGGCTGATCAGGTGGTGACGAGACCCCCGGGGCCGGTCTCGAGGGCGAGCGGCACCCGCGTCGTGGCGGCGTCGTCGAGCAGGCCGCCGTCGAGGACGGCGAGGAGGACGTCGACGAGCGCGGCGTCGAACTGGGTGCCGCGTCCGGCGACGAGCTCGGCCCGGGCCCGGGCGTCGCCGATCCCGGCGCGGTAGGGCCGGTCGGCGGTCATGGCCTCGTAGGCGTCGGAGATGCCGAGGACCCGCGCCTCGATCGGGATCGCGTCACCGGAGAGCCCGTGGGGGTACCCGCGGCCGTCGGGGCGCTCGTGGTGGTGCAGGATCCAGTCCCGGATGTCCGCGAGCTCCGGGTGGACGAGGAGGTTCGCCCCGATCTCGGGGTGCCGCGCCATCTCCCGCCACTCCGGCGCCGTCAGGGGCCCCGGCTTGTGGAGGACCGCGTCCGACACGCCGACCTTGCCGACGTCGTGCAGGAGCCCGGCGATGCGGACCTCCTCGACGCGGTCGCCGTCCATTCCGATGTGGGCGGCGATCGCGCCGGCGATGGCGCCGACGCGGGCCGAGTGGGCGTGGGTGCGGGGGTCGCGGGCGTCCACCGCGGCCGCGAGGGCGAGCACGGAGCCCACGAAGCCCTCGTGGCCGACCTGGGCGCGCTGGTTCACGTCGCGGACCGTCTGGACGTCGCGCGGGTCGTAGACGACGCTCCGGTCGCGGCCGGCGGACTTCGCCGCGTACATGGCGGTGTCGGCGGCCCGCACGAGGTCGGCGACGCACCGGGCGTGGTCCGGCATGCTCGCGACGCCGAAGCTCGCGGAGAGGCGGTGCCCGCCGGGCATCGGCAGCTCCCCGATGCGTGCGCGGAGGCGCTCGGCCACCAGCCAGGCGCCCCGCGAGCCGGTGTCGGGGAGGATCGCGAGGAACTCCTCGCCCCCGAGCCGGCCGGCGTCGTCGTGGGGGCGCAGGGCCGCCTCGATCGTGCGGGCCACGGCCCGCAGGCAGTCGTCGCCGACGGAGTGGCCGAGGGCGTCGTTGATCTGCTTGAAGTTGTCGAGGTCGAGCACGAGGACCGACAGGGGGCGCTCGCCGTCGGCGGGGATCGCCTCGAGGCGCCGCTCCAGCGCACGCCGGTTCGGGAGGCCGGTCAGCTCGTCGGTCTCGGCGAGGCGCTCCGCCGTCTCGAGGCTGCGGAGGGTCTGCGCGTGGAGCCGTGCGTTCGCCAGCCCGAGCGTCGCGAGGTTCGCGAGGCCGTACGCGATCGACCGGTCCTGCCCGGTGAACGCCCGCGGCTGCCGGTAGCTGCAGAAGAGGGTCCCGAGCAGGGACACCTCCCCGTTCGTGCGGACGGAGGCGTGCTCGAGGCGGACCCCGATGAGCGCGCCGCTGCCGAGGTCGCGCGCGAGGGCGGCGGGCAGGTCGGCGCAGGTCGCGTAGTCCTCGATCGCGAGCATCCGGTCGGCACCGGCGAGCTGGAGCCGCCACAGGGGGAGGGCGTCGGGGCCGCGCCCACAGGCCCATTCCAGGGCGCGCCGCGCGCGGGGCTCGGTCTCGGTGGTGTAGACGGCGGTGACGACCTGCCGCTCGACGTCGTACTCGTAGCAGCTCGCCCGGTCCGCCCCGAGGGCGCGCTTCGCGGCGTCGGCGATGGCGCGGAGGGTGGCCCCGACGTCGAGGGATGCGCCGATGAGCGCCGCGGCCTCGCGGACGATCCTGTCGGGACTCGGGGTGCCGGTGACCATCGGACTCCTCTGGAGCGTGAAGACGCGCTCCGTCCCCACACCCCTCATCGGCGGCCCGCGCGGCCGGGGTGAGGCCGGGGGTCGCTCATGCGGTGTCGGGCGCGGGGGAGTAGACCAGGCCGGCGCGCGTCGCGTCCGTCGCGTGCCCGGCGGGGCCGAACGGCGTCGCCGGCCGCTCGACGGGCCGGCCGCCACGGCAGGGACGCCAGCGTGCCCGCCGGCCGTCCCAGTCCTCGCGCCGGATGCTGACCGGGCCGACCCGTGCCATCGCGACCGAGCCGATGGACGTCGCCCCGCGCCGGAGGGTCGCCCGGAGCACCCCGCGGTTGGCGACGTCGATGCCGGCGAGGACGCTGGTGACGCCCTCCGCCGCGAGGGCGACGGAGCTGTAGGCGCCGAGGTACCCGAGCATCCGCCGGCCCTCGCGGGTCGGGGCGACGCGCAGGTCGTAGGCCCAGGCCTCGTGGCGGGCGAGGGGGAACTGCAGGCCGCGTTCGTCCCAGTGGCCGCGCCGGTACCAGGAGTACCCGACGAGCCGTCCGTCGTCGCCCTCGCAGATCAGTGCGCGGTCGCCGAGCCCGCGGCGGCGGGCGACCTCCTCCGGCGTGAGGTCGAGGCTGCTGAGGACGGCGGTGTCGCCCGGCGCGTCCCAGCGGATGCTCAGGCCCCGGGGGAGGGGGCCGGGGTCGACGGGGCGGCGTTCGATGACCACGAACCACTCGAACTGCACGAGACGTCCCGGCAGGACGCTGCACGCCGTGGCGTAGACCACGCCGCGGTATCCGATGTCGCCCTTCAGCCGGCGCGCGGTGCGCCAGCGGCGGATGACGCTGTCCTTCACATCACTCTCCTGGGTGCGGCGTCTCCCCCCTGCATCGAGATACCAGTGAATTACTTGAGGGGCCACAACCCCCCGAAGGAACGGTCCCCGGCCGCCCCGACCCACCCGAAAGGCCGTTCGCCCCGCGGGTTTCGGGGCAGGCGCGGTGCCGGGGCCGGCGCGTCGGGTGATGTTCCACCCGACCCGTCGATGGGGAGAGACTGGCGGCGCCGCACCCGACCGGAAAGGCACACACGATGACCGAGACCGACCCCTCCGACCTCCGCGCGCTGGTGGTGAACTGCACCCTCACGCCCACGCCGGGTCGGTCCCACACCGACCTGCTGGCGCAGAACGCCGTCGCGATCATGCGGGCGAACGGGGTGACGGTCGACGAGCTGCGGGCGGTCGACCACGTCATCCCGCCGGGCGTCCAGACGGACATGACCGAGCACGGCTTCGACCGCGACGACTGGCCCGCCATCCAGGAGCGGGTGATGGCGGCGGACATCCTGATCATCGCGACGCCGATCTGGCTGGGCGACAAGAGCAGCGTCTGCACCCGCGTCATCGAGCGCCTCTACGGCTACTCGGGTGAGACGAACCCCGCGGGCCAGTGGGCCTACTACGGCAAGGTCGGCGGGGTCGTCGTGACGGGCAACGAGGACGGCATCAAGCACGTCGCGATGAACGTCCTCTACTCGCTGCAGCACCTCGGGTACGTCATCCCCCCGCAGGCCGACTGCGGTTGGATCGGCGAGGTCGGCCCCGGACCGAGCTACGGCGACCCCGGCAGCGGCGGGCCGGAGAACGACTTCACGCGGCGCAACACCACCTTCATGACGTGGAACCTGATGCACGTGGCGTCGATGCTGCGGCGCGCCGGGGGCATCCCGGCCCACGGCAACCAGGTCACCGAATGGGAGGCGGGCCGCCGGTTCGACCACCCGAACCCCGAGTACCGCTGAGGCCGCCGCGCCCCGGGGGCCCCGGGGCGCGGCGGCGGGTCCCCTACCGCGGTGCCGCCATCGGCGCGCCCGTCTCGAGGAGCGTCTCCAGGCCGCCCGGGATCGCCACCCGGCCGGCCTCCAGGTGCGCCGCGCCGGCGACGACCCCGCCGTCGCCGGGCGGGCGCTGGGAGCCCGCGGAGTCACGGCGCCGCACCGCTCGGCATCGCCCCCGCGCTGCCGATGTGGGGACATGCCGACTCCCGCGCGCGCCCTCCCGTGGTCATCCGCCGTCATCGCCGGGCTGGTCTGCCTCGCCGTGTACGGGGGGACGGCGGCGACCGCCGAGGCCGCCTGCGCCCAGGGCGCCGGCACGGTCGCGACGACCTACTCCACGGCGGGTGCACACACCTTCGTGGTCCCGGCCCACGTCACGAGCGTCTGCATCGACGTGCAGGGCGCCCCCGGCGGGGCGGGCCCCGCCGGCGGGTCCGGCGGCGCCGGCGGCTTCGCGCAGGGCACGTTCGGCGTCACCCCCGGCGCGACCCTGACCGCCGTCGTCGGCGGCCCCGGCGGGTCGTCCGGCGGCGCGAACGGCGGGGGCGGACGGGGAGACGCGAACGCCGGCGGGGGTGGCGGCGCCAGCGACGTGCGCACGTCGTCGGGTCTCGCGTCGCGGGTGATCGTCGCGGGCGGGGGCGGCGGTGCGGGACAGAGCGCGATCAACGGCGGGGCGGGCGGCAACCAGGCCGGCGGCGGCGGGTCCGGTGGGGGCACGGGGACGGGGCAGGCGGGGTCGGCGGGCGGCTCCGCGGGCGGCGGCCGCGGCGGCAACGGCAGCCTGTCCGTCAACTTCGGCGGAGGAGGGGGAGGCGGCGGGACCGGCGGTGGCGGCGCGGGCGGCGGCGGCGCGAACGGCGTCGGCGGCGCCGGCGGCGGACCGGGGAACCCGGGCTCCGCGTCGGGCTGCGGCGGCGGCGGCACCCTCGGCACCGGTGGCACCAGCACCTGCCCCCGCGGGGGCGGCGGTGGCGGCGGCCACCACGGCGGCGGCGCCGGCGGTCTGCGCGGCGGGGGCGGGGGAGGATCGAGCTACGTGGACCCGTCCGCCACCGGCGCGGCGACCAGCGGCGGCGCCGGCGCGGCGTACGTCACGTTCGTCCACGCCGCCCCGCCCACCCCCGTGTTCGGCGTGACGCCCGCCGCGTGGGACGCGGGCACCGTCGTGGCGGGTGCCCGGACCTCGGTGGACGTGACGGTGTCGAACACCGGGACGGCCGACCTCGCGCTGCCCGCGACCACGATCGCCGGCGC
Source organism: Miltoncostaea oceani (assembly GCF_018141545.1). Lineage (GTDB taxonomy): Bacteria > Actinomycetota > Thermoleophilia > Miltoncostaeales > Miltoncostaeaceae > Miltoncostaea > Miltoncostaea oceani. Next base: position 3,195,731 of record NZ_CP064356.1, on the reverse strand, counting down.
CGACGCCTTCACGGTGGCCGACGCCACGACCTGCGCACGCGGCGCCGGCGCCACCCTCGCGCCGGGCGCCACCTGCCGGGTCGTCGTGGACTTCGCCCCGCGCACCGCCGGCGCGCACGCCGCGACGCTGACGTTCCCGGGCGCCGCCGCCGGCCCCGTCGACGTCGCGATGACGGGGTGGGCATCGGAGGCCCCGACGCCCGTCGTCCCCCCGGTCCCCCCTGCACCGGCCGATCCCGTCCCGTCGCCGCCCCCGCCCGCCGAGCCGGTGGCGGGCCGCTCGGTCACGGCGCCGCGGGTGAGCGGACCGGCGTGGCTCGTGGCCGGCGGCGTGAGGGTCCCCCTCCCCGTCGGCGACGCGCTTGCGCTGCCGGCGCACATCGACGCCGCCGCCGGCGCCGTCACGTTCCGCGTGGCGTCGCCGGGCGCGGCCCCCCGCCGCGTGCGGGTGGGCCGCGGGCGGTTCGTCATCGCCCAGTCGGCCGTCGTCGTCGCGGGCGGCACGGCGGCGTCGTCCCGCCTGCGCCTCCACCTGTCGGGGCGTCAGCTCGACCGGTGCCTGCGCCCCGCGCCGGACCGGTCGTCGCCGCACCCCGCGCGCCGCGCCCTGACGGTCACCGGCGCCGACGTGAGCGTGCGCGGCCGGTGGTCCGTCGCCACCGCCCCCGCGGGCCCCGACGTCCGCTGGCGCACCGTCGACCGGTGCGGCGGCACCTTCACCCGGGTTCTCGCGGGAACGGTGCGCGTGCGCGACCACGTCACCGGCCGCACCGTCGTGGTGGGCGCCGGCCGGACGCACCGGGCCCCCGCCTCACGCTGAGGCAGGCCCCACGGGTCGGTGACGCGCGCGTCGTCGGCGACGCGGGCGGGCGCCTGCGGGACGGCGTCCCGCGCCCACCATGTCGAGGGTGGTGAACCGGTGACGGTGACCCTCACGGCCCGGCCTCCGCCTCGGCGAGGTCGGCGAGCGCCGCGGTGACGGAGCCCCACCCGTCGAGGAAGCCGAGCTCCTCGTGGCGCGCCCGGTCGGCCGCGTCGCCGTGGCGGACCCGCACGCGGTAGTCGGTCCCGTCGGGGTGGTCGGCGAACGTGACCTCGGCGGTCATCGCGACCGGTTCGGGCCGCGCGGGGCGCCAGGTGCTGTCGAGCGCGTTGGTGAAGACGATGCGGGTGCCGGCGTCGACGGCGAGGAACACGCCGTCGATGTGCGGGACGAACCCGGCGCCGTCCTCGCTCATCCGCGTCACGAACGCGCCCCCCGGCACCAGCTCGAGGCGGTCGATGCGGGCGACCGCGGGCGCCGGGAGCCACCACCGCGCCAGCCGGTCCGGGTCGGTCCAGGCCCGCCACACGGTCTCGCGGGGCGCCCGGATGACGCGCTGCAGGGTCAGGTCGAGCTCGTGGGTCATCACTGCTCCTCGATCTCGTCGGCGACGAACCTCTCGAGCCGGTCGGTGCGGCCCTCCCAGATGCGGCGCTGCTCGTCGAGCCACCCCGCGACGAGCGCCAGCCGGCCGCGGTCGAGCTCGCAGGTGCGGACCCGGCCCGTCTTGCGCGTGCGGATCACCCCGCTCGTTTCGAGGGTGCGGACGTGCTTCATGAACGACGGCAGCGTCATGGGGAACGCGCCCGCCAGCTCGCTCACGCTCGCCGGGCCGGCGCCGAGGCGCTGCACCACGGCCCGGCGCGTGGGGTCGGCGAGCGCCCCGAACACCCCGTCCACCTCCGCCACCGCCGCATACTTAGCCATGCGGCTAACTTTACCGCGGCGTGGTCCGGGTGGCAACCGTCGCGACGCTCAGGACGGCGCGGCGCGGCCCGCGATCGAGGCCGCCAGCGCGGCGAGCAGGCGGGACAGCTGCGCCTCATCGGCCGGCGAGAGGCCCGCGAGGAGGCGGCGCTCGTTGGCGGAGTGGGTGTGCACGGCCGCGTCCACCACGCGCCGCCCGCGCGCCGTGAGGCCGACGATCACCCCGCGCCCGTCCTCGGGGTCCGGGTGCCGCGCGACCAGGCCGGCGCGCGCGAGGCGGTCGATGCGGTTCGTCGTGGCGGCGGGGGACAGGAGCATCGACGCGGCGAGGGCGCCGGCGGGGAGGCGGTGGGGGGCGCCCGCGCGGCGGAGCGTGGCGAGGGCGTCGAACTCGGCCCGGGACAGCCCGTGGGGCGCCAGCCCCTCCTCGATGGCCCGCGCGGCGGCGGCCTGCGCCCGCGTCAGGCGCCCGAACAACGCCATGGCGGCCGTGTCGACGCCCGGCATCTCGCGTTCCCACTGCTCGACCATCCGCCGGACCGGAAGGTCGGGGTCGTCCTCATCCGCCATCACCCGTCCCCGATGTTTTGACATGGAAATACTACCGTAGTAGCATCTCGTTCGACATCGAAATACTTTCTCCCGAAGGAGGAGAGGTGACCGCCACCATGAGCCCGACCACGTCCACCGCCGATGCGAACGCACGGATGGTGCGCGCCTTCTACGACGCCCTCACCGCCGGCGACATCGACGCCGCCGCCGCCCACCTCGCCGACGACGCCGTGCTGCACGTGCCGGGGCGCAGCCCGAACACCGGCGACTACGAGGGCGCCGCCGCCGTCCTCGGCTTCATCGGCCACGCCTTCGAGGTCACCGGCGGGACGCTGCAGCTGCACCTGGAGCGCGTCCTCGCCGACGACGAGGTCGTCGTCGCCCTCGCGACGTACACGGCGTCGCGTCCCGACGGCCGGCCCGACCTCGTGAACAACGTGGCGCACATCGCCCGGGTCAGCGGCGGCCGCATCGGCGAGTCGTGGCTGCACAGCCGCGACCAGTACGCCGTCGACGCCTTCTGGGGCGATTGAGGGACCGGGCCGCGGCCGCCCCGCGCCGGCATCCGCGCGCGGGGCGGCCGCGTCGCCGTCAGGCGTCGGCCGCGATCATGGCGGCGGCGCGCTCCGCGATCATCAGCACCGGGGCGTGGATGTTGCCGGACGTGATCGACGGCATCACGGACGCGTCGGCGACCCACAGGCCGTCGATGCCGCGCACGCGCAGGCGGGGGTCGACGACGGCGTCGTCGCCGGTGCCCATGCGGCAGGTCCCGCACGGGTGGTACAGCGTCTGACCCGTCGCGCGGGCCCACCGCAGCAGCGCGTCGTCGTCCCCGGCGAGCGGGCCGGGGTTCATCTCCCGCGCGATGAACGGGGCGAGCGCGGGACGGGCGACGAGGCTCCGCGCCCGCCGCATCCCGGCGACGAGGCGCGCGCGGTCCTCGGGGTCGCTGAGGAAGCGGGGCCGGATCGCCGGCGCCCGGAGGGGGTCGGGGGAGGCGCTGTGGATCGACCCGGTGGAGCGCGGCCGCTGCTGGATGATCCCGATCGTCATGCCGGGCTCCCGGTCCAGCACCCGCCGGGAGGCGTCCTCGTAGCTGGCGTGCATGAACAGGAACTGGGTGTCGGGTCGCCCGTCCGCGGGGTCGGTGGCGACGAACCCGTGGCAGAGGGCCGGGCCGAGGGTGAGGATGCCGGTGCGTCGCACCAGGTACTGCGCCCCCGCGGCCGCCAGGCGCCATCCGCGGGTCGACTCGTTGAGGCTGCGGATGCCGCGCAGCCTCCAGTTCATGCGGACGGCGTAGTGGTCGGCGTAGTGCTCGCCGACCCCGGCGAGCGCGTGGCGGACGGGCACGCCGATCGCCTCGAGCACCTCGGGCCGCCCGACGCCGGAGAGCTCCAGCAGCTGCGGCGTGCGGATCGCGCCGGCGGCGAGGATCACGCCGCGCCGGGCCCGGATCCGGCGGGTCGTCCGGCCGCGGGCGAGCGTCGCGCCGGTGCACCGCCCGCCGTCGAACGTGAGGCCGAGGGCGAGGGTGCCGGTCATCACGCGGAGCGCCGGCCGCGACCGGGCGGGGGCGAGGTACGCGTCGTACGGGCTCCACCGCCGGCCGCGGTGCTGGTTCAGCTGGTAGTAGCCGAACCCGGCCTGCTCGACGTTGTAGTCGTCGACGAGGCGCCCGCCGTCCTCCACCGCCGCCCGCAGGAAGGCGTCGGCGATGGGGAACCGCTCCCGGATGCGGGTGACGTGCAGGGGCCCGCCGCGCCCCCGTCCCCGGCCGGCCTGCGCGTCGTCCTCGATGCGACGGAACCACGGCTCGACGTCGGCGTACGCCCAGCCGTCCGCCCCCGCGGCGGCCCAGCCGTCGTAGTCGGCGGCCTGGCCCCGCACGTACACCATGCCGTTGATGAGGCCCGACCCCCCCAGCCCGCGGCCGCCGGGTATCGGGATGACCCGGCCGTCGGTGCCGGGGTCGGGGGTGGACGCGTACCCCCAGTTGTGGCGCCGGCTGCGCAGGAGGTGCCCGAACCCCGCGGGGACGCGGATGAACGGGCTGCGCGGCGTGCCCCCCGCCTCGACGAGGGCCACGCGGTGCCGGCCGGACTCCGTCAGGCGGGCGGCGAGGACGCATCCGGCGGTGCCTCCCCCGAGGATCAGGTAGTCGACCTCGTCCACCGGCGCTCCCCCCGTCGTCGCGGCCCGCGACGGAATATGCACCGCGCCGGGGCCGGCGCACCCCACGTTTTCCCGCAACCGGGATGCGGGTCGGCCCGATGCCGCGGCCCGGAGGCCGCTCCTAGGGTCGCGGCCATGACGACCCGTCGCTCGACCGTCCCGGGCCTGGACGACGCCCTCGCGTACCCGTTCTTCCAGGCGATCTTCGACCGCAAGAGCCGCCGCGTCGGACTCGGGATGGCGGTCGCGTCGGAGGTCTTCGACTACGCGAGCCCGTACGAGGCGGTGCCGTTGTCCGAGGTCGAGGAGGCCCTGCTGTGCGTCGCGGGGACCGGCCTGACCGGCCTGAACCTCGGTGACCTCGACCCGGCACGCGGTATGAGCACGCTCGTCCAGTGGACGACCCGCACGTGGCCGAGCTCCTGCTCGAACCACGGCACCGAGCTGTTCTTCACCAACGACGACGGCACCTACATGCTCGACATGTTCCGGATGCTGCCGGACGAGGGCGAGCTCGCGACCCTCTCGGGCCGGTCGCGGGACGATCAGGCCGACCGGCTCCTCGGGATGTACCGGCGGACGAAGGTCGAGCTGCGGCCCGGCCGGGCGCCGCTGCCGCGGACGCTCCCGGGCCTCTTCGAGTTCAACCAGTGGAACGCCAACCAGCCCGGCACCACCCTCTTCATCCCGGTCACGAACACGACCCTCGAGTACATCAACCTCCTGTTCATCTACCTGTCGCGCAGCTACGGCTTCTCGATCGTCGACGAGCGGGCGGGCGGGCGCTCGGCGGGCCTGCAGCACGCGCTGGACTCGGGGCGCCTCGATCCCGCGCGGCGGATGGGGATCGCCGAGCTGGAGCAGCGGGTCCTCTCGATGCTGGTCGTGGAGCAGGCGTTCATCTGCCAGAACATCAACCTCGCCCTCCAGGCGCTCGGCCTCGGCGGCTGGACGTTCACCGGCTACCTCGCGCGGCACGTGATGGGCGGCGGCGACGTGGAGGGCCTCGGGTTCCGCTTCGCGGAGGCCGCCGACGGCACCACCCACCCCGTCGGCCGCGACGGCCACTTCGAGGCGTTCTGCCCGCCGTACCACGCGACGATGGGCGACGCCGTCGACGCGTTCATGCAGGTGAAGTGGGCGGCGTTCGAGCAGGACGTCCCGAAGCCCTACCTCGAGCCGGACGCGGTGGTCTCGGCGGTGCCGCGTCCCCACCCGGACACGGTGGAGCTGGTGAAGGCGTACTGCGAGTACGTGCACGGCACCTACGGGCGCTTCCCACTCGGGATCGACCCGATGTACCAGCGCCTCACGGTCCAGGCCCAGCACGCCGACCCGGACTTCTACGCCCGCTTCTACCCGCCGGGCGCCCTCACCGGCCAGCACCTCGACCACTTCGCGAGGTGGCACCCGGACGAGGCGGGTCCCGGCGGCTCGCCCCCCCGGCGCGCCCCGATCTGAGGGGCGTCGCCGGGCCTGATCATCTGGGGCGGCCGTCCTGGTCCTGGCCGCCTTCGCGCTGTTCAGCGGCAAGGAGTGGGGGCGGTGGTTCGCGATCGTGGTCGTGGTGGTGAACGGCATCGTCCAGATCGCGTGGTTCCCCGCCTACCCGCTCTGGAGCCTGGTGGCCATCGGGCTGGAGATCGCCGTCCTCTACGCCCTCACCGCGGGCTGGAAGGACGCGAAGAGCGAGCTGCGGGCATGACGTCCGCGCCGGAGTCGGAGCGATCCCCGTCGCGGGCCATGCGGCCCACGTACCGGCGGGGACCGTTTCGTTCCGACGGGACGATGCGCCGCCCGGCGAGGCGGACGACGCTCGCCGACGACCCGGCGGGGCGCCCGCGCACGGTGCGCGCGCCCGCGCCCAACGAGGATGGGAGCACGCGATGAACGTCGTCATGATCGGATTCCCCACGCGCGAGGCCGGTCTCTCCGCGATGGACCGCATCGACTGGGCCGTGGACGAGGGCCGGATCACCGTGAGCGACGTCGCGATGGCGTATCGCGACGACAAGGGCAAGGTGAAGATCCAGCAGACGGCCGATGCCACGGCCGGGACGGGTGCCGTCACGGGCGGCGCCCTCGGACTGCTGGTGGGCATCTTCGCGGCGCCGCTGGTCGGGGCGACCGTGGTGGGCGCCGGGATCGGCGCCCTCGTCGGCAAGGCCCGTGACAAGGGTGTCTCCGACAAGCTGATGAAGCAGGCCGGCGAGCTGATCGAGGGCTCCGAGGCGGCCGTGTTCGTGCTGACGGACGACATGTCGGCCGCCGCGATCAGCGCGGTCGTCGAGCAGGAGATGGCCGCCGGCACCGAGGTCAGCTACGCGGTCCTCCCCGCCGAGGCGCAGGACTTCCTGCGGGAGAGCATCAAGCTCGGCACCGCCGCCTAGCCGCCCGCCACCTCCGAACGAAGGGATCCGACCGTGGAGCTCCTCTCCTTCCTGTTCCTCGCCGTCCTCTGGCTCATCCTGTTCTGGCTGCTGGGCGTCCCGACGCTTGCGAAGCGGCGCTACGTCCTCTTCGTGCTCGGGATCCCCATCCCGCTCTTCTGGGCGTTCGGCGCGCTGCTGCCCGGGCGGTACTGAGCACGGTCGATCCGCTCACCGTCGGGGCCGGCCGCCGCGGGAGCGCCGAGCGCGGGAGCCGTGGCGGTGACCTGCGGGACGACGCCGGCCGCCGCCACGGGAGATGAGCGGAGGGGGGGGGATTTGAACCCCCGTCGGAGCCTAAACCCCGAAACGGTTTTCGAGACGAGCGAAGCTGTGCTCGAACGCCCTGCTCAGCGCGATTTTCGACGCCGCGCGGGGAGCTCGGTGGGAGAGTCCGACGCTTCTGGACGCTGCCGGTGCGGGCCCGGCCCCCACCGTGGGGCGCAGTCGTGGTCCGCCGATCCACGGCGTCCATCGCGTGGATCCGGTCCAGAAACGACGCGACCCGGGGTGCCTGCCCCGGGTCGGTTCCAATGGACGAGCGAACTGTGCAGCCAGAGTACTCTGACCCCCGACCGCCCTCCAGCGGCTCGGTCGGCTCCCACGACAACCCGCGCCCGTGACCGACGCCGGCTACGCGGCCGAGGTCGAGATCCTCGCCAACGAGCGCTTCGCCGCCGTCGGCGGCGCACTTCTCGCTGCCCTCGCCGAGTCCGGCCTCAGCGCCCGCCGGGCCGCGAACGTGCTGAACTGGTTCGTCGTCGCCCAGCTCGCCCTTGGCCCCTGGCGCTCGCGCGGCGAGGTTCGCCCCGCAGCGCTAGCCGAGCGCATGGGCGTCTCCCGGTGGACGGAGTGGCGCGCGCGACGCGATGCCACGGCCGCCGGCGTCATCCGCGACTGGTCCCTCCCCGATCCCGAGGCACGCGGCTACGGCCGCGGCGCTGTGCGGGTCGTCGAGCTCGCCTTCGTTCGCACCCGTGCCGTCACGCAGAAGGTCGCGGCCATGAAGGAGGAGCGCGCCAGTAGGGCGGCGCGCCGTCGGCTAGCTCGCCAGCAGGCACGTCAGCACGCCGCAACGAGGTCGGCGAGCCGCCCCGCCGATCCTGACGACACGCACACTCTCCCGGTCCGCCCGGTCGACCTCACGTCCCCTGTCGCCGGGCGTCTCTGGGAACTCTTGGAGCGGGTTCAACCGATCCCCAGCGACGCGACCGGTTCGTCACCGTCGCGTCCTCCGCCGGCGTAGCGGCGCCCCTCAGCCACTAAAGAACGCCAGAGTCCCCCGGGGCGGCCCTCGGCTGCCGCAGGCGGCTTCATCGCGCCGGGCAGACTTTGGCCGAGAGCGAAGTCGAGGGCCTAACTGCGGCGCCGACAGGATGGTGCGGTCCTGCATGCCCCAACGCCATACGGCCTGCTGCAACAGTCGCTTTCCGACCGCGTTCACCGGTGCGCCGGACCAGGGGTGATCCAGCCATAAGGCCGGGGGCATGCCGGATGTCAACCTCCTAGAGGCTCCTTGGGAGCCCATGAAAAGAGCATTGGTCGCCTAGCCTGTAGGCCTGGCCAGCCAAGAACGTGGCACCACGGTGCAACTGTGCCCTGCTCTCGCTCCTCCCGTCTCGGCCGCTCGAGCCTCAGGTGGGAGGTGCGGTATGGCAATATCGCGACCCCGGCGTAGCTAATGTGGAGGCGGGATGCGTCTCGTTCGCGGAAGGGTCCGCAAGTACAAGAGTGTCAACGACTCGGGCGAGTTCGACATCGACCCCGCGGTCACGGCCCTTGTCGGAAAGAACGAGTCTGCAAGACCGCCGTCCTCGAAGGGCTCTACCGCCTCAAACCCATTCCGAGCGGCCATCCAAAGGACTTCGAGGAACTCCGCGACTACCCCCGTCGCTACCGCTCGCGGGACCGAGCAAGCATTCCGAGCACCGAGCCCGTCTCGTTGACCTTTGATCTCGAACCAGACGAGGTGGCGGCGATTGAGCGTGACTTTGGTCCGGGAGTGCTTACGCGCACGACCGTCGTGGCCAGTCGCCGCTACGGATCCGATAACACTTGGTGGCCGCCCGTCGCGAACGTGAGCGCAGCCCTGAAGCACGTCGTGGAGCAGGCTGGCCTGGATCCGGACAGGTACGGCAAAGCGACGACAGCTGAGGTGGTCGCTGCTCTGGAAGCAGATCCGGCCGTCGAGGCGGCTGTCGCCCTTGCCGAGGAGCTGAAGGGGCGGGACCTCGAGGCCGAGGTCCGGCATCGGGTGGCTAGCTTCTTGCCTCGCTTCCAGTACTTCGACGACTACAACATCCTCCCGGGATCGGTGTCCATCACTCGTCTTCAGGAAGCTGGCGAGGACGATCTAGACGCCGCCGAGAGAACCGCGCTGGCCCTTATGCGTCTCGCTGGCGTCGACGGAGACGAGTTCACCGAGGCGTCGTACGAGGCGCGCAAGGCGGCCCTCGAGGCCGCCGCTAACCAACTAACGGACGAGCTCTTCGAGTACTGGACCCAGAACGCCGACTTGTCGGTCGAACTGGACATCGAGTTCCGACCGTCAGAGCGCGGCGCAGGCACAGAGCCGTGGCTGCAGATCCGGGTGAGGAACCAGAGGCACCGAGTAACGCTGAACATGGCTGAGCGGTCGAAGGGCTTCATCTGGTTCTTCTCCTTCCTCGCAGCGTTCTCGGAGTTCGCCGGCGAGACGAAGCGGATCATCCTCCTCGATGAGCCAGGCCTGAACCTCCACGCTAAGGCTCAGAACGATCTCCTCCGTTTCATTGACGAGCGCCTCGCACCGCACCATCAGGTCATCTACAGCACTCATTCGCTGTTCATGATCCAACCTGACCACTTGGAGCGGTGCCGAACCGTCGAGGATGTGGACGACGACGGCACGCAGGTCAGCCAAGAGGTGTGGACTGCTCGGTCAGACACCGTGTTCCCACTCCTAGGGGCCCTCGGCGTCGATCTTGCGCAGACGCTCATCATCGGTCCGGATCAACTGGTCGTCGAAGGGCCAGCGGATGTGGTCTATCTCTCTGTCCTGAGCGCGGCTGCCGCGGATGCGGGACGCGTGGGCCTTGATCCCCGGTGGACGATCGTGCCGGTCGGAGGCCTAGACAAGATCCCAACGTTCATCGCCTTGTTGGGGGCATCCGATCTGAATCTCGCCGTCCTACTCGATGTCGCTGCCGGTGGTAATCAGCGAATCGCAAACCTAGTGTCGCGGGGACTTCTCGACGAGAAGCGACTCGTGCCCGTCAACGCCTTCACGGGAACCGCCGAGGCGGACCTGGAGGACCTCTTCGACGTCGGTTGGTACCTCAAGCTCGTAGCTGCCTCAGGCATCGGCAAGTTCGCCAAGTCAAAGCTTCCCCCCGGGCCGAGAATCGTCAGGCGCATCGAGTCGGCCCTCGGCGGACCGTACGACCACTTTCGCCCGGCCAATCGACTACTGCGCGACCCAGGCGGCCTGCTCGGTGAGCTGGACGACGCGACGCTCTCCCGCTTCGCTGCGCTCTTCGAGCGGCTGAACGAGTTGCTCAGCTAGGCGGAGCGCGTCGGGGATACCACGGCGTGCGCGAGCCTCCGGAACGCTACGCCGGCCGAGCACGCAGGGAATGAAGTCGTGCCCTTCCTGGCTGGCGGGATAGGCGGCGGTCTCGTTGGGTCGGCGATCTTTGCCGGGTAATCCTCCTCGCCGCCGCGATCGGGTGGGTTTGCGAAATCCTGTTCGTCACTTGTGCGCGGGCGCTCGCCCGGGAGTCTTCTGGGATCAAGCCACTCCTCGACCGTGCAATCGCGGTGGAGGCCCGACCTGGGCGGCTCTCACTGAAGCCGCCTAGAGAGCGCCATGGGAACGGCCTGGGAACACCCGTTGGTAAACACGGGTGACCGCCGCCCTCAGCCGCGACGCCGAAAGCGCCCCTATGCGGGTACTGGCCACCTTCTCGTCAGCTGTCGCCACCTCGCGAGAAGCACTCCGGAGCCAGCGGTCCGCTGCCACCCTGCGCGCTCAGTCGGCCAAGGTCTGCGCCATCGCGTTCGGTGTCATTCAAACGCCTGCCGCAATACCATCGGCCTGGCGGATCGGCAACCCGTATATTCCGACCTGCACCACCGGGGCGTCTTGTCGACCCACCGTCCGCTTCATCTCGCCATCATCGCCGAGGCAAGGGCAGGCGAGTGTGCTGCTGAGGCCGTTCTTCTCGTTCGTCTACGGTCTCTCTGCGTGCCGTCCGAGCGGTGCTTCGCAAAGGTGTATGGCGTACCGTTTCCGCCATGGGAGTGCGCACGCCAGATCCAAAGTCGGCCGCGGCGCTCGCCGCGGCCGGTGCCGCGCTTGAGGCCCACCGGGCAGCTCTCGATGCTGAGGTCGAGCTGATGGACGAGAGGGACCAAGCGATCGTCGCGGCGATTCGGGCCGGGACTCGCCTTGAGGAAACCGCGAAGGCGGCCGGGCTCTCCCGGGCTGCCGTCTCCAAGGCAGCCCGTCGGACCCTGCCGAGCCGAACGGGGAGGGGCGGTCCGTACTCTCGGCGCCGCGGCAGCTCTGCCGCCCTCGACCGAGTCGCCGATGTGGCGCGACAACTCGTCGCCGCCCGGAGCTGCACCCGGGAGGCCAAGGTTCAGCGGAACGAGGCGATCGCCCATGCGGTCGCACGTGGCGCCGGAGTCTCCGAGACCGCTCGCGCCCTCGGATTGACGCCGGCGTCGGTCTCGGTGATCGCTCGATCGGGCGGCGACATCCAGGCCACGAATGTGCCCAGTGGCGCAGTTGCATCTCTCAATAGATAGGCGATTCGGTCGTTAGAGGCGGTTGACGAAAGCGCGCGCGGACGTGTAGCGTCGGCCGCGCAATCAAAAGAGGCCCGGCGGCGCTGGAACGCCCCGGGCCGTGGCAACCGAAGGAGGCCTTCGGATGCGTTTCGACCGTACCAACGGGCGACGGCCTGCGCTCGCGCGCGCCGCCGCGCCCGCACCGGGAAGCGGGACCGTCCATGCCCGCTGACCTCAACACCGTCGGCATGGTCGGCCGGCTGACGCGCGACCCCGAGCTGCGCTACACGGCCGCCGGGGAGGCGGTCTGCTCGCTGCGCCTGGCCGTCGCCACCCGCACCCGCTCAGGCGAGGGCTGGGAGGACCGGCCGAACTTCTTCGACGTCGCCGTCTTCGGCCGACACGGCGAGGCCGCCGCCGAGCACCTGGCGAAGGGGCGACGCATCGGCGTCGCCGGTCGCCTCGCCTGGCGTGAGTGGCGCACCGACGACGGCGGCCGTCGGGAGGCGGTCGAGATCCTCGCCGCCTCGGTCCAGTACCTCGACGCCCCGCGCCCCGCCGACGCCGAGCGGGTGCCGGTCGGCGCGGCCAACGGGAAGGGGGCCACAGGTGGCGACGACCTCCCCGCCTGAGCGCCGGCCGCTCTTCCTCGCCCCGACGCCGCCCGCGACGGACCATGCCGTGCGCGTCGATGAGGCCGAGGCCGACCGCCTCTATGCCGAGTCGATGGCGGCCGCCCGGCGGGCCGCGCGTGTCGCCGCCGACCTGGAGCGACTCGCGAGCACCGCTCCGCAGCCCGGCTGGCAGCTGGCGGCGACCTCCGCCCGGCGCGCCGAGGCCGGCCTTCGCGCCGCCGCCGAGGCGATCCCCGAGCTGCCGCTCGACGTCCCCCCGGCTGACCGGCATCGGGCGATCGTGCTTGGGCCGTTGTCGATCGATCGCCTCCGCCGGCTCGCGTTCTGGGCCGGGTCGGCGCTCGCGCTCACCCGGCTGGAGTTCGACCTCCTGGTGGCGCTCGCCGAGCGCCCCGGTGGGGTCGTCCCCAAGGAGGACCTGATGCGCCGAGTGTGGGGCTACTCGGGCCGGGTGACCCGCACCCGCACCGTCGACTCTCACGCCTCGCGCCTTCGCCGCGCCCTGCTCGACGCGGGATCGGGCGCCACCACGATCGTGAACGTATGGGGCGTCGGCTACCGCCTGATGGTCGCCGAGTCCGAGGGTGCGGCATGAACGGGCCCGGAGACGACGCGGGCGCCCTGCGGGCCCAGGTGCGCGCCTCCCTCGAGGCCGATCGTCTCGAGCCCACCGTGCGCGCCCTGCTCGAGCTGCGCTTCCCCGCCGAAGGGGCGGGGGCGAGCCTGGATGAGGTGGGCGCGGCCCTGTCGATGAGCCCGGCGATGGCGGCCCACATCGAGTTCGCCGCGCTCTCTGCGATCGCCGCCACCGAGCGGCCGCAACCGAGCGCCGCCGCCGCCATCGCGAGCGGCCCGGCCCGTTGGGCTGGCCGCCCGCCCGCAGAGAGGAAGAGGCCATGACGACGACAGACACCCCCGCGACTACGGAGGCCGCGCTCGCGGTGCTCCCCATCGAGGCGGTCACCGTGCGCGAGGGCTGGAACCCGCGCACCGGCGACGACGAGGCCGAGCACCGGGCGCTCACCGCATCGGTGCGCGCCCAGGGGATCCTGCAGCCGTTGCTGGTCGAGCGCACCGACGCCGGCCCGGTGCTGATCGACGGCCACCGCCGCCTCGCCGCCGCCCGTGCGGCCGGTCTGGCATCGGTGCCGGTGATCGAGCGAGGCGGCGAGGAGGGCGATGCGGCGCAACTCGCCGCGGCGCTCGCGGCGAACCTGCGCCGCCGCGGCCTCGACCCGATCGAGGAGGCGCATGCCTACCAGCGCACCACGGAGGCTGGGTGGCCGCAACGGCGGATCGCCGAGGCGGTCGGCTGCACGCGCCGTCACGTCTCCGAGCGCCTACGGCTGCTGCGCCTGCCCGAGACGGCGACCCAGGCGATCTCAGAGGGCGTTCTCACGCTGGCGGCCGTGCCGCGGGTAGAGGCGGTGGCCGCGGTCTCGGTGCCGGTCGCCGATGCCCTGGTGGCCGTCCTGCGCGAGGGCCACGCGACTTCCGGCGAGCTCGCCGAGCGGCCCGACGCGGTCCTCGGCGAGCTCGCGCGGCGCGGCGGGGAAGGGCCGCTCCTCACGTTGCTGCCCGGCCATATCGACCTCGCCGAGTTGCTCGACCCCGACGCCGACGGCGACCTGATCGGGCGCGCAGAGGCGGCGGGGGTGCGCGGCGTCCACCTGACCATCGACGACCTCGACGCCGCCCGCGCCTACGGCTGCCTGATCGAGTTCCCCCAGGCAGACGACACCTACTGGCGGCGCGGGTGGGTGGCCGACCGAACGTGGCTCACCGACCGAGTGCGCCAGCACGTCGAGCGCGTCGCCGAGCGTCGCGCCGCCGATCAGACGACGCGCTCCGCGCGGACGGGTGCCGAGGCGAGCGCACGGGGTGAGGACCCCGAGGCAGCGGCCGCCGTCGTGGCCACCGAGTCCGACCCCGAGCGCCATGCCCGCGAGCGGGCGGAGGCCGCCGACGACCGCCGCAGCGCACGCCTCGCCAACCTCGACCTCGGCCGCCGCGCGTTGCTCGCCTACGACGAACCCGAGGCGATCACGATGGAGATGGCGCGGGCGATCGCCCTCACCGCCCTGCACCACCACCAGGCCGAGGCCGCCCGCGGCCTCGCGCTCTGCCACGAACGCCTCCACAACATCGAGACGCGGACGACCAAGGCGGGGGCGACCCGCCAGAAGGTGACCTACGCCACGCCCGAGGAGGCAGAGCGCGCCCTCTCCGAATGGATCGAGGGCGCGGGCACCCCCGAGCAGGTGCTTGGCCGCACCCTCCAGGCGCTCGCGCTCGCGTGGTTCGCCGACCAGGCGGCGCTACCGCGCAGCGACCGGCGACCGGCGATTGTGCCGGGCCGCTACGGCGGCGGCATCGCCGCTGGCCTCGACGCCCTCGTCACCGACCTGGTGCGGCCGGCGCTGCCCGAGCGGATCGCGGCGGGCCTGCGCGAGTCCTCGGAGGACGAGGCGCGCGCGGCGTAGTCCGACACCGGCCGGGACGGGCGCGGCGCGGGTCACGGCGACGCGCGGCGGGGACCCGTCCCGGCCTTCGCTCCGCCCGCGCTCACCGGGACGCTCGGCGGGCTCTTGAATGGCCCGCCGGGCTGCGCCCGTCAACGGCCCGACCAGACGCGCAGCATGCCCGCCAGCCCGTAGCCGCCAGGACGAACCGAGCAGGCAGGCTCCGACCACGCCACGCCCGAACGCCGCTCCACCGCGATCGCCCCCCCACCAGTTCGCCACGTTGTCTCAACAGACCCGCAAAGATGGCGGGCGCACTTGCATCATGTGATGCTGGGGGCCGGAGATGCTCACGATCCGCGCCGCCAAGGGGCCCGACTACTACGAGCGAGCCGAGTTCGCCCGAGACGACTACTACTCCGAGCGCGGGCAGGTCCGGGGCAGCTGGGAGGGGAGGGCGGCCGACTCCCTTTGCCTGGCGGGCGCGCCCGATGACGGAGACCTCGGCGAGCTGCTCGAGGGCCGTGACCCGGTCTCGGGAGAGGAGCTGGCGGGCGCCGGGCGTCGGCGCGGCGGCAACGTCGCCTTCGATCTCACCTTCACAGCGCCCAAGAGCGTCAGCGTCCTGGCGGCGGTCGGCGACGAGGGGATCCGCCGGGCGATCCTCGCCGCCCAGGCGGCCGGTGCCCGCGCCGGGCTCGACTACCTCGAGCGCCGGGCCTGCTTCGTGCGCCGCGGCCGCAACGGCGTGACAGTGCTGCCCGGCGAAGGGTTCGCCGGGGCGATGTACCTCCACGAGATGGCGCGCTCGGGCGATCCCCACCTGCACGCCCACTGGTGACTGCCAACCGGGTGAAGGGCCCCGACGGGCGCTGGAGCGCACCCGACATGCGCCCGGTCTACGCCGAGGCCAAGACCGCCGGCACGATCGCCGAAGCCGTGATGCGCGACGCGCTAACGCGCTCACTCGGGGTCGAGTGGGGGCCTGTGCGCAACGGGATCGCCGAGCTCGCCGGCGTGCCGACGAAGGTGTGCGAGCACTTCTCTACGCGTCACGCGGAGATCGTCGCGGAGGCGACGGCCCGCGGCTACCTGAGCGCGCGTGGCATCGCTGTGATCCAGCGCGAGACGCGCGACCGAAAGCGCGTCCTCTCGCGCGAGCAGGCGGTGGGGAGGTGGAGGGCCCGGGCGGCCGAGCACGGCTTCGGCGCCCGCGAGCTCGCGGGCCTCATCGTACGCAGCCGTCAGGCGAGCGCACTGCAAGGCGACGTTGATCTCGACGCCTGTCGGGCGCGCATGCTGGGACCGGCCGGGCTCACTCAGCGCAGCGCCCACTTCACCCGGCGCGAGGTGATCCAGGCGCTCGCCGACGCCCATCCGGACGGCGCGGCCGCCGGGGTCCTGGAGCAGCTGGCCGACGACTTCCTCGCACGCGAATGCGTGCCCCTGGTCGAGGCGCGGGTCGAGCAGGGAGCCGGTCACCAGGAGGCGCTCTACTCGACGCCCGACATGCTCCGCGCTGAGGTCCGCCTGCTCGAGGCTGCAGGTGGTGCCGATCCCGGCGGCGGGCTGGTCGCGACAAACGACGCGACCGAGGCGGCGATCGCCGCGCGGCCGACGCTCGGCGTCGATCAAGCGTCCGCAGTGCGCCACCTCTGCTCGGGTGAGGGGCGGGTGCGGTTGATGGAGGCGCGGGCCGGGACGGGCAAGACGTTCGCGCTCGAGGCGGTGCGCGAGGCCTACGAGTGCTCGGGTGCCCGCGTGATCGGCGTCGCCTGGCAGGGGCAGGCGGCCGACGTCCTGCAGCGCGACGCCGGCATCCCCTCCCAGACCGCAGCGCTGCTGCTCGACCGGATCGCGCGCGGTGATCCGGGGGAGATCCCGGTCGGTGCGGTGATCGTCTGCGACGAGGCGTCGATGATGCCGACGCGGGCCCTCGAGCGCCTCACCGTCGAGGCGGCCCGGCGCCGCGCCCGTCTGATCCTCGTCGGCGACCGCGCTCAGCTCCCCGCGATCGACGCGGCAGGAGGTTTCGCTGCGCTTGCCGACCGCCTCGGCGCAGCCGAGCTCCTCGAGAACCGCCGCCAGCGCACCGCGTTACAGCGTCAGGTTGCCGAGCAACTGGCGGCAGGGCGTGCGAGCGAAGCGCTTGCCGTGCTCGTCGAGCACGGGCGCCTGAACGGCTTCGACGACGCCCGCGACGCGCGCGCGTCGCTGATCGAGGCGTGGGCCGAAACGTCGCTTTTCGATCCGGCGAGCGGGCTGATCCTCGCCCACGATCGCCACGAGGTCGCCACGCTCAACCAGATGGCGCGCGCCACCCTTGATGAGGCAGGGCTGCTCGGGCCGTCGCGGATCGTCGCCTCGGGGCGCGAGTGGGCGACGGGCGATCGCCTGGTCTGCCGGCGCAACGACTACCGCCTTGGGGTTCGCAACGGAACGCGAGGCACCGTGCTCGAGGTGGACACGGCGCAGCGGGAGCTGGTCGTGCGCCCCGACGACGGCGCGACGCTGCGGCTGCCCGAGCAGTACCTCGGTGACGTCCACCACGGCTACGCCCTCACCGGCCACGTCAGCCAGGGGACGACCGTCGAGCGCACCTACCTCCTTGCCACGCCGGAGCGGGGAGGGAGGGAGTGGGCGTACGTAGCCGCCAGCCGCCAGCGTGTCGAGCTGATGCTGTTTGCCGTGCACCACGACGCTGAGCAGCTGGAAGCGGCGCTCGCCCGCTCCTGGGGCCGCTCCGACGCCAAGTGGCTCGCTCTCGATCTCGCGCATGCCGACCACCGAGAAGCTGCCATGACCGCGGGCCGAAGCGAATCGGACCGGCGGTTGCCGGAGCGCGTCGGGGCTCGGGTCGCCGCCCTCCGAGACAAGCGAGATCTTGCTCGCCGGGTCGCGCTCGCGGGGAGCGCAGACGACGCGGACCGGGCTCGCCATCAGGCGCAGCAGCTCAGTCGCGAGCTCAGGACCCTTGTGCGCGAGGCCGGTTGCCCAGGGCTGTCCAGAGAGGATTCGGCGGGCCACTCTGACCAAACGTCCCTTAAACCAAACGACCCATCCCGGGTCAGATAGTGGCTGGGCGCGAGGACTGCATGGGGTCGGCGGCCGTCCGCGGAACGGAAGTCGAACTTGTCAAGAGTCGTCCCCCATGATCGACACGGGGACAGCAACTGGCGCCGGCCGTCGCCCGGTCGGGTTGGCGGTGGCGCACCCAAAGGGTCCGCGGCGCCGCCTTGGTTTCGGTCATCCGGGAGGTGCCGTCGGCCTGACACGCTTGCCCTGGGACCCGCGAAAACTCACTTCCTCCCGATCCGTTGCAGATACCGCGGTTCTAGACCGGGCTCCTCGACACGGCACGAGCACACCTTCCAACAGCTCCGTCGCCACGCCGTGTCGGGCCATGGGCGGTCAGGCTCTAAGTGTGTCGGTGTCAGCCTAGGAATCCTCGGCTTTCAATTGGAACTCGACTCGGAAGCGCCCCGTGCGGGAGAGATGCCTAGGAAGCAAACGGTCCAGCCCACGAGCTGTCGCCTCGATGCGTTCGTGGCGAGGCGCCGGTCGGGGGCGACGCCCAACGGACTGCCAGCGATGCGCGCCAGCGCGTTGACCGCCTAGTAAGCCGACGGTCGGCGCGGTTCGTCGTCCCCGTCGTCGATGTGATCGAGGACCCACTGGCGCTGCTGCGCGGTCAGCCGGCCGAGTCGGCGCCTCGCCTCATCGCCGTCGACGACATCCAGGTTTAGGGCGAACTCGGCCAGAGCGCGGATAGCTTCGAGGTGTTCCCATTCGCTCAGAGGCGGTTGGTCGCTGTCAGGAATCAGAGCAGGCTCCAGCTGCAGTCTTGGGCCGACGCTCAGACGCTCGACACTGGGGTCGCCCGCCGTGGGCCCACTGACTCGTGGCGTCTGTGGCGGAGGCTCGCACAGCAGGTTCGCCGCGGTGCGTCGCTCCGTGTCACCTCCCGGACGCAGCCTGACGAGCGCTAAGCGACCGAGGCCGAGGCGGTCGGCGACGAGGCCGCGACAATGCCGCCGCTCGTAACCCGACTGTCGCTCCTACCACCGACGGCGTGAGGGATTCTTCTGATCACTGGTCCCCGCTGGTCCAAGCGCCCTTTGACCAGGAGCGCCCTCCGTCGCCGCTGCTGATTATGCGGGCGTCGTGGAGCGCAACGACCAGGGTGTCGCGGTCCGCCGCCATCGCGGCTGCGGGCTCGCCACCTAGATCGCCGACCTGTTCCCACGACGCGCCACGGTCGTGGCTGACCGTCACCGCCCCGTCGGCCGCGAAGCCATAAAGCGCATCACCCGCCGGCCACGCAAGGATGTCGGCGTCGGTGACCAACCGCGTCCACGTGTCGCCTTCGTCCGAGGTCGCGATGACCCCCGCCGCGCTCGCGGCGACGATCCGCGCAGAGGAGTCGGGATCCAGAACAAGGTCAGAGATCTCGGCGGGCGTGTCGAGGGTCGTCCAAGCGCGGCCTCCGTCTGCGCTGGACATCACCCGGGCGCCACCGGCGTCGTACCCGACTACACGCGAGCCGCTGACGCGTAGGGCGTGGAAGTCCGCTTCTCCGAGGAGCGAGATCGACTCCCATGTACGCCCGGCGTCCGAGGACTCGATGAGGCCCAACAGGGGTGGCAGGTCGTCTCTCAGGTCCGGATGGCCGGATCCGAGGAAGCGATCCGGGCCGATCACGGCGAACCCCATGGTGTCCTGGAGGCGGTCTCCCACACGCTCACTGTCGTCCGAGTCCTCGGGCATCCGGAAGAGTCCGGTGTGAGTAGCGATGTAGAGCGACCCGTCGGCCGGGTTCAGCCCGAGACCGTGCACGTGCTCAGGACCCAGATCGGCATAGACGTCGTTCGAGCCTTCGCCGTCGGCACCGGTGCACCCGGTCAGCACGAGCACGATGCTCACGATCGCGAGAACCAGGGCCGTCCTGAAGGTTGTCGTTCCGATCTGCACCGGTGTGATGATGCCCTACCTGGGAGTGACAGCGAGCGGCATTCCATGGAAGCCGTCATCGGTCCGTCACACAGCAGAATGGGGCGGCGACTGCGAGGACCGAGCCGTGGCGGTGTTCAGCTGCGACCCCGGACCTCGACCAGCCAGCTCACGGCGCGACGCTATGTGCGGCGCGGCAGCCGAGCGCGATGCATTCAAGCCCTCCGTGAGTGGTCTGCCGAGTCCTTTGGCCCGGGCTCCGATTCCCGCGGGGTCTCGTCGCGCTCTTCCGCCGGCTCGATCGCGACGAGCACCACCCGCGTGCCGCGGGTCGCCTCGACGGTGAGCTGCCAGCCGTCCGCGGTGACGCTGTCCCCCGTCCGGGGCAGGCGGCCGAGGCGGGTGAAGACCAGGCCGCCGACGCTCGTCACGGTGTCGTCGATGAGCTCCACGCCGTGGTCGGCGAGGTCCTCGATCGGGACGTGGCCGCGCACGATGAGGCGGCCGTCGGGGAGCTGGTCGACGGCGGGTGCGCGGTCGCGTTCGTCATCGATCTCGCCGACGATCTCCTCGATCACGTCCTCGACGGTCACAACGCCGGCGAAGTCGCCGTACTCGTCGAGCACCACCGCGACCGAGGCGCGGCGCGCCTGGAGCTGGCGCAGCAGGTCGTCGACCGGCTGGGTCTCCGGGACGAACAGGGCGGGCCCGACGAGGCCCCGCACGGGGGTGTCCTCACCGCTCTCCAACAGGCCGCGCGCGAGCTGGCTGAGGTGCACGATGCCGAGCACCCCGTCGCCGTTCAGCACCGGGAAGCGGCTGTGCCGGGTGCCGAGCGCCTGGGTCAGCGCCGTCAGGACCGGTTGGTCGGCGACGAGCGTGGTGACCTCGGGACGCGGGGTCATGATGTCGCGGGTGAGGCTCGCCTGGAGGCCGAAGACGCCCTCCAGCATGTCGGCCTCCTCCGGCTCGATCGCGCCGCCCTCCTCGCTCTGGGCGATGAGGATCTGCAGGTCCTCCGGCGTCGAGGCGAGCTCCCGCTCGCTCGCCGGCTCCACGCCGAGCGCGCGGACCAGGGCGTTGCCCGCGCCGTTCAACAGGAAGATGAAGGGGGAGAAGACCCACCGGAACCACTCGAGGGGGCGCGCGATGCTGAGGGCCGTCGGCTCGGCGCGCTGGATGGCGACGGTCTTCGGCGCCAGCTCGCCCACCACGACGTGGAGGACGGTGATGATCGCGAACGCGATGATCACCGCGGTGAGGGTGGCGCTCGACTCGCCGAGTCCCGCTCCGGTCAAGAAAGGCTCCAGGACACCCGCGAACGCCGGCTCGCCGAGCCAGCCGAGGCCCAGGCTGGCGAGGGTGATGCCGAGCTGGCACGCCGCGAGGTAGCGGTCGATGTGCCGCACCTGCTCGCGGGCGAGCACGGCGCTGCCGCGGCCCTGCTCGGCGAGCTGGTCGAGGCGGGTCATCCTCGCGCGGGCCAGGGAGAACTCCGCGGCGACGAAGAAGCCGTTCAGCAGCACCAGCAGGAGTGCCGCGACGATCTGGACCGTGTTCGTCAACGGCCCGGGGAGAGGTTCACGGGTCGCAGGATAGTCCCCGCCGCCCCCGGTTCCGCTCCGCGGCCGCCGTCCGTCGCTTCGTCCTTTGCGCTACGACCGTCGCGCCGATGACGAACCTGTGACGCTGACAGGAATTCGTATGGTGGCGGGGGCTCAGGGCACATACGTTTCGCCTTGTGCGCAAGCGGAAGAAGATGGCGGTTGGAATCGCTCCGGGTTCGCGGTGTCCCTCATGTAGAGGACGGCTCGAAGCCACCGTCGTCTCAGGGCCCGTGCTGCGGCCTGGGCGCGGTCTCCCTGGGCTGCGTCGTCGGCGCAGCCGAATGCGAGGCGAGACCTGCGTCCGCTGTGGTCATACGACGATCTTCGCCGAGGAACCGCAAAGGGTCGTGTCCCGCGATTCGCGGGAAGATGGCGATCCCTCCGGCGTCACGCATCAGTAGGCGGTCGCGGGCAGACACGGTGCGCAGGGGCCGGCTACGCCCACGGAGTCGTCATTGTCATTCCACCCGTTCATCGGTCTGACACACGCGCTTGCGATCCTCGCCGAGGAACTCGAGACGGGAGGCCTAGCGTGACAAATCGGCTATGGGCGACATTGGTGGTTGTGGGGGTAGTGGCCCTTGCCGCTGGCGTCGGCATCGGTGCCGCCATCTGGTCGGGCGGCGAGCACGGGGCCACCGCCGCGTCCACGGGCACGGGCACGGGAATGATGGAGTCCATTCATGGGGCGAGCGGAGAGACCTCCGCGCTCGACGAGAAGGCATTCCTCGAGCAGATGGTCCCGCACCACGAATCAGCCATCGAGATGGCGCAGATCGCGCTCCAGAAGTCCGAAAGGCCGCAGATTCGGCGACTCGCCAAGGCGATCGTCGCCGCTCAGGAGAGCGAGATCGGCCAGATGAAGGCATGGCATCTCGCGTGGTTCGGCGAGGAGCTGACGTCGAACGCAAGTGGAGCGCACGGTTCGATGGACATGGGCTCGCTCGAGGGCGTGTCGGGCGACCGGTTCGACCTGGCGTTCCTGTCGATGATGATCCCCCACCATGCCAGCGCCATCACGATGGCCGAAAGCGTCATGATGGGTTCTCCGCGTGACGAGGTGACCGTGATCGCCGAGGAGATCGTCGCCGCGCAAGCCAAGGAAATCGGGCAGATGCAGCGCTGGCGCGACCAGTGGTTCCCGCGAGGTTAGGGCTCCGCTCACGCGAGGACCGAGCGGCCGTCTCGTGAGCCGCTCGGTCCTCGTCGTCGACGACGAACCCGGGATCCTCGAGGTCGCATCGGCCTATCTGAAGCGCGACGGATATCTGGTGCGCACGGCGATGACGGGGCAACGCGCTCTGGACTCGATCGCGACCCAGCCTCCCGACCTGATCATCCTGGATCTGATGCTGCCGGACATCTCGGGGGAGGAGGTCTGTGTGCGACTCCGCCGCCAGACCTCCGTTCCGATACTGATGCTCACAGCGAAGGCGGCCGAAGAAGACCGTCTCCGTGGCTTGGCGCTCGGAGCCGACGACTACCTCGTCAAACCCTTCTCGCCCCGCGAGTTGGTCGCCCGGGCTCGGGCGATCTTACGGCGCGTACCAGGATCCAGCGAACCACCAATGGATCTGCTTGTCATCGACGATGGCCGGCTTGAAATCGATCTACCCGCGCACGAAGCGCGCGTGGGTGGCGCTATCGTGCCACTCACCGCGACCGAGTTCCGGCTCCTGGCCGCACTCGCCCGACAGCCCCGACGGGTGTTCTCCCGGTTCGAGCTTCTCCAGATCCTGCAGGGTCCTGACGTGGAGGGGTTCGAGCGGACGGTAGACGTCCATGTGATGCGACTGCGCAAGAAGCTTGACGAAACGCTTCCAGGGGCGGCCGACTACGTCACCACTGTGTACGGCGTCGGCTACCGTCTCGACGAGCCCGCCTGACGATGGCCGCGCTGGGGCTCCGTGCGCGCCTCGTGGCGGCTTTCGTCGGGATCGCGGCCCTGACCACGTTGGTTTCGGCGCTCCTCACGAGCCTCGGCCTGCATCATCGTTTCGACGCTTACCTCGAGCAGCGCACGCAGGATGCTGCCGCCAGCTCTCTCGTTCTCGCCGAATCGTCCTACGCGGACTCCGGGGGCTGGACCGACCGAGGCGTTGACCTGCTCGCGCACGAGCTCGTGGTCACCGGCTACGACTTCCGGCTCGTCGCGGACGGCCGCGTGCTCCTCGACACGACCAAGCTGGAGGAGGAGGGAACGGACTTCCGCCAGGTGTCGAGTGTCCCGGTCCGCGGCCCCGGCGGGGACGAGGTCGCGACGCTTCAGCTCTACGCGCTCGGTCCCCGGGGGAACATGCCGGCCGACAACACCCTGCGAGCAGAGTTGGACCGCGCTCATCTGCTGGCGGCCGTAGTGGCGGCGATCGTTGCCATCGTTGCTGGCTTGGTCGTGGCCGGACGTCTCTCGCGACCCCTGCAACGCCTCTCCATGGCGGCGCGGGAACTCGGTGCGGGTCGACCCCCGTCCGTGGTGCCCGCCTCGGGCTCCCGCGAGGTCCGCGAACTCGGGGAGTCCCTCTCGGACCTCGCCAACAGCCTCAGTCGTCAGCAGCGGGCTCGTCGCCAGTTGGCACAGGATCTGTCGCATGAGCTGCGGACGCCGATGATGTTGCTTCAGAGCCGGATCGAGGGGATGCAGGACGGGATCCTGCCTTTTGACGCGGAGGGATTGGCGACCCTCCACACCGAGACGTTGCGCCTCAGCCGACTGATCGGCCAGATCGAGCGGTTGGCCGAGGCCGAAGCCCAGCCGCCCGCCATGCACGGCGAGACGGTCGCTCTCGACCAACTGGCACGGGCAGCCCATGCGGCACTCGCGGCCGCCTTCGAGATTCGCGGACTGACCCTCGAACTGGACGCCCCCCCGACGCCGGCCGTCGCGGACCGAGATGCCGTCGGTCAGATCATCACGAATCTCCTGAGCAACGCCTTGAAGTACGCACCCGACGACAGCACGGTCCACTTGTCGACCTCTCGGGACGAGGCCGTGGCGATCCTCCGCGTCCGGGATGCGGGATCCGGTATCGACGACGTGGAGGAGGGCGCGCGCCTCTTCCAGCGCTTCTATCGTGGGCCTGGTGCCGCAGACATGAGTAGCGGGGTCGGCCTGGGGTTGACGATCGCGCGCGGATTGGCTGTCGCTCAAGGTGGAGACCTTCGGATCGAAGGCACAGGACCCGGTACGTGCTTCACCCTGACCCTGCCGGCCATTGCAACGCCCCTTCCCGGGGTCCGCAAGAAGGGTGTCGCATCCGCCGCCGCTTCTCCCCTGGCCCAAGGGGTCGAGGAAAGACGGAGCGCGGAGTGAGTCCTGTCGGCAAGCCGCGAGGTCGCGGTCGCTGCTGGACCGTTGCCAGCATCATCGTCGTGGTGATCGCCGCAGGCGGCCTGCTTGCGGTCCTCGCCACCCAGGACAGCGCACGGGGCGCGCAGGCCATACAGCAGGTCCAGCGGTCGGTCGGCACCGGACTGCGCGATGCCGAGATGCGGATCGAGGCACGCGGTGGAACGCTCGATGTTTCGTGGAGTGCGGTGCCCTCACCGACCGGAGCAGGACATCTGGTGATCGCCCGGCTCGTCGTGAGGCCGTCCGGAGACGTCGGGGAGGCCAGATTCGGCGTGTCCGAGGACCAGATCTCGCCTCAAAACGACCTCGCGGAACGTCTGACCGGGGCCCTGGATGGTCCGTAAGGGGCCAGTCCTCCACTCACACGGGTTTCCACCCCGCGCGCATGACGATCCTGTTGAGGTCGGCCGCGACTGCAGTTGTGCTGCACTCAGATGCGGTCTAGCGTCGACCGATGCCGTTTCACCGCCTCCGACGTCTGCCCCTCGCTTCCTCAGCTGGGCTGTCAGACGCCGGGAGTTTTTGCTGAATCCGCCCGGAGAGGCGAGCACCGCGCCGGTCCGGACGCGGTCCCGATGCACGTTGGTGATGCTCGTGCTGTCGATCGCTTTCGGAATGCCCGCGGTAGGGGAAGCTCAGATCGACGTGAAGCGGGCAGAGGTGGCTCGAATAACGGCCGAGATCCAGCAGATCGACCATCGCGTCGAGGACGCAGCTGAGGCCTACAACGGTGCGCGATATCGCCTGTCGCAAGCAGCCGACCGCGTGACCGACAATGAACAGGCGATCGCTCGGACCAACCGAGATCTCCGGGTGAAACGCGACGTGTTGGCGCGGCGGTTGAGAGGGCTTTACGCGAATCCCTCGCCCTCCTTTGCGGATGTCTTGGTGACCAGCGGGAGCCTCTTCAACGCGGTCAGCCAAGTCGATCTTCTCGAGAGGATCGGCCGCAGCGACGCCGAGCTCGTCGACGGCCTCCGGGCGAGCCGGGCCAGACTCGGGCAGTTGCGCGCTGAACTGGAGGCCGACCGACGGGACGCGGGGCTGGAGCTAGCGCTCCGGGAACGTCAGAGCGAAGTTGTGCAGGCGTTGCTCGAGCAGCGCAAAGCAGTGCTGGAGAGCGCCCGAGGCGAGCTCGCCGAGGCACTGGAGGCGCAGCAAGCGCGTGAACGTCGGATCGCAGCCATCGCGGCGGAGAGTGCACGACGGCAGCTGACGCCCTTGTCAGCCGCGGCCCCAGGCGCGACACCGCCCACCGGACGGCTTCGATCCGCGGCACCCGCAACAGGGACTCCTGGAACGGTTCAGTCGAATCCCTCGCCCCAACCCGAACCGACTGACCCTACTGACTCCCTGCCCAGCGGGTCCGGCAACGCCGCGGCGGCGAGTGTGGCGATGAGGTATCTGGGCGTCCCCTACAAGTGGGGTGGGGCGTCCCCGTCGACGGGGTTCGACTGCAGCGGCCTCGCCTCATACGCGTACGCGCAGATCGGCAAGAGCGTGCCGCATTACACGGTCGCGATTTGGAATGCGTTCCCCAGGGTGCCTGCCGACCAGCTACAGGTTGGTGACCTGGTCTTCTACCGCGGTCTCGGCCACATGGGCATCTACATCGGCGGCGGTCAGTACGTGAACGCCCCTCAGACCGGCGACGTCGTCAAGGTCTCGAGCATGAGCAGCCGGAGCGACTACGTCGGCGCTGTGAGGCCGTAGTCAGGAGGTGATGGACGCCGGTGCGTGGACGGATCGGCACCCCGTTCCCGCTGGGATAGGGCGGTCCGCGAGCGCGGTCCGGTCACGGGGGACGCCGCTGCG
Organism: Miltoncostaea oceani; assembly: GCF_018141545.1. GTDB lineage: Bacteria > Actinomycetota > Thermoleophilia > Miltoncostaeales > Miltoncostaeaceae > Miltoncostaea > Miltoncostaea oceani. The sequence continues at coordinate 3,169,231 of NZ_CP064356.1, read as the reverse complement.
GCTGAAGCTCTCGGAGCAGGAGAGCGGCGATGCCCGGGTCTGTGTCGTCGTGGCCCGCGCGGCTTGCGGAACCGGAGTGATCCGGCGGGGTGACGACGGGTGCGGGAAGCCGCTGCGTCGAGTCGGCCCGCGGAGTCGATCGCCACGTTTCGCGTCGCGGACAACCCCCAGCGGTTCTGCAGGACGCGTGGAGCCGAGTCGGATGCGGTATCGCTGGCCGTGGCGCTCCGGGCGAGTTGCAGAGCATCGGCCCACGGCGCCGGCGCGTCCCGATCCTTATCCGGCGACGTCGGTCGGTACGGCGACGGCGCGGCGGTCCAAGAGGCGCCACATCGCCTCGAAACGCTCGCGTGTCCACACCTCGCGCGTTCCCTCTAGCGGGTTCACGACCCGGAGTCGCCCATCCGCCGTCACCCCTGCCAATACCACGGTGTGTTCACCGAAGTTCACTCTCACTCGCCGACCTGCGGGGGATCGCCACTCGCCATACGGTCCTGCCGACAGCCCGACCCACACCATCACCGCGTATCCTGCACGGACCCGACGGACGATCTCGGCGGAGGGACGACCGCTGAGCCTGTCGAGCTGCACCCCGCGTCGCTCGGCCACCTCCATGATCGGCCCCTCGTAGACGCCGAAGCCGCCGGCCGTCCCTCCCCCGTCGGGGCGGCCGACGTACCCGAGTTCTGGGTCGCCCCAGACCCGCGCCGTTCCATCGTCGACGGGGTCGAGGCCGCCGCTCACAGGGAGGTCGGCCTGGAGGGACGACTGGGGGATCCGCCGGCCGGTCGTGGCGAGCAGGATCTCGAGGGCCGCGGACTCGCAGTTGTTTCGCAATTGCTGGGCGATGGTCGGCGCCGCGATCGTGGAGGCGACGGGCCGTGCCGCGAGCCGCACGACGTCCTCGTCGCTGCGAAGGATTGCCCGTAGGGCCAGGCGTCGGCTGAGTCGGTAGACGACGGTCCCGGTCGCCGAGCGGACGACCCAGCGTGACGGCACCCCGGCTGACAGGAGAGCGCGAACGCGGTCCGGATCCAGGATCTCCTCCCGTAGCGCGGAGGCGAGCTCGACCCGCGTGCGCCGTGCGGTGCCGAGGCGGATCTCGAGGGCCACGGGCTGTGCGACCTCCGGGGTGGCCGGGGGGGGCACGGTGATGGGCGAGCTGAAGGCGCCGTTTGTCGTGAGCACGACGACCGCCGCAAGGACCGCGGCGCCTACCGCGACGAGAAGGAGCCCCCGGCGGGCGGCCGCCACGCGCTCGTGGGTGCCGCGCCTAGTCATGCCCGGGCAGCGGACGGGTGCCGCAGACGACGGCCGCTTCGGAGACGATCGACCGGGCGGTGACCTCCACGAACCCGGCTTCCTCCAAGAGGCGGATCCAGGAGCTCATCGACAGTGGGCGCTCGGCTGTCCGGGCCGTGAAGCGCCATGTGTTCTTGGCGATACGCCACCAGCCGCCGGGACCTCGTCTGCCGAGCGCGACGAACTTCGCCCGGATCACCGCCCGGTCACGGGGGTCCGTCCCGCGTCCGAGCATGAGATCTCCGATCACGAGGCGCCCACCGGGTCGCAACCACACCGCAACAGCGCTCACCAGATGACGCTTGTCGTCGTCAGCGAGGTGATGGAGGGCGTAGTTCGAGACGACCAGATCGAGGGACGCCGGTTCGACGCAGAGCGCCTCGAGGGCCTCGAGCCGACAGCAGACGTTCTCCACGCGCTCGTGGTCGAGGTTCCGGCGGAGCAGTCCGATCATCGACGGGCTCAGGTCGACGGCGATCACCTCGGCCGCGACGCGGGCCAGCGGGATCGTCAGCTGGCCGGACCCGCACCCCATGTCGAGGACGGTCATGCCTGGCATGACGCGGGCCGCGGCCACGACCGCGTCGATGGTGGAAACGAGTCCCGGGTTGCCGGCGGCCCCTTCATCCCAGGACTCGGCGCGTCGCGACCAACGTCGGCGTTGCGACGACACACGTGAGTGGACCCTCGCCCGGCCGAGGGCGTTTCGTTCCGGGGGCGCGGCCGACGCACGCTCCGACCCTGAAGTGCTCCGTGGATTCTGCACGCCGGGTTTCTAGACGTGCGTCGTGACGGACCTGTGACGACCGGAACCGAAAGACCTCCCTGGCGACGGGGATCTCATGAAGCCACGTCATCCGAGCTTGTACCGTGATCGAATGGATCGGGTCACCCTCTGGAGCGACCCTGCCGTGCCGTCGGCGACGGCCGGCTCGCGGTCCGTCTCGGCGAGTGGCCGTGGGCCTGGGCAGGACGGCCCGGCGCCCCGGGAGATGCGCGCTGCGACGGGATCGCCGGCCCGCGTTGTAGTCCTGGCCATCGCGACCGCGGCGATCGTGGTGACGGCCTGGCGAACCGATTGGGGGGCGCTCGGGTCTCTTGACTCAGCGCATGCGTGGACTCTCCTGTCTCTGGCCGCGCTGCTGCACTTGGCCACGGTTCCGATGAAGGCGGTTGCGTGGAGGAGCACGCTGCGACCCGCCCTCGGAAACCGGCGGATACCGCTCCGGACGGTCATGGGACCGGTGATGGTCGGCGCCCTGCTCAACACCGTCCTCATCGGGCGCGTCGGCGAGGCCGCTCGCGTCCTCCTCGTTCACTCCCGCCTGACCCGCGACGGCCGGGTCGCGCCATTGCCCGCGGTCATCGGGTCGGCCGTGACGGAGAGCCTCGCCTCGACCGTCGCGTGGGTGGGACTCGTCGCGGCGGTCGGTGCCATCCTGCCGCTCCCGTCCAGCGTCTGGTGGGTCGTGATGGTGTTGACGGCGGCATGGTTGCTCATCGTCGTCGCGGCCGTGCGGAACTGGGGGGCCACCCCCGACCCGCAAACGCCTTCCGGATCGGCTCGCCGCGGCCTCGCCGCCGCACGACGCATCTGGGGGTCGGTTGCGCACGGACATCGGGCTCTCGGGCGACCCGAGGTGCTCGTGCCGTTGTCCGCCGCGAGCATCCTCGGGTGGGTCGCGCAGGGTGTCAGCGTCTACGCGGTGCTGCGGGCGTTCGACATCAGCGGGGGGTGGGAAGCCGCCGCGTTGGTCCTCGTCAGCGTGACCGTGGCGCAGACGGTGCCGTTGCTCCCGGGGAACGTCGGCGTCTTCCAGGCCGCGGCGGCCCTGCCGCTCGTGGCCACGTTCGGCGTCCCCGCTGCGACCGCGGTGGCCGTGGGTCTGGTCCTCCAGCTCGTCCAGTCGGGGCCCGTCGCCCTCGCGGGGGCCGCGAGCCTGGCGCGGGAGGGTGAGGACATCGGCCGTCTCTGCCGCGCTGCCCGCACCTTGGGAGGGGCGGACCCCGGTCGCGTCCAGTGAGCGCCGCGGCCTGCTTGCCGGCGCGTCGTTCGCTCTCCTGGCGCCGTGAAGTGCTCCTGTTCGTCGGCGCCTATCTCGCGTACTCGTTGGCACGCGGCGCCGCGTCGGCCTCGTTCGACACCGCATTGACGAACGCCCGCCTGATCATCGAGGTCCAGGCTCGTCTCGGGATCGGGGTGGAGCGGGCGGTTCAGGAGCACCTGATCGGACAACCGGTCATGTGGGTGCTCAACCGGCTCTACCTCGTGGCGCAGTTCGCGGTGGTCCCGGCGGGCCTGGTGTGGATCTATCGACGTCGTCCGCACCTCTATCCGCGGCTTCGGACCACAGTCCTGGCGACGTGGCTCATCGCCCTGCCGGTGTATGCGTTCTTCCCCACGGCTCCACCTCGTCTCGCCGGCATCGGGATCCTCGACACGGTGAGCTCGCAGACATCATTCGCGCTTGACTCCCCACTCGTCACGGCCTTCTACAATCCTGTCGCCGCGGTACCGAGCCTCCACGCTGGCTTTGCGTTCGCGATCGGCATCGGAGTCGCGGCATCGACGAGACGATTGTGGCTCAGGTTCGTCGGGCTCGGGTGGGGTCCGGCGATCGGGCTCGTCGTGATCGCGACGGGCAACCACTTCGTTCTCGACGTGCTGCTCGGGCTGCTCGCCGTCGCGGGCGGTTTCGCTGTTGCGCTCCTCCTCCACAGGGCTGAGGAACCCCATCGCCTCGGGCGCCTGTACACGCGGCCGACGACACCGAGACGGCTGCGCGTTGCGCTCGTGTGCCCCTACGACTGGCACCGGCCGGGCGGCGTGCGCACCCACGTCGCAGGCCTCGCCGAGGCCCTCCGAGCCCGTGGCCACTCCGTCGACGTATTGGCCGCGGGAAAGCGGTCAGGTTCCCGACCGGGGCTCATACTGGTCGGCGCCACCACCCCGGTGAGGGCCAATGGCTCCGTCGCGCGCATCGCCCTCGGCCCCTGTGCGGCGAGCCGGACTCGCAGGGCGCTCGAGAAGGGCGCCTACGACGTTGTCCATGTGCACGAGCCGGTGGTCCCGCTCGTTTCCCGCGCGGCTCTGCGATGCCGCGGCACGGTTTTCGTAGGGACGTTCCACATGTACAGCGTCCGCGCCCTTCCTTATCGGTTGCTCGGCGTCGCGCTGCGACGTCCCCTGCGTGCGCTCTCCGCCGCGATCGCTGTCTCGGAATCGGCGCGGGCATGCGCGACACGCCTGTTCCACATCGACGCCGTGATCCCCAACGGGATCTGGACGGCTCGAGGCGGTGCCGTGGAGATCCCCGCGGAGAACCCGGTCCGCCGCGTCCTCTTCATCGGTCGGCATGAGCCCCGCAAGGGTCTGGCCGTCCTCCTGGAGGCTTTCCGTGAACTACCCGACGATGTGTTCCTCGACCTCGTCGGCGTTCAGCCGGACGAGGTCGCACGACAGCTCGCCACGAGCGATCAGACCGCGCGCATCGTCGCCCACGGGCGGATCTCCGATGAGGAACGGCACCGCCTCCTGCGTCGCGCAGATGTTCTCTGTGCGCCGTCCTTGGGTGGCGAGAGCTTCGGCCTGGTGCTCACCGAGGCGATGGCGGAGGCCGTGCCCGTGGTCGCTTCAGCGATCCCCGGGTACTGCGACGTCCTCGACCCGCGCTGCGGTCGGCTCGTCCCTCCCGGCGACCCGTCGGCCCTCGCCGCCGCCCTCAACGAGACCCTCGCCGACGCAGGACTGAGGGATCGCCTTCGCGCCGTCGCACAACGTGCGTCGGCCCCGTTCGCCTGGGAGAGGGTGTCCGCTCAGATCGAGGGTCAGTACCGCCGCGCACTCCACTCAGCCGAGTTGACGCGGCTCCCGGAGGCGGTACCGGTCAGTCCGGCCGAGGCGGGGCCCGGTACGTCCACGTGAAGCGCTCGTTTCGCTCTCCCCCCGACCCCCGCACCACCCGACGTGTGTAGACCACTGAGAAGGCCGAGCCCTCGCTGGGGAAACCGATGGTCTCCGTCGAAACCCGCCGGCCGTATCGAGACGAGAACAGTCGCACCGTGATCCCCTCGTCTGCGGCGACGACCTTGAGGAGGATCGCGGACGGCCAGTCATTCTTAAGGACCAGCTCCGGGCCGCCCCAGGAGATCGTGGCCTCGCGCCCCGCTGGGTAGCGCGGGATCCAGAACTCATGCGGCGTGTGAGACACGATGCGCAACCCCGCAAGAAAAGCCGCGTTGAACAGGGTCGTCGCCACCTGGCTGATGCCTCCACCGACGGCGTCCTCCAGTTTGCCGGCGTTTATCTGGGGGGCGGCCACGAAGCCCCGGGCACGCGTCCTCTCCCCCAGGAGTGTGTTCAGGGAGAAGGTGGCGCCTGCCGGGATGATCACGCCGTCGAGGAGTTCGGCCGCACGGCGGATGTTGGTCACGCGAGGCTGGCAGCAGGCGTAGGGCGTCCGGAACTCGCCGACGACCTCCCTGATCCCGAGGTCCTCCGCCTCGCGGGTCGTCAGCGGGGGGGCCACCATGCGGGTGCGGAGCGACACCGTTTCGCCCGGGCGGTCCTCGATCGAGCGCGCGACGGCCACGGAGTCGATGGCCCGGCCGGGTCTGCCGGCGATGACCTCGACCCGCCTCCCCCTGACACGGAACCGGGCTGAGCGGGGAGGCCGCTCGACGTGGCCGAGACGCCGATCGAGGAGGCCGTCGATGGTCCTGGGATCGATGCGTGGCTCGAGGGTGCCGCCCTCGTTCTTGAAGTCGAGCGCCCGTAGGAGCAGCGCCCGGTTGATCTGCGCCCGCTGTCCGCCGGCGCTGACGATCGTGGGGGCCCGGACGATCCGCAGTCCCTTCGCTCGCCCGATCTGGGCCTGGAGGTCGGTGATCTCCGGCGTGACCGGCACGACCGGCACCTGAACCTCTCGGGGCAGGCTCTCAAGGCGGCGAGCCAGTGCCGCGCGATCGACCGCTCTGCCCCTTGACGACGGGACGACCACCAGTTCGGACCCTGTGACCCGGACGTAGGCCGACCGCGCGGGGCGGTCGAGCGCGCGAGCGGCCCGAGCGGTCAGCCGGTCCACGACATGCCGGCGCAACCGATACTCGAGCTGGATGTCTCGCGTGCCCCCCAATCCGAGCTCGCGGCGGAGCCGGTAGCCCAGGCCGACCGGACGGCTCGCCAGACCCACCGCCTCCTCAACGAGCGGGATGGGCCGCAGAGTCGCCAGCCGGACGGGCGGGAGCACGGGGTCACCGTCCGGACCGATCAGGAGGAGGGCGCCGTTCGGTGCGCGCCGGCGCGCCGTCAGTGTGCGGGTCGCCTCGGCCGGCGTGAGGCGCCCTACCGGAGTTCCGGCGATTGACACGCCAGGCGGGATCCGATCCCGATCTGGGTGCAGGACACGGGCCGCGACGATCGTGGAGACACCCATCAGGGTGAGGATGGCTGCGGCGCCGGCGAGGAGAGAATCCGTCGGCAGGCGCTGGATCGCCGCTCGGGCGCGGTGGCGGCGGAGGGGCATCAATTGGCGCTGGCGCCTCCGCCACAGAGCGTCCGGTCGAATGCGAGGAACGCCGCCATCGTCTGGCAGACAGCCGGGGCCGCCGCGTTGGCCCCCTGACCGCCCTGCTCGATGACGACCGCGACGACGATCTTCGGGGCGTCGGCGGGGGCGTATCCGACGTACCAGGAGTGGTCGACACCGGTCTCGTTCTCGGCCGTCCCGGTCTTGCCGGCGACGCGAGCCGTTTCCGGCAGACCGCCGAACACTGCGGTCGAGGTCCCATCCGCCCCGTTCGCCGCCTGCGCCAGTCCGTCGCGGAGCGCCTGGAGGACGGTGGGGTCGATAGCCGCCGAGCGGCTCGGCCGACTGCCGACCAGCGACCGGAGCGGGCGACCCGTCGAATCAAGCACCCGCCGGCCGATCGTCGGAGCGACGACGGTCCCGCCATTGGCGATCGCCGCGTATGCGGTCGCCATCTGCAGGGGCGTGACCAGCAGGTTCCCCTGACCCGTCGATAGGTTGATGGAATCGCCGGGCTTCCACGTCCGGTCGAGTGGATCGGGGCTATCGCGGAAGGCCTCCTTCTTCCACTCCAGGTCCGGGACGATGCCTTCCTCGTCGCCCCCCGGGAGGTCGATTCCTGTGGGTGCGCCGAGCCCGAAGCGCCGCGCCTCGTCCTGGAGCGCGGTGCGAGGCATGTCCTGATAGAAGAGGTCGCCCAGCTGGTAGAAGAACGTGTCGCTGGATACCTCGAGCGCCCGTCGCACGTCCAGCTCACCCCAGCTCCGGCTCTCGAATCCGCGAAAGACCTGGCTGTAGAGTTCCAGCGATCCGGGTGATGGAAGGACTTCGGTCGTCCCGAGGAAGCCACGCCTCATGGCGGCGGCGGCCGTGACGACCTTGAAGGTCGACGCCGCCGGGTAGAGGCCTCCGACCGCCCGGTTCAGGAGCGGGCGGCGAGAGTCGTCCAGGAGCCGGTCCACCGCCAGTGGGCGGGTGCCCGAGAAGCTGTCGGGACGATAGGACGGGAAGGATGCGATCGCCAGCACCTCCCCGGTCTCAGGGTCGAGCGCGACGCCGGCGCCCCCGCCGGGACTGCCGCTCTCGGACACGCGCTCCGCGATGGCACGCGCAAGTGCCACCTGGGTAGGCATGTGGATGGCCAACTCCAGCGTGTTCCCAGGCTGAGGAGGGGTGGCCGACAACACCTGTCGGCTTCGCGGCTCGCCCGCCGCGTCCACCTCGATGACCGCTTCCCCCTGCTTACCCGCGAGATACTGCTCGTACTGGGCTTCGAGCCCACTCGTCCCGACGATCTCATTGCCGAGGTAGCCCCTCTGGCGGTACTCCTCGATGGTCTCGGCGGTGATGGGCCCCGTGTAACCGATCACATGAGCGAGAGACGTCCCGATCGGGTACTCACGGGGGTAGGTCTCTTCAAGATCTATGCCGGGAAAGTCCCGGCGGCGCTCGGCGAGGTAGAGGCGGGTATCCCGGTTGATGTCCTCAGCGAGGACGACGGCCTGCAGCGGTGATCCGCTGGCCTTCCGGACCTTGGCCACCAAGGTTGACGGTGGGAGGTCGAGCACCTTGGCGAGCCGACGGATGACGCCTGGGCGGCGGCCCTCGTCGAACTCCTGTGCGCGCGCCACGACATTGATGCCGGTTCGATGCGTGACCAGGGTCCGGCCCTCCCGGTCGACGATCGCCCCGCGGGGTGCCTCCTGGCGCACGGTCCTCAGGCGGTTTGCGTCGGCGCGCTCGGCGTACTGCTCCTCGGAGATGACCTGGAGAAACCACAACCTCAGCAACAGGACGCCAAGGGCCACGAGCAGGATGCCACCGAACATGGCGATCCGGATCGCGGACTCCGGAGTCAGGACGCTGTGCCCGGGTCGCCGGACTCGCCTGCGTCCGCGACGACTCGACGAGGTGGTCACCGGCGTTCTTTCAGAGCGGCCACGGCACCTCGACACCGCCCACGACGAGCACTGTCCAGACAAGGGGGATCAGGACGAGCTGGTGGACGAGGTAGATCATCAGCGAATGACGGCCGGGTGTGGTCAGCGGCCCGGGGACGGCGCGGCGACCGAGCGGGGCGATGAACCGGCTGCGCACACCCGCCGGATAGAGGCGGGTGCCGACCGCGACGCCGATCAGCATGGGGCCGAGCCAGGGAAGCAGGGGCCAGTAGTCGACGCTGCCGATCTCCGGGGGCCCGAGCCCGATCGGGAGTAACCAAGAAGACCCCGAGTCGACGGCGGTCACGAGTACGCCGAGCGCTATCACGGCGAGGCCCAAGACGAGGTTCACGGCGCGTAGACGGATCGTCACGGCACAGACCGCGGTCCCGACGGCGATGGCGTGGAGGATTCCGAAGCGGACGTACCGCTCGTCGAAGGCCACCCACGTCGCGACCGACACGACCATTGCCGCGCCCAAGACCAACACCGCGCGACGCGCGTGCCGCCGTCGACGCCGGCCGGCGTCGAGGCCGCGCGCTCGCATCCGTTCGTCGGACACCGCGAACGAGACGCCCGCGACGAACAGGAAGAGTGAGCCGGTCGCCTCCGGCAGGGCTCCCCACGTGCCTGTGAATGGGTCCGGGCCGAGCCCCGGCGAGAGGAGCTCGATGTCGTAGACCGTGTGGTAAGCGACCATCATGGTGATCGCCAGCGTGCGCCCGAGATCAATCTCCCACAGCCGGCTCCGTGCCCGATCGGGGCGCCCGCCCGCGGCGGCGACAAGGTCGTCTCGGATTTCGCCGGTGATCATGCGGGCCCGACGCCCGACTCCGGACGCGGTACATGACGGCGGCCGAGGACACGGAGAGCCGCCGCTCCGATCACCGCGACGGAAAGGAGAGCCAGACTGGTCCACTGTGCCTGGCGTAGGCCGAGAGCGACGACGTCGACGTCCCGCACCCAGAAGAAGACGACGAAACGCCCGACGCTGTACGCGCCCAGGACGAGCCAGAGGGCATCGCCGGGGCGGCGCAGATACCGATGACCCACAAGGACCGCGACGGCGAGGACGATGACAAACGCGACCTCGTAGAGCGCGCCGGAGTGATAGGCGACGCCAGTCTCCGGGACGTGGGACGCCGGGTCGGTGTAGGTGACCCCCCACGGAAGGCCCGTCGGTGGGCCGTAGTGCTCGCCGTTCAAAAGGTCGCCTACTCGCCCGAGGGCCATGCCAGCCGGGAATGCCAACGCGAGGACGTCGAGATGGGGCAGGACGGAGCGACCCGTCACACGCAGGAAGATCGCCACGGCGGGAAGCACGGCGATGACGGTGCCGTAGAACGCGAAGCCGCTGGACGCATCCCGCCACGGGGTCACCAGCCGCGCGGGGTCCTCCTGCGCCAGGTAGTACAGCCGTGCCCCCGCGAGCCCGGCGATCGTGCTGACGACCGCCATCCCGAGTACCGCATCCGGGTCGGCCCCCCGTGCCCCCGCAAGACGCTGAGCCAGTGCGATGCCGACGAGGAGACCGATGGCGGTCATGAGGCCGTGCCAGGAGAGGGTCAGCGGCCCGGCGTCGAAAGTGGGTGCGAGTCCGATGGTCAAGCCGGGGCCGCCCCCTCCGACCGGGTCGTTGCGTCCTGGTATCCCGGCAAGGCCCGGGCGGGCCACGCGGCCAGCAGGCCGCCGGCGAACATGAGCACGCCCGCCACCCAGATCCATGCGACGAGCGGGTTGACGTACACCGACACGCGGGCGAGGCCGTTGTCCTCGAGACGCGTCAGGAACAGGTAGATGTCGCGCCGCGGGCTCGTGTCGATCGCGATGTCTGACGAGCGCGTGCCGTCGGCTGCGAAGGTCTCGACGCCGGGGGTCATCGTCCCGATCCGCTCGCCGCCGCGGTAGACGCCCATCGTCACGGACACGATCGACGAGTGGTCGTCGGAGGTGCGGTCGGACCCCTCGTTGACGAACGTGTAGCCGGCGACCGTGGCGCGCTCGCCCTGGGCGACGGCGATGTCGGACTCGGTGACGAAGCCCTTCGATCCGGCGAAGCCGATGAACAGGAGCACGATGCCGAGGTGGACGACGTAGCCGCCGTAGCGGCGCCGGTTGCGCGCCACCATGCTCGTCAGCGACCCCGGCCACGAGACGCCCCCGAGGGCGTGGCGCACCTTCATCCCGCGCCAGAACTCGCCGGTGATGCACGCGGTGACGAAGACGCCCGCGATGATCGTGGCGGCGGCGGCCGGGCTGTTGCGCAGGTCGGTGAGGACGAGCAGCGGCACGGCGGCGACCGCGGCGACGACGATCGGGCCCACGAAGCGCCGGCGCAGCTGCGCCGGCGAGGACTTGCGCCAGGCGATCAGCGGGCCCACGCCGGTGAGGACGAGCAGCGCGATGCCGATCGGCAGGGCGACCTGGTTGAAGTACCCCTGCCCCACCGTGATCCGCTCGCCGCGCAGGGCCTCGGAGATGATCGGGAAGACCGTCCCCCAGAAGACCGCGAACGCCAGCCCCACCAGGAGCAGGTTGTTGAAGAGGAAGATCGCCTCGCGCGAGATGTAGCTCTCGAGCGTGTGCTGGGAGCGCAGCAGCGGCAGCCGGCTCACGAGCAGCGCCACCGACGCGATCAGGATGACCGCGATGAAGGCGAGGAAGAACGGGCCGAGCGTCGACTCGCCGAAGGCGTGCACCGACGAGATGACCCCGGACCGCGTCAGGAACGTGCCGAACAGGCAGAGGGTGAAGGTCAGGATGACCAGCACCATGTTCCAGACCTTCAGCATCCCCCGGCGCTCCTGCACCATCACGGAGTGGAGGAACGCGGTCGCGACGAGCCATGGCATGAAGGCCGCGTTCTCGACGGGGTCCCAGGCCCAGTAGCCGCCCCAGCCGAGGGTCTCGTACGCCCACTTGGCGCCGAGCAGGATGCCGATGCCGAGGAACAGCCACGAGAAGATCGTCCAGCGCCGGACGCTCGCGATCCACGCGGTGTCGACCTTGCGGGTCACGAGCGCGGCGATCGCGAAGGCGAACGGCACCGACAGGCCCACGAAGCCGAGGTAGAGCATCGGCGGGTGGATCTGCATGTACGGGTTCTGGAGCAGCGGGTTGAGCCCGCGGCCCTCGGCGGGCACCTGGGCGAGCGTCTCGAACGGGCTCGTCACGAACGAGAGCAGCAGCAGGAAGAAGATCGCGATGCCCATCAGCACCGCCATCACGACCGGCATCAGCAGGCGGTTGCGGTCCCGGTTGGTCCGCACGACGATCGCCGAGAAGACGGTGAGGATCCACGCCCACAGCAGCAGCGACCCCGCCTGGCTCCCCCAGAGGGCCGTCAGCTTGAACTGCCACCCGAGCGTGCTCGAGGTGTACTCGGCCACGTTCCGCAGCTCGAAGGCGTCGGTGGCGAGGGCCACCCACATCGTCACCACCGCGAGGGTCGTGAACGCGCAGACGGCGTAGACGGCGCGCTCGGCGCTCGCCTCCCAGGCGCGGCCGCCGGGACGGCGGGAGCGCAGCGCGGCGTAGACGACGTAAACCGCCGCCGCCAGGGCCAGCAGCAGGGCGGCGCGACCGAGGATGCTCACGGGTCTCCTCGTGGCGTCAGATCGCCAGCGGGGTGCGAAGTGATGGGACGTCGGCAGCCGAGCACGCGATCTGACGGTCGCACAGGCCTGTGACGAACCTGTTGAGAGCCGGACAGGATGGGGCGTGGAGTGGCCGACTCGCCACCTTGCGCCGCGACGACACCCCACCGTCACCGGTTCGTCACACCCGGCCCCGGCCGGTGTCTAGTCTGCCTCGCTGTTCGGGCCCCGGCGACTGTCGACACGTTCGCAGCGAGGCCGCAATAGCAGCGGAAGGAGATTCATCTCCACGCGAGCGCGTTCACATCGTCGTCTGCGTCGCCTCTCGGCGGGGGCCGCCTTGGTCGTCGTCGCCGCCCTCTCGGCTGTGACGCCGGCCACCGGCGCCCAGCTGGACCTTCCTCCGCCGTCACCCCCCAGTAGTCCTGTGCCCGCGCCGCCGCCCGCCCCTGGTAGCAGCTCCGCTGTGCCCCGCTCTGCGCCCGCCGTCTCCCGTCGTGCGATTCCCGCCGGGGCGCTTGGCGGGATACTGAAGATCGGCTCGAGCGGTCCGGTCGTGCGCGACCTTCAGCGCATCCTGCGCCGTCGAGGTCTCGCCGTGGCGACAGACGGGATCTTCGGGCGAGCGACGCGACGAGCCGTCGAACGCATTCAGCTGCGGTTCGGCGTCCCCGTGACCGGACAGGTGGAAGTGACCCTGCAGAGGCGCCTGGGTCTCCAGACACGCCGCGCGGCCGCAGCGCCGGGAGCGCCGTCATCGCCGGGTGCCAGTCGTCTTCTGGACACATTCCCCGTCGCCGCCGACAACAGCTACTCCGACGACTATGGCGCACCGCGGGGGCAAGGGGCCCACGAGGGCAACGACATCCTCGCGGACCGCGGCGCACCCGTCGTCGCGGTATCGGACGCCGTGGTCGACCGCCTCAGTCGGACGGAACGAGGGCTCGGCGGCATCTACGTCTGGCTGCGCCGCGACGACGGGACGGAGTACTACTACGCCCACCTCGACTCCCTCACACCGGGGCTCGACGAGGGCAGCAGGGTGACCGTCGGTCAGCGCATCGGCGCGAACGGCAACACCGGTGACGCGCGCTTCGGGGCGCCGCACGTCCACTTCGAGATCCATCCTGGCGGATCCGCGGCGGTGAATCCCTTCCCACACCTCGTGGCCACGGATCCAGATCGGTGAAGCGCCAGCGCCCCGTCGTCGCCATCCAGGTGGACCTCTACGGAGGATCCGCCGCCGCGGTCAGCCTCGAACCGAGAGCGCACCGGTGGCCGGACAGCGAGTCACTCGACCGCCTCCTCCTGCCGGTCTGCTTCGCGGCCTTGACCCTGCGGCAGACCAGCCGCAGCCTGACACCTCGCGTCCGGCACCTGATCATGCAATTCGCCGCGACCATGACAGAACCGCCCCCGCGGGAGTCCGGTCAGTCCTGGGCCGAGAGGGTCGCCGGCCGTCGGCTGGTCCCGCGGACGAGGCCCGGCGAGCCCAGCATCGTCGGACGGTTGATCGAGGCCCGCGAGGGCGTCGCCGCAGCTGTGAAGGAACCCGCACCGTCGGCCCTGGCCATGGCTTCCTCGACCGCCGCTCTTGCGGGTGTCGCCCTGAGCGAGGTCTCGACGGACGTGCATCTCTCGGCCGCGCTGGCCCTCGAAGGAGTTCTCCTCTGGTTCGGCGCGCCTGAAGCTCGCACCGCCAGCCTGCAGAAGGCGACCTACGCGGGATTCACGTACGCCTTGCGGCGCCTCGAGGACGCGGACCGGCCGACGCCCGACGTCCTGCGCCTCGTCGTCTCCAGCTACCCGGGCGTGTGAACGTGACGCGACAGACGGGCCGTGGCAGGCCAACGGGCCCCTGGAGCACCGTGCTCGCAGCGCTCATCGGCATCTTCGTGCTGTTGGTAGGGGTTCTCGCCGTCCCCCGGAGCGCAGCACAGGGGAACACCAATGACCAGCTCGAGCAGGCTCAGGCGCGGCTGCAGGACGCGCGCGATCGTGAGCGCGTCCTCACCGCGGACGTCGAGGCGTACGGCCAACGTATCCAGGCGGTGGAGTCTCGGCTGATCTCGCAACGGGAGCGGTCCGAGGCTCTCGCACGAGACCTCGCTGACCTCCGCGTCCGGCTCGCGGGACTCACGCGCGATCTCGCGGCCGAACGCGGCCGGCTGGCCGCCGCGCGCAGCGCGCTGGCGCGTCGTCAGGTGCTGTTGGCGCGACGTCTCCGTGAGCTCTACGTTCGCGGCGAGCCGGATCCCATCCTCCTATTGGTCGAGTCGGGCAGCTTGTCCTCGGCGTTGGAGACGGCTGATCTGATCGAGGGGATCGCCGACCGCGACGCTGGTCTCGCGGACGCTGTGTCGACGTTCGCCGATGAGACGCGCGTGCGTGTGGCCCGGATCGCCGACATCCGCGCCGAGGTCGTCAGTTCGGAAGCGCGCGCGGAGGACGCGGCAGAGCAGGCGCTCGCTGCAAAGTCAGAGCTCGAGCGGGAGCGGGCCGGACTGACCGAACTCCTCGAGGAGCGCCGGACGCTGCTCTCCGGCGTGCAGGGCGACCGCCAGGAGCTCGAGATCGAGACGCGAGGCCTGCAGGCTCGATCGGCGCGCCTCGCCGCAGCGATCCGCGGCGCACAAGAGCCCACGCCCGCCGCCCCTGCTCCCGCCCCCGCCCAGCCAGCCCCAGCGGGTGGTTCCGGGTTCATCTGGCCTGCGCAGGGGACCCTGACCTCGCAATACGGACCCCGGTGGGGGCGCATGCACGAGGGCATCGACATCGCCGGCGCCACAGGCAGTCCCATCGTCGCCGCACGCGCGGGCACCGTCATCCTCGCAGGGTGGAGCGGCGGTTACGGCAACCTCGTGGTCGTCGATCACGGCGCCGGCATCAGCACGGCGTACGCGCACAATGCGAGCGTCTCCGTGTCGGTCGGGCAGAGTGTCTCCCAGGGGTCGGTCCTTGCTGGCATGGGGACGACGGGCAACTCGACGGGCGTCCATTCCCATTTCGAGATCCGCATCAACGGCGCTGCTGTCGATCCACTTAGCTACCTCTGAGCACAGACGGCTCCGTCGTGCACCGGTCTCGCGATCGCCCCGGTGGATATCTAGCGCCGTCGGGGAATCCGCAGTGCGAACAAGCAATTCCCGGATGCCCCGCCTCTGCCCTGCGGTCAGGCTCCCTCACGGTCAACCACGGCAGAGACTGGAGTGACTCATGTACGGCGACTACGCGCACGACGGGGGCTGGGGCTGGGGTGGCTGGCTCCTGATGAGCTTGACGATGCTGGCCTTCCTCGCCCTCGTCGCATGGGGGGTCTTCCTCGTCTGGCGCAGCACCACGCATTCCCATCCCCACGACGAGGCGCACCCCAGACCCGCTCGGCAGTCCGCGGAGCAGATCCTGGCGGAGCGGCTGGCTCGGGGCGAGATCGACGCTGCCGAGTACCGTGCACGATCCGAGGCGCTCAAGCTCCCGAGTCAGTAGTTCCGCACATGCATCGTCGGCAGGTCATCGCATGTGCAGCTCGGTCCCCCCGGTAGACCCGTAGCGAGGAGACTCGCTTCGATCACCCGACGCGCGGCCAGGCGCTGACGATGGGGTAGGGGCGGACCGGCCCACCCCCGCCGGGGTGGATCTCGAAATGGACGTGAGGCGACGTGCCCCGGGCATCGCCCGTGTCGCCGTTGTAGCCGAGCACCGTCCCCTTAGCCACGGCTGCCCCCTCCCGGGCGGCGGCGGTGTAGCCATCGAGGTGGGCGTAGAAGAACTCGGTGCCCCCCTCGTCGCGGAGCCAGAAGCGGTTGCCGCTGATCCCGCTGTAGCCGACGCGGAAGAGGGTGCCGTCGGCCACGGCGACGACGGGCGTGCCCCGTGCCGCGAAGAGGTCGATGCCCTCGTGGTAGCGACCGCCCGGCCGTGACGCCAGCCAGTCGTCCCCGAAGGTGCTCGGCCCGGCGAGCGGGTAGACGTGCGAGCCCCCGGGGACGGGGGCGGATGCGGCTCCGGCAGACGGAGACGCCGGCCCTGGTGAGACCGAGGGGGATGCGACCGACGTCGCCGCTGCGCGTCGGGCCTCCTCCTGGGCCTCCTTCTTCCGGGCCGCCAGACGAGCCAGGCGCGCCCGCTCCGCCGCGAGCAGGGTTCCGAGCTCTTCGCGAGCCCCCTCGAGGGCGCGACGCCTGGTGTCGAGCAGCGCCTCGACTCGGCGCCGCTGACTCTGCGCCTCCGCCAGCTCGCGACCGGCGACCACAGCGTCGGCGGCGAGTCGCGCGCGCAGCCGTTCGAGCGCCTGGCGTCTCTCCTTGACCTTCGCCACCACGGCAGCGTCGGAGGCCGCGGTCCGCTCGAGCAGATCCGTGACCGCGAGGACGTCGGCTAGGTCGCCGCTCTGCAGGAGGGCCTCGAAGGGATCCGGCGGTTCGCGGACGTAGAGGGCGACCATCCGCTCACCGAGGCGCTCCCGTGAGCTCCGCAGCTGCCGAGTCGTCAGCCGGACCTCGGTGCGGGTCTCGCCGATCCGCGTCGCCACGGCGTCCCTCCGGTCGAGCGCGGCGTTGTGAGCGGCGGCCGCCGCACCGGCCTCGGCGTCGACCGCCGACAGCTCGCGGTCCAGCTCGGCGACCTGCTGGCGCTTCGAGGCGATGTCACCCGGTGCCGACGCCGCCGGGACGGCCAGCGCCGCGACGACGACGAGGATCGCCGCGGGGACGGGTAGCCGATGCAGACGCATCCCGGCACGATCACCCTCAGATGTGACGAACTCGTGACGAGCGCGTCGATGCGAAACGCTTGCTTCAGAGCCGTTGCCTGTGGGCGACGGCGTCCGGTCCTCGAGAAGGATCGCCCAGGGTCCTCGACGGCGCTCTGCACGAGCCGGAGATGGGTGATTGGACCGAGGAGGACGAGCACTGGGAGGACGGTGAGGGCGAGGAGGTCGAACGCCGGGCCGAGGCCCGGCGACTGGCCGCCGAAGGCCAGCGCGACGATGCCGCTCGAGACCTTGAACAGGAAGAGCGCCGCCCGCCCGGCCGATTCGGAGATCGTCGCCGGGCGGGCGGTCTCAAGCGTGAAGTGCTTGGTGGTGAAGGCGAGCATCAGCCGATCCTGAGCCGCGGAATCCATCGACTCCACCACCCCCACCGGTTCCATGCCCAAGGCCTCAGAACGCGCCGGCCGGGGACCGCGCCGGGGCCGCGACGTCCGGCATCCGCGTACGCCCGATCCGGCACGACCAGCGTCGGACGTGCGCGGATCCCTAACCATCGCGTACCGACGGTACCCGCACGAACGGCGCCAATGTGTGCGCACGGAGAGGGGCCGGCTTGCGCCCGGCGGAACGGCGCAGGCACCGCGAGCTGGTCGTCAACGAAGACGCTGTACGGCGCCATCGCGATCCCGGCGACGAGCAGCTCTCCGCGCGACGTCCTCGGGGCGAGCCGCCCACGGCACGCGCCCACCAGTCGTTGGCTTCAGGCCTGCTCGGCGATCGGCGCGCGCCGCTCGGCGCCGACGGCAGGGATCGCCGGGCCCCTCCTTGGCGTTAGCCGGATCCCTCGCCGAAGGGACCGCAGCGTCGCCATCGCAGCGTTTGAGGCGTTCTCCTGGGAGGCGGTTTCACTTCCCGCGCCGCGCTCGGCGTCGGTGTTGACAGTCCCTCGCGTTCGGGCGCAGTCTCGGCGTGACGCCCCAGGAGGGAAAGCATGGCGCAGCACATGTCGTACAAGGGCACGGCCATCGCGATCGAGTACGAGGACGATGACCACATAACGGCGACCGTCGGCGAGCGGGTCGTCACGCTGACCCGGCATGAGGGCGAGGTCCGGGTCTGGGGTTGCCCGGAGGCCTACTTCATGTCCGACGACCCAGTGAGCGTCATCCGGCACCTCGTCGACTACGCCTACATCTTCAACAGCCCCGACTTCGCTCCCAGCGAGGGCCACGGCCACGGTGAGCGTCCGCCCGGCGGGGTGGTGTCGGCCCATCCGATGGCGGGAGCACCGGACGACGACCGACACGATGACGCCGCCGAGGGGAACGAGGGTAAGAAGCGTGGCGGCGGTCGTACAAGGAGGCGGTGATGGGTTGTCGGAAGAACCTCACCCGCCTGACGCTGTCGGAGCGCCAGGCGTTCGTCAACGCGGTGCTCCAGCTCAAGGCCAACGGGGGATACGACCGCTACGCGACGATGCACCAGGGGGGGCTCAACCACGGCCACTTCGGCCCGGCCTTCTTCCCGTGGCACCGTGAGCTACTTCGTCGTTTCGAGCTCGAGCTGCAGGCGATCGACTCGAGCGTGAACATCCCCTACTGGGACTGGACTGTCGCGAACCTCAACGCCGCGGGTACCGAGAGCCTCATCTGGCGCGACGACTTCATGGGCGGTCCGGGGAGTGGCGCGAACTTCGCCGTGGCAACCGGCCCCTTCACCGGTCCGGCCTGGAACCTCCGGCGCAACCGCTTCGACATCTTCCAGTTCCCCGGCGGCGGCGGGACCATCGCGGGTTTCGTCGACGAGTTCGACTACACGCTGATGCGCGGGCTCGAGAGCCCGCACGGCGCGTCGCACTCCTGGGTGGGGGGAACCGTCGGAGATATCGCCTTCGCTCCGCGGGATCCGGTCTTCTGGCTGATCCACTGCAACGTCGATCGCCTCTGGGCGGAGTGGACCGTCGCCAAGTCCGGCCAGGCGGGGTGGGTGCAGTACGCGCCCGCGTCCGGCGGCCCGAGCGGCCACAACCTGAACGACACCATGTGGCCGTGGAACGGCGGGACGAGCCCCTTCGGCATCCTCCCGTGGACGACGGTCCCCGAGAGCGTCCGACCCGCCGACCTGCTCGACCACCGGGTGCTCAACACGCTCTACGACACGATCGATCCTCCGTGCCGGGCGATCAAGCCGAAGGATCGCCTGCCCAAGGAGTTCATCAAGGAGCGCCTCCCGAAGGAGTTGATCAAGGATCGGCTCCCGAAGGAGTTCAAGGAGCGGCTGCCGAAGGAACTCATCAAGGACAAGGAGCGCGTCAAGGAGCGGCTGCCGAAGGAGCTGGTCAAGGACCGTGCCCCCAAGGAGCTCGGGAAGGACCGCGATCCGAAGGAGCTGAAGGACGTCCGCGAGGGCCCGAAGCGGTTCGCGCGCGAGGAGATCGGCCCCTTCATTCCCGAGGAGCTGCGACCGGATCTCACCCAGGCCGCGCTCGGCTTCGAGCCGGACCTCGCAGAGCTCCAGGAGGAGCTCATGCTGCGCGCCGAGGAACTGCGCGGCGGCGGCCCCTTCTAGCCCGCCGTGTGGCTTGCCATCTGCGAGCCACACGATGAGGCCGCGATCTGGGCCGTCGCGGGGCTGCGCCACCTCGGGGTCGCGCCGCTCGAGATCCTCCTGCCGGACGAGCTCGTTGTCGGCGCCCGGCTGGTCCACCGCCTCGACCGCGGCGGGCAGGCGAGCGTCGAGCTCGTCACCCGCCGCGGTGTGGAGGTCCGCTCCGGTGAGGTCCGAGGCGTCATCAACCGCACGACGCACGTCCCCCAGGCGGCCCTCGCGTCCCTCGGGGCGACTGACCGCGACTATGTGGCTGAGGAGATCACCGCGGCGCTCGCCAGCTGGATGGCGTCCCTGCCCTGCCCGGTGCTGAATCGGCCCAGCCCCGCCCTCCTGTGCGGTCCGTGGCGTTGGCCGGCGCAGTGGCGGTGGCTGGCAGCTCGCGTCGGCCTACCCGCCCGGGAGTGGAGCCGGGCCAGTTGGGATGACTCTCCCGCCCCGGAGCCGGTCGAGCGCGCCGCCGCCGTTGTCATCGGGGACGAGGTGACGGGATCCGTGCCGGACGAGCTTGCCGCCGGCTGTCGCGAGCTCGCCCATGCCGCCGGGGTCACCCTCCTCGGCGTAACCTTCGCGCGTGATCCCGGCGGCGAGTGGGCGCTCGAGGACGCGACCCCGCTCCCGGATCTCCGCCACGGCGGCCGGCCGGCCCTCGATGCGCTGCGGCGCGCGCTCGATGCCTGACGGCGCGACCGCCTCGGTCCTCCTCGTCGGCATTCCATCGGAGCCGCCGCTCGCGATGGTGGCCGCGGCCCTCGAGAAGCTGCGCCTGCCCTACGCCGTCGTCAACCAACGAGAGGTCGCGACGCTGGAGATGGGTGTCTCCGTCGATCGTGGGGAGACCGCCGGGGTCCTGCATGTCGCCGGGCAGCCGATCACTCTGGAGGACGTTAGGGGGGTCTACAACCGGGTCGTCGACCACCAGATCCTCCCGGAGCTGGCCGCGCTCCCTCCCGATGATGCGATGCGCCTCCGCGCCGACCGCCTGCACGAGGCGCTTGCCGTCTGGTGCGAACTGATGCCGGGCCGGGTGGTCAACCGACTCTCCGCCCAGGCCTCGAACGCCTCGAAGCCATACCAGGCGCGTCTCATCGCCGATCTCTTCGCCGTGCCTGAGACCCTCGTCACCAACGATCCGGACGAGGTGCTCGCCTTCAAGGAGATCCACGAGCGGGTCATCTACAAGTCCATCAGCGGTGCACGCTCGATCGTGCGCGAGCTGGACGGCGACGACCTCCGCCGCCTGGACCGCCTGGCCGTCTGTCCGGTCCAGTTCCAGGAACGCATCGACGGACTCGATGTCCGGGTCCACACGCTCTCCGACGGCGGCGTCTTCGCGACGGCGATCGAGAGCGGCAGCGCCGATTGGCGCTACGCCCACCATGAGCAGGGCGAGGCGCGAATGTTCCCCTTCGCCCTCGATGATGCGACAGCCGGTCGATGCCTGGAGCTCGCCGCGGGTCTCGGCCTCGACTTCGCTGGGATCGATCTGCGGATCACCCCCGACGGAGAGACCTACTGCTTCGAGGTCAACCCCAGTCCGGCCTACAGCGCGTTCGAGCAGGCGACGGGCCAGCCGATCTCTCTGGCGCTGGCGGGTTATCTCGCCGGCGCCGCACCGGTGTGACGCGGTAAATCGGTCCCACACGAGCAGGGCCAGCGCCTCGTGCCGAACGTCGCCGCCGCCGTCCGCGCCGCCGTGACGGGGAGCGCGTCGACGGGGACGCGGCCGTGCCTCCGCGTTCCTGTCTCGAGTCGCTCCTCTCAGGCACGCAACACCGACGGGCCGCGCAGCGGCGACCCGTCGGTGCCCAACCATGAGGCTGTGCTCACGCCCGCTGGAACCGGCGCAGGCGCAGCGAGTTGGAGACGACGAAGACGCTGGAGAGCGCCATCGCAACCCCCGCGACGACCGGGTTGAGGTACCCGAGCGCCGCGAGCGGCAGGGCCGCCACGTTGTAGGCGAAAGCCCAGAACAGGTTGGCCTTGATGGTCCCGAGCGTGCGCCGCGAGAGCCGGATGGCGTCGCCGGCCGATCGCAGGTCGCCCGACACGAGCGTGAGGTCGGATGCCTCGATCGCCACGTCGGTGCCGGTGCCGATCGCGAGGCCGAGGTCGGCCTGCGCGAGCGCCGGGGCGTCGTTGACGCCGTCGCCCACCATCGCCACCACGCGCCCCTCGGACTGCAGCCGACGCACCACCTCGGCCTTCTCGCCGGGCAGGACCTCGGCGATCACCTCGTCGATCCCGACCTCGGCGGATACGGCCCCCGCCGTCGCCTCGTTGTCGCCGGTTAAGAGGACAGGCCGCAGGCCGAGGTCCTTCAGACGGCGGATCGCCTCGGCGCTGGACGGCTTGACCGTGTCGGACACGATCAGAATCGCGCGCACCTTACCGTCCCAGGCGGCGGCGACCGCGGTGCGCCCGCTTGCCTGCGCCCGCTCCCGCGCCGCGGTGAGGGCGTCGTCCAGCGTCAGGCCCCAGTCGGCCAGCAGCGCCGGTCGCCCGACGACCACGCCGTGCCCCTCGACGACCCCCTCGACGCCGAGGCCCTCGCGGTTGGCAAAGCCCTCGGGCGGCGGCAGCGTGCTCAGCTCCTCGCGCGCCGCCCTTGCGATCGCTCGGGCGATTGGGTGCTCGGAGCCGTCCTCCAGGGCGCCGACGAGACGAAGGACCTCGGAGCGGTCCTCCCCCGGCGCGAGGGCGATGTCCACCAGCGCCATCTCGCCGCTCGTCACGGTGCCGGTCTTGTCGAGCACGACGGTGTCCACCCGGCGTGTCGACTCCAGCACCTCGAGGCCCTTGATCAGGATGCCGAGCTGGGCGCCGCGGCCCGTGCCCACCAGCAGCGCGGTGGGGGTGGCCAGCCCGAGGGCGCAGGGGCAGGCGATGATCAGCACCGCCACGGCGGCGGTGAAGGCGAAGGTCGCCCCCGCCCCGTTGGCAAGCCAGAACCCGAGGGTTCCCACCGACAGCGCGAGCACGATGGGCACGAAGACCGCCGAGATGCGGTCGGCCAGGCGCTGGATCGGGGCTTTGCCGGTCTGCGCCTCCGTCACGAGCCGTCCGATCTGCGCCAGGGCGGTGTCGGCGCCGACACGCGTCGCGCGCACGACCAGCCGACCGCCCGCGTTGATCGTCGCCCCGGCGACGGCGTCGCCCGGGCCGACCTCGACCGGCACGCTCTCGCCCGTGAGAAGCGACGCGTCAACCGCGGAGGATCCCTCCTCCACGACTCCGTCGGTGGCGATCCGCTCACCGGGGCGCACCACGAAGCGGTCGCCCACCGTGAGGTCGGCAATCGGCACGCGGCGCTCGGCGCCGTCGTCACCCAGCACGGAGGCCTCCTTGGCACCCAGCTCCAGGAGGGCCCGCAGGGCGGCGCCCGCGCTGCGCTTAGCGCGCACCTCGAAGTAGCGGCCGGCCAGCAGGAAGGTGGTCACGACGGTGGCCACCTCCAGGTAGATGTGGTCGGCGGCGGCGCCGGGGTCGACCACCAGGTTGAAGCCCATCCGCATGCCGGGATCACCGGCCCCGAGGAAGAAGAGCGCCACAAGCGACCAGGTCCAGGCTGCGAGGACGCCGATCGAGATGAGCGTGTCCATCGTCGCCGCGCCGTGGCGCAGGTTCGTCCAGGCGGCGCGGTGGAAGGGCCAGGCCCCCCAGATCACGACCGGGGTGGCCAGCTGCAGCGCGAGCCACTGCCAGTTGTCGAACTGCAGCGCAGGAATCATCGACATCAGGACCACGGGCACCGACAGCAGGGCTGACCAAGTCAGGCGGCGGCGAAGCGGGGCCGCGGGATCTGCCTCGTCCTCGCTCGAGGGGGCATCCGCGTCGGGAGTGGTCGGCAGTTGGGCGCTGTAGCCCACCTGCTCGACGGCCTCCACCAGGCGCTCGGGGGCGACGACGGCCGCGTCGAAGGTAACCGACGCCGTCTCGGTCGCGTAGTTCACCGACGCTTCGACGCCCTCCAGCCGGTTCAGTCGCTTCTCGATGCGCGCCGCGCACGAGGCGCAGGTCATCCCGGTGATGGGCAGCTCGACCCGCTCGGGGGAGGGGTTGGTCGTCGCGCTCATCGGGACACCTCCAGCGTGTGCGCGACGGTACGGGCGGCGCCGTCGTGGCGGAACTGCAGGAACAGACGGTAGCGCCCCGCCGAGGGCAGCTCGGCCCCGAAGCGGATCGTGCCCGCGGTGCCCGACTGCTCGGGGTGCACGTGCAGGAAGGCCAGGTCGCCCTCGCGAAGGGCCACCAGGTGGCCGTCCGCCCCCAGGTAGGGCTCGATGCGATCGAGGGGCTGGCCGTTGCGGGTCAGGTCGTAGGAAAGGTCGGCGGTTGCCCCCGCCGCGACGCCCTGCGCCGACAGGTCGGCCCGGTACCCCGCCGCCTCGTCGATCGGG
Organism: Miltoncostaea oceani; assembly: GCF_018141545.1. GTDB lineage: Bacteria > Actinomycetota > Thermoleophilia > Miltoncostaeales > Miltoncostaeaceae > Miltoncostaea > Miltoncostaea oceani. Next base: position 3,145,147 of record NZ_CP064356.1, on the reverse strand, counting down.
GTCGGGGCGGGGAGCGGCCGCGGCGCGAAGGCGCCGGCGACGAACAGATCCGTCGCCAGGGTGGACGGACGGCCGCCCGTCGTGAAGTCGGCGTAGGCGCGGTAGACGCCCGCCTCGGGCAGCTCCAGGGCCACGGTCCAGGTGCCGTCCGCGCCGCGGCGCGGGTGCAGGTGCTGGTAGCCGCTCAGGTCGCGGCGGACGACGATGAGGTGCATCTCGCGCTCGTGCTCCACCTCGAAGTCCTTCACGGCGACGCCGTCGGCCGTCACAACGCGGAAGCTCCACCGCGTGGTCGCACCGCGGACGAGCGTCGTCGTGTCCGCCACTAGGCGCAGGTCGTCGTCGGCCACAGCGAGCCCCGGCGGGCCGTGCTCCGCGGCCGGCGCCACCGCGACAGGGACGTGCTCGCCGCCGTGGCCGCCGCCGTGGCCGTCGCCGGAGTCGCGAAGGGGATCGAGCGCCCCGCCCGCGAGGGCGGCCGCGCCGAAAGTGACCCCCAGGACCGCAGCGAAGGCGGCCATGCGGACGGGTGTCCTCACGACCGCACCTCGTACCCGGCCTCGTCGACCGCGGTCGCGACGGCGCCGTCGTCGACGGCGTCGCCGCGTACCACCATCCGGCCGGTGGCGAGATCGACCTCGACCTCGTCAACGCCGGCGAGGGCGCCAACCTCCTCCAACACCGCGACGCGGCAATGACCGCAGGTCATGCCGTCCACGTGATACGTGCGCTCGTCCGACATCGCGGTCGTCTCCTTACTGGGGGGGAGTAACTGACGACGCCATCTTGAATACTCCCCCCATGTATGTCAAGGTCGCCCCATGACGAATTCCCAGAACACCCCAAGACTCACCGACCCCGGGTACGCCGCGGCCGGCGCGAAGAGCGGGATCCTCAAGCGTCTGCGCCGCGTGGAGGGGCAGGTGCGCGGGATTGCCGGGATGGTCGAGGACGACCGCTACTGCCTCGACGTGCTCCAACAGATCAGCGCGGCCCAGGCGGCGCTCGATAAGGTCGCCCTGGCGCTGGTGGACGAGCACACCCGCCATTGCGTCCTGGGCGCCGCAACCGAGAACCAGGAGGAGATGCGCGCCGAGCTGATGACGGCGCTCACCCGCCTGGTCGGGCGGAGGTAGCCCGATGAGCACCCCCACCGGCCGGACGGCCGCGGACACCGCGCTGCGCACGGAGGTCATCCACGTCGGCGGGCTGCACTACGCCAGCGAGAAGGACGTCGTCGAGCGGATGCTCGGGCACCGGCCCGGAGTGATTGCGATCGAGGCGAACCCGGTCGCGCAGACGGCGACCGTCACCTACGACCCCGGCCGCACCTCTGTTCCGGACTTGAGCGCCTGGGTCAAGGAGTGCGGCTACCACTGCGCGGGGCGCTCGGTCCCCGGCCACGTCTGCGACCCGATGGGCGACGACGTGGACGAAGGGGCCGCTGGTCACGACGGGGCGGTCCACCGTGCCGACGAGGCGCACGGCGGCGGCCACGGCGGACATGCCGGCATGTCGATGGACGGCATGGCCCGCGACATGCGCAACCGGGTTCTGGTGGCCCTGCTCTTCGCGATCCCGATCGTGCTCTGGTCGCCCCTGGGCACGGACGTGCTCGGGCTCGATCTCGGCACCCCGTTCGGGATCGACCGCGACGTCCTGCAGCTGATCCTCAGCCTGCCGGTCGTCTTCTACTCGTCGTGGATCTTCTTCCACGGGGCGTGGATCGCGCTTCGTGCACGCACCCTCGACATGATGGTGCTGGTCGCCGTGGCGATCGGCGCGGGATGGATCTACTCGGTCGCCGCGACGTTCTGGATCGAGGGCGAGGTCTTCTACGAGGCCGCCGCGTTGCTCGCCACCTTCGTCCTGCTCGGGCACTGGCTCGAGATGCGCGCCCGTGGAGGCGCCAACGACGCCATCCGGGCCTTGCTCGACCTAGCCCCGGCGATCGCCCTCGTCATCCGCGACGGGGAGCCGGTCGAGGTGCCGACGGCCGACCTGGTGGTCGGCGACCTCCTGCTCATCCGGCCGGGGGCGAAGGTCCCCGTGGACGCCGAGGTGCTCGAGGGGGAGAGCGAGGTCGACGAGTCGACCGTCACGGGCGAGAGCGTCCCGGTCGCCAAGGGCCCCGGCTCCGCGCTGGTCGGCGCCACCATCAACACCACCGGGACGCTGCGCGCCCGGGCCACCGCCGTCGGGGCCGACACCGCCCTCGCGCAGATCGTCGCGATGGTGCAGGAGGCGCAGAACTCGAAGGCCCCGGGCCAGCGCCTGGCTGACCGGGCGGCGTTCTGGCTCGTCTTCGTGGCGTTGATCGGCGGCCTCGCGACGTTCCTCGCCTGGTACGTCGTCGTGGGCCGGCCGGTCGAGGAGGCGTTGCTCTTCGCCATCACCGTCGTCGTGATCACGTGCCCCGACGCCCTCGGCCTCGCGACGCCAATGGCGATCATGGTCGGCATGGGCCTCGGCGCGCGCCGCGGCATCCTCGTCAAGAACGCCGTCGCCCTCGAACAGGCCGCGGCCGTGGACACGGCCGTGTTCGACAAGACCGGCACTCTCACCAAAGGCGAGCCGAGCGTCGTCGGCGTGATCACCGCCGACGGCGTCGCCGAGGACGATCTCCTGCGCGCGGTCGCGGCCGTCGAGCGCGAGAGTGAGCACCCTCTCGCGCAGGCGATCGTGGTGGACGCACGGGACCGCGGACTCGAGGTCCCAGTCGCCGAGCGGTTCGACAGCGTGCCCGGCCACGGGGCGGTTGCACACGTCGGCGGCCGGCGGGTCGCCGTCGGGAACACACGTCTGCTGCGCCGCGAGGGTGTTCCCGAGAGCGAACTCGAACGACGGGCGGACGAACTCGCCCGTGAGGGCCGCACCGTCGTCCTCGTCGCGGTCGACGGGACGGCTGTGGGAGCGATCGCGCTGGCCGACGCGGGGCGCCCCAGCGCGGCTCAGGCCGTCGGCGCCCTGAGAGAGCTCGAGGTCCGCTCGGTGATGCTGACCGGCGACAGCCGCGCAACCGCCGCCCGGGTCGCGGGGGAGGTGGGGATAGACGAGGTGCTGGCCGAGGTCCTGCCCGGCGACAAGGCGGCGACGGTCGCGGGGCTGCAGGCCGAGGGCCGCCGGGTCGCCATGGTCGGCGACGGCGTCAACGACGCGCCCGCGCTGGCTCAGGCCGACGTCGGCATCGCCATCGGCACCGGCACCGACGTCGCCGTCGAGACGGCCGACATCGTGCTCATGCGCTCGGACCCCCTCGACGTAGCGACGGCGGTTGCGATCGCCCGCGGGACCGTGCGGAAGATGCGTCAGAACCTCGCCTGGGCGATCGGCTACAACTCGCTTGCCCTGCCGATCGCTGCCGGCGTCTTCGAGCCCTGGGGTCTGACGCTACGCCCCGAGATCGCGGCGATAACGATGGCCGGCTCGAGCATCATCGTCGCCCTGAACGCCCTCGCGCTGAAGCGGCTACCACTCCCCTCGGAATCGGGCGACGACCGCTCGCCCTCCCCGCCGGCGCCCGTTGAGGTCGCGCCTATGCCTGGCTGAACCGTGCGGGATCGGCCCGGGAGCCCGTCGGACCGTCTTGCCGCCCTGTCGGACGGGTCCGCACCGTCGGGGTTCTCCGCGGTGAAGGAAGCACAGAGCTCTTCCCCTGGCCGCCGTGGTGGGCTGCAGTCGTCGATCACTAGACAGATCGCATGATTGACTGTTCATGTAAGCTTGTTTATAACGGGACACGGTCACGACCTCGGGCGCCACCCGATCGATCACGTCGTGGCCACGGAGATCGCGCGTGTCATGCAGGCCCTCGCGACGCCGAGCCGCGTGATGATCCTCGGGCGGCTCCGCGAGTCGGAGTGCACGGTCACCGAGCTCGCCGCCCACCTCGGCATGGAGCAGTCGGCGGTGTCGCACCAGTTGAGGGTGCTGCGCCTGCTCGGCCTGGTCGCCGGTGCCCGGGACGGACGGACGGTCGTCTACGCCCTGCACGACGACCACGTCGCCGAGCTGCTCGACCAGGCCGTCTCCCACACCGAGCACACCCGGCTCGGGCTCGCGGCGACACCCGGCCACCGCCGGGTCGTCGCGTGATCGGCCGCGTGCGTCGGAGGGGGGCCGCGTCCGGCCACGAGGAACACGGCCACCACAGGCATGACCCCACGCATAGGCATCACGGGCCGCACGGGCACCGCCACGGGACCGTGGATCCGGCGATCGCCTCGTCGGAGCGCGGGCTCTGGGCCTTGGAGTGGTCGCTCGTGGGACTCGGGGTGACGGCCGCGCTCCAGGTCGTGATCGTCGTCATCACCGGCTCCGTCGCCCTCCTGGCGGACACGGTCCGCAACGTCGGCGACGCCCTCTCGGCGGTGCCCTCGTCATCGCCTTCCTGCTCTCACACCGGCCCCCGACGGCTCGCTTCCCCTTCGGACTGCACCGCTCCGAGGACCTCGCTGGCCTCGTCATCATCGGGCTGATCCTATTCTCCGCCGTCTTCGCGGCCTACGAGTCCATCCGGCGCCTGTTCGACCCGCAGAACGTGCAGTTGCTCTGGGCGGTCGCGCTCGCAGGGGTGATCGGCGTCGTCGGCAACGAGGCGGTGGCGATCTTCCGCATCCGGGTGGGCCGCCAGATCGGCTCGGCGGCCCTCGTCGCCGACGGGTACCACGCACGGACCGACGGGTTCACCTCCCTCGCGGTCGTCGTCGGCGCGATCGGCGTCGCGTTCGGCTGGCCCGCCGCCGACCCCGTCGTCGGCCTGCTGATCCGCGCGGTCATCCTGAAGATCGTCTGGGATGCGGCGAAGAGCATCGGCGAGCGGCTGCTCGACGGGGTCGATCCTGCGGTCGCGGAGCGGATCCGCGACGTGGCGGCCGGAACCGAGGGTGTGCGGGGGCTACCCGGGGTGCGGGCCCGTTGGCAGGGGCACGTGATCAGGGCCGAGATCGACGCCGAGGTCGATGGCGGCATGGACGTCGCCGAGGGCCACCGGATCAGCGAGCGCGTCACCGAGCGCCTCCGCGACGAGGTGGAGTTCTTCGGCGAGGCGATCGTCCGCACCGCCCCGGCGCGGCCGAGGTCCTCCTAGGCGAGCACCTCGGCCAGCGGACCGACGGGTGCGCAGACCCCGACCACCGGGAGCATGCTCGCCCGGAAGCGCTGGACCGCCACGAACGCGGCGGCGGGGGCGATCGCCCGCGAAGGACCGGCTGTGCGGGGGTTGCGTAACCGCCAGTCGGACGGGTCGAGCCCGCGGCGGGCCGGCAAAGCGTCGCTACTGGCTGGGCCTCCCGCGCGGGTCCGGGCGGCGGCGTCGGCTCACGCCCGGCGGCGCGTTCGAGCGCAGCAATGGATGCTTAGGACCTTGGGCGAACTCTCGGGCCGCGGGGTCTCATGTTGCGCCCCGAGATTGCGGCGGTGACGATGGTCGGCTTGAGGATGATCGTCGCCCTCAACGCCTTCGCGCTGAAGCGGCTACCGCTTTCTACCAAGCGGGCGAGGATCGGTCGTCCTCGGCGCCCGCCACCGGCGACCTCGCGCCAGCGACGGGCGCGAGCCGTCGGGGGAGCCCTCAGGAAACCGGCCGCACCCGCTTCACCCGCCGCTGTCCGTAGCGGGTCATCCCCTTCGGCTTGAACACCGACGGCGCCACGGCGGCCATCAGCAGCACGAGAGCTCCTCCGGAATGGAGCACGGCGGACCCGCTTTTAAGCCCGCCGGCGAGGCGGTGTGCGTCGGCAGCCGTCCGGGATGTGTCGGCGAGTCCCGCGATCGTCTGGCTGTAGGTAAACAGGACGACGACGCCGAGGATTGTAAGCGCGAGCTTGACTACTATCCTTAAGAGCCCCCATGGGGTCGTCAGCGACTGCACAACGCCGGTCAACAGCGTCGCGAGGCTCAGGGGGATGAGGCTGTGGCGAGCGATGAACTGCATCGCCGGGTACGCCACGCCCACTGTCTCAACCTGGTCGCTCGTGAGGGCGATAACCGCGAGCGCGAGCGAGCTCACCACCGCCCCGAGCCAGCCGACCGAGACGACAACATGGACGGTCAAGGTGACCTTCCGGCGACCGCTCAAGGGACCATCACGCCAAGACGGTGGCTTCGGCGGCCAGCGAATTGTCATCTGGTGCCAGGGAGTGCCGGCCGGGGCCGTGGTCGCCCGCGCTGGTCAAGAGGAGGACGGCCAACACGATCAGGGCTGCGAGGACGATGACGGCGCAATCTTGACCTACCGAGGGACGCCCTCGAGCTCATCGGCCTCGTCCTGTCGTCGTGCCGCATCATCTTCGTCGCTCATCTGGCCCCCTCGACCCGGCTGCGGTCAGCCCCCTGCAGCATAGTTCCGGCCGAGTGTGACGACCTGATGACGAGCCGCGCAATCGCTCGTACTCAGTGGGCCTTGTCGGCTTCCTCCGGCACGGCGACCGGACCGCTCCAACGGTCGCAAGCATCGACACGTCCGGCTGACGGGGCAGGAGGCGGCATGCCGACGGACTTACCCCCCTCGGCGGCGTCGGCCCGGTCGCGACGTGACGCGACGGGTCTGCCGATGTGCCGAGCGCGGCCCTCGTCGACCGGGGTCAGTCGGTCGTGCGGCGCTGTCCTCAGCATTGCGGCGGCCGGCGTGATCTGAGCGTCCTGAGCGACGACGTCCGGCTCGCGGCCGGACCCCGACTGCTAGGCCGACGATCTCGGCCTCCTCCTCTACGACGACCCCAGCCGGCCGAAGACACCGTCGCCGCCCATGGGATGTGCGTCACGAGGGGCGACGTCCCGCCTCATCGCCCTCGGTGCCGTCGCGAGATCATTGCGATGCCGGCCCGCGCTCGCCAAGGCCGCCGCATGGCTGATTCCGTCAACGACCATCGCGGGTGTCCGTCGTGCCACAGTGGCTCTGCCGATCGTCCGGGCGCGGGCCACGAGCTCCGCCGCCTCGACGGAGTGCTCGCGGCTGTGCTCGTTTAGCACCCGCGACCAGCATGACCCGGTCGGGGTCGGGCGCGAAGGACGTGCCGACGGCAGCATGAGTGTGCTCAAGAGCGAGCCGCAGCTCGTAGCCGTCTGGCCATCCATCGGTGCCCTCGCGGCCCGTCCCCCCTGAGGCCGCTCGCGTGACGAACCGATGACGGCGCGACTCGCCCACACCCCTCAGCGGTTTCCTACGGACGCATCTCGCTAGGGCGGAGGCGTACCCTCGAACCATGACTCAGTCGAAAAGAACGATGCTGGTGTGTATCGCGGTCGTCCTCCTCGGGGTCGCTCTCGCCGTGGCTTTCGCGAACCCGGCCTTTCTCCTCTTCCTGATCCCCTGCATGCTCATGATGGGCGTCATGGTGTGGATGATGATGGGAGGCGTAGGAGGGATGGGCGGGCGAGGAAAACGGTAGTGAGCTTGGCGGGCGTGAGCTTTGGCATTGAATCGCCCAGGAGCGCCGCCTGTCAGTTTCGTAGTCCCCCTACGAAATGCTCGACCGGAGGCTGAGCCGCGCTGATTGCCTCCACTCGACGTCCCTGACATGCGGCTCCGACCAGCTGCGCCTTGACCGCCTCTTCGAGCGGGCCGCGCCCAGCTACGACCTTCAGCTCCTGTGAGCGACGCGCCCTCAGGACCGCGGCCGGTCGGCGCGCGGCAGCCGTCAAGTGGCCCGCCCGCGGGCCGCCCGTAATGTCCGCCCGTGATCCGGCCCCCCTCCGAGCGCAGGGCGCACTGCTCGCACGTAGGCGTTTAGACCCGCTCATGCTCAGCACTTGGACCACGACGCTAGTTCACGACGCGTTCACCTCTGGCCTCTCCCGATGGGCGGGCCGCCGTGAGGTCATCTCGCCCGGGGGCGGATGTCCGTCCGCGGAGCCACGACCCATTGGACGACGGACCACCCCGGTCGGGCTCCCGCCCGCACCGGGATCACAACACGGCCGGCGTCGCTTGAGCGAGCCGCACCTTCCGTCCGATCTCTATCCCGTCCACCTCGGCTGCCTCCGAGATGCGCGGAGTGGTTCAACCATGACGCGCGCCGGTAGGCCGGCAGGCGATCCCCTTCAGCGGCAGCGTGCCGACCAACCCTGTGTGGGTTCCCCGGCCGAGACGAGGACTGCGACCCACGCGGCGGCCATGAGCGACCGCGTCGCGCCTGACGAAGCGACGGCGCGGCTTGGCGGTACAGGACGCGCCGCGCCGCACAGTCCGCTGATCTAGCGCGCCTCTGCGGAATGGTCGGGGTCCGCCCCGACGAGCTCCGGGTACGGGTTGAACGGCGTCCAGTCCCTGCGGACCTCGAAGTGGACGTGAGTCGCCCCGAAGCGGGCGTCCCCGCTGTTCCCGACGGTGCCGACGACCTGACCCACCGCCACGGGGGAGCCGAGGTCGAGGCCCTCGGCGACCGACTGCATGTGGGCGTAGTAGAACTGGATGCCGTCGGGGCGTCGGAGCCAGAGGTAGATCCCCCCGAGGCCACTCTCCGTCCGCGAGATCTTGGAGATCACGCCCGAGTCGGCCGCCACGAGCGGGGTGTGCCGGTCGGCCAGGATGTCCGTGCCCTCGTGGCCACCCTGCCCTCGGGGGGCTCCCCAGTCGTTCGAGTACGCGTGATCACCGGCCACCGGGAACACCTTCACGTAGAGGCCCCCCGCCGGCCGCACGCTCCTCGGTCCGGCCGCCGCGGCGGTGCGGACGCGGATTCCCAGCCGCCGGAGCAGACGCGCGTCGCCCACGCCGGTCGGTCGCAGGCCGAGTCGGCGCTGCAGGCCACGGAGAGCCCCCTTGGTGGCAGGTCCGAAGGAGCCGTCCACGGCGATACGGAAGCCCCGCCGACGCAACTCGCGCTGCAGGTCGCGGACGAGCGGGCCGGAGGACCCAAGCTGGATACGCAGGGAGGCCCTCGCGACCGCGGCCGGCGCCGTGGTCGGGGGAACCGTGGCGGGGGGTGCCGCCGCCGGCGCAGGCGGTGGGGCGGGTGGGGCTACGGCGGATGGGCTCGGGACTTCGACTTCAACGGCCAGGACGGGCGCCCCGGTGGCGAGGGCGGAGAGCCCGGCGAGTGCCGCGACGACTGCGCCGCGGACGGGGGCGTTCGACGTTCTCCTCCGGATGGTCCGGCTCCTTCTGTCGATGCTCACGCCGGGACCGCCCGTAGAACACAGGGCGATCCGGGAGCGACCGGGGTCGTTCGGGAACGGGGGCACTGTACGAGCGGGCCGGGGCGTAGGTCAAGGACGGCCCCAGGTCGCCATCGCCGGCCCTCGGCCGAGGAGGCGTCTGCCGGGAAGGACCTAGTCTTCCCGGAGATCGGAGAAGAGCCGCTCCGGGCGCGCGGCGAACATCTCCGTGCGGCCGCAGCGCACACACGTCTCCGCCCGGATCGCACTGACACGAGCGGACGGCACCATCGTCCGCCGGCGCTTGAGCGACACGATCCCCGAGACGACCGTCTCCTCGATGCGTGCTCCGCATGAACTGCAGACATTGTTCACGAGGGCCCCACCTCCTTAATCGCGTTCCGGAACTCGGCGACGTCAGCAACCCCCTTCACGACCTTGAGGCCGCGCGGGCCGCGAATGATGAAGGTCGGCGTCGCGCGGACCTCGTCGGCCTCGGCCGCGGCCGCTCGCTCGGCGACCTGTTGCCGGATCGCAGGTGAGCGGTAGTCGCGTCTCCATGCCGCGACATCCAGACTGAGCGCGGTCACGGCCTGCTCGAGGAGGTCATCCGTCAACCAATCGGTCCTCTCGTCGCCCTGACTCCGGTAGAGGAGCCCGATCAATGGCCACATCGCGTCCTGCTCGGCGGCGGCTTCCGCGGCGAGCGCTCCGCGCTCGGAACTCGGACCGATGAACGCGATCGGACGGAATTCGAGGGTGGCGTCCCCCGCGCGAACGAACTCGGCGATGACATCGGGGACGGTCGTGTCGGCGGCGGCTTTGCACGCCGGGCACGCGAGGTCTCCGTACTCGACGATCTGGACCGGTGCGTCCGGTGAGCCGAGGGCGTTTCCGCGCTGAGCTACCCCCGCGAGTTCCTCCCTGACGGCGCCGACACCGACGAGCGTCGCCGCCGTCCCTTCCGCGTCCGCCTCGTCCCTCGAGAGGCTGATCGCGAGGAGGGCCGCGACAACCGCGGTCGCAATGGCGACCATGACCAAGACCTGTCGTGTGCTCATCGCCCGAGCCTACGGCCGCCAAGACATCCCATGAGGGAGCGCTGCCTTGCGCTTCACGAGTTCGTTGCAATTGCCGACTAGCGTGGTGCCAGGTGTCCGCCATGCGCGGAGGGTGGGCGCTCGGCCCGCGCAAGCCCGCTACGACGATAAGAACACAGGTGTCACGCTCGTGGAGACCACCGTATGAAGGCCGACGCGGCGCTGGGTCAGCGTGCAGACGCCGGCGAGGATCCTCCCTCCCGCTGCGGGGGCGGTACGCTGGTTCCGGGGGAAGCGACCGGGACGGACTCTCTGTCGCGGTCGAGGACGACCCAGGCGGTCGGCGAGTGACGGGTCCCGGTTGGGGGCGTGCGCCGAACGGCCCACGTCGTCATCTGCTCAGAGCGGTGCGCACAGGGGTCCTTGTGCTCGGCGTCATCGCCCTGATGGCGGTGGGGGCGGGCCCCGCAGTCGGGCACGTCGATGTCCTTCCCTCGGAAGTGGCCGCGGGATCAGCGGAGAAGTTCACGATCCGAGTGCCGTCCGAACGCGCCGAGGACACCGTCGCGGTGAGGGTCTCGTTCCCGACGCAGATCTCCGTGTACTCCGTCAACCCCGCCGCCGGCTGGACAGCGCGGATCCTCTACCGACCCGACCGGCGCATGAGGGGCGTGATCTTCCGAGGCGGCCGCATCGGCGAGGACCAGTTCCAGGAATTCGAGGTCCTCGGCACCCCGCAGGAGGCAGGATCGGCCGTCTGGAAGACGACACAGACCTACTCCGACGGCGTCGTCAAGCCATGGACGGGACCGCCAGAGGCGCTCGGCGACGCCGCGCAGGAGACGGGTCCGGAGGCTCCCGGGCCCGCTTCAGCCACCGAGATCCGGGTGGCCGGATCGGAGGGGCCACCCGCCGCCGAGGGTGATGGCTCTGGATCCTCGGACGACTACTGGCTCGGCCTCGTCGCGATCGGCGTGTCCATCCTCGCCGTGGTGGGCGTCGGGCTGCTCTGGGCGACGCGACCCGCTCGACTCCCGGAAGACGACGGTTGATGCGCCGGACCACCCCGCCGAGGCGACTTTCGGTCGCCGAGAGGACCCTGGCGACCGCGCTCCTCGCGATGACCGGCCTCCTCCTGTTCGCCGCGACGGCCCTCGGCCACGCGACACTCGCGAACTCCACGCCCTCGAGCGACGCACGCCTGTCCGCCGCTCCGCCGGCCGTGACGCTCACCTTCACCGAGCCGGTCCAACTGCTGGAGCCTGATGACGCCGACGTCGTCGACGAGGAGGGGACGACGGTCAGCAAGGGGGGCAGCATCGCGGCGCGGGACGCCAGAGTCCTGGAGATGCCGCTCCAACCGGACCTGGCCGACGGGACGTACACCGTCCGGTACCGGATCATCGGGGCCGATTCCCACGTCATCCCGGGCGTCTTCGTCTTCGGGGTGGGTGGCGGAGAGCTCGCCGAGCCGTACCTGGAGGGGTCGCCGGAGCGAGGGCCCTCGGAGACGGGCATCTGGGGGGTCAGCTCGAGGTTCCTGCAGCTGGTGGGCCTCGGGGGGCTCCTCGGCCTCCTGGCCTTCCGGTGGCTGGTGTGGGCTCCTGTCTTGAACCGGACGACCGTCCTCGATGAGGGGGAGCGCGTCGCCGTCCTCTCCTGGGGGCGGGACGCCTACTGGATCGGCTTCGGTTGCCTCGCGGTCGGCGCGATGCTCGCCGAGGGGTACCTCTTGATCGTTCAGAGCGCCGGCGTGCTCGGCGTGGGTGTCCTGCCTGCCCTCGGGGACGCCAACGGCGTCGCCCAAGTTCTTGGCGGGACGGATTTCGGCTCCCTCGTCCAGTTGCGGGGCGCGATCCTGTTCGGGGTCTTCGCCCTCGGGACCGTGTTGTTCCTGCGGGAGTTCGGCGCATCCTCAGATCCGAAGCCGCCGCAGGCGGGGTACGGCCGTTCCGGCTCGGCGGCTCTCGCCGTCCTGTTGCTCGCGGTGATGACTGGCGTCGCCGCGCAAGGGCACCCACGGGTCGCGGCTGTGCCCGCTCTGCAGATCTCCGCGCAGATCGCCCATCTCGCGGTTGTCGCCGTCTGGATCAGCGGTCTGGCTCTGCTCGCGATTGTCTTCCTCCGGGTGCCGGCGGCCGCCCCTCGGGGCGGCCCGGTCCTCTCCGCGCAGATCCTCGGCCGCTTCTCCCGCGTCGCTCTGATCGCCGTCGGGGTGGCGGTCGCGACGGGTGCCCTGCGGTCGGTGTCCGAGCTGGGCGATCCGGCGGAGCTGTGGGAGACCGGATACGGCCGCAGCATCCTCTACAAGCTCCTGCTCCTCTGTCCCATCGGGTTCCTGGCGCTCTACAACCGCCGCATCATCACGGCCCTGCGCCGCGTGGAGCGGCCGAACCGGGCCACGCTGCGGCGTGTCCGCCTTCTGGCCACCGCCGAGCTCGGCCTGTCGATCGCGGTCGTCATCATCGCCTCCCTCCTCGTCGCGCAGCCGCCGGGGGCGTCGTGAGCAGTCCACCGGCGTGACTCCGGGGTGAGCACCGGCGACCAGGGTGGGCTGGCGCGTGCGGTTCGCAGGGGGTTTGGCTGGTCGTGGGTGGTCGTGATCGCTGTAGGCGCCGCGGCGTCGGCTCTCGACCTCCGGCTCGACGCGATCCTCATGGTCGGCACTCTCGGGCTCGCCGTCGTCGTCATCGCGATGCTTGTGGCCGCGGTGAGCCGGGGCCAGACCGACCACGACCGTTGACCAACGCGGGTCGCACGCGATCAACGCACCCGTGGCCGGTTACGGCGAGCGGAGAAGCACGATCGATGGGGCGCGAGCGGTATGGTCAGGACACCTGCCGCCAACCGACGCACTAGCGTGCGGACATGCCACTTCCGTCGTTCACCCGTCGCAGACTGATCACCGCCGCCGCGGGCGGAGGCGCGCTTGCGCTGCTCGGCGGGGCGAGGCCCAATGGCACGCCAGAGGCGAGCGCAACCCCGTTCCGTCCCTCGGGCCGTGTCCTGCACTACTGGGTCGCCGCGGTCAGCACGACCTGGGACATGGCACCCAATGGGCGCGATGCGGTGATGAACGAGCCGGTCGCCGCGGAGGCCCACCGCTTCCCCGCCCTCGTCTACCGCCGCTTCACCCCCGGTTGGCGGCGGCCGTGGCCGAACCGCCAGAGCGGTGACAACGGTGGCATCCCGGGTCCGACGATCCGTGCAGAGGTCGGCGATCGCGTCCTCGTGCACTTCAAGAACCTGGACGCCGCCAACCGGTGGCCCCACTCGATGCACTTCCACGCGTTCCGGTACGCGCCCGGCAGTGACGGGGCGTTCATCCCCCACGTGAGCGGCCGCGGGGGGGCCGTCCCGTACGGGCAGTCGTTCACCTACGAGCTGCTCGCGTTACCCGACTCGCACGGGGTCTGGCCGTACCACGACCACTCCCACTTCATGCACGAGTCGATCATGGCCGGCATGTACGGCACGATCGTCATCACCCGGCCGCAGGACCCGAAGCCCGATCGCGAGTTCGTCGTCTACTTCGCGGCCCACGGGGGGATGGACACGATCAACGGCCGGGCGTTCATCGGCAACACGCCGACGTTCAAGGCCCGCGTCGGCGAGCTCGTGCAGTGGGACGTCCTCACCATCGGGGACCTGTTCCACACGTTCCACATCCACGGACATCGCTGGATGCGGAACGGGATCCCCGTGGACTCCGAGGACCTCGGTCCATCGAGCACCCGTCTCGTGCGGTTCCGTGAGGAGGAGCCCGGCACCTGGTACTACCATTGCCACGTCGAGTCGCACATGCGCAACGGCATGATCGGGCTCTACCGCGTCACTGCCTGAGCGACCAGTGAGACCTCGCCACGGGTAACCCCGAAGGGGCTCAACCGGTTCACGTGCGAGGTGCCCGAGGGGCTCCAAGCCCGGGCATCATGGCTTCGGGACAAGCCTTGGCCCCGCGACTCACTCGCGACCGACCGGAGCGACGGCCGGGTTGATCTCGTCGGCGTCCGCAACCCCACCACGACAACCCCGCCGCGTGAACGCCCGACCATGAAGGTGGGCGTCGCCTCGACGCCGGCCGCTCGCACCGCGCCAGAACGGTCAGCGAAATCCTCACGGATCTCGGCGTAGGCGTAGACGCGCCGCCGCGGCCGAGCGTCGAGTCGGATCGCCGAGACCGACCGCGCTAGAAGCTGGTTGGTCGACGCGTCGCTGCTCTCCTCGCTCTGATGCGGTAAAGGCGGCTGATGAGGGACCGCATCGCCGTGTGTTCGGCGGCTTCGGCGGCGAGCGCGCCACGTTCGTGCGGCGCCGGTTGCGCTTGCGTCCCTACGCCGGCGGTGACCCGGCGCCCACCACCGGAACCGACTCTCGCCATACCCCCGAGCCGGGCGCGGTGGGCGGCATTGGGGCCGGAGCCTTCGGGACGCGGAGAGCGTTCGTGATACCTTCACGTCTGTGAAGATATCCACAGGATCGAACCCAGGGGGCGAGGTCTGCGAGGCGCCGCGGCTCGCTGACGGCGGCCTCGATGATTTACGTTCGGCGCTTCCGGAGGCGGCCGCGCTGGATCTCGCCGAGACCTTCCGGCTGCTCTCAGATGCCGGCCGGCTGAGGTTGATCGCGGCGTTGCTCGCTGCGGACGAGCTCTGTGTCTGCGACCTGGCCGAGGCAAGCGGCCTTTCCCAGACGGCCTGCTCGCACAACCTGCGCCTGCTCCGCGCCCAACGGCTCGTCCGTTACCGCAGACAGGGCCGGAACGTCTACTACACCCTCGACGACGACCACATCCGCACGCTGCTCGACGTGGCGCTCCAGCATGTGACCCACGGGTGAGCGCCGACCACGAGCACACGACGGCGATCAGCGCCTCGGGCCGCCACAAGCGGCCGCTCCTGATCGCGCTCCTCCTGACCGCGTCCTTCCTGGTCGTGGAGGTGGTGGTCGGTTTCTCCATCGGTTCGCTGGCGCTGATCTCCGACGCCGGACACATGCTGACCGATGTGGCGGGGCTGGGGATGGCACTGGCGGCGATCCAGGTGGCCCAGAGCGTGCGCTCGCCCGCCGCGACATTCGGTCTCTACCGGCTCGAGGTACTCGCGGCTCTTGCGAACGCCGTCCTCCTCTTCGGCGTCGCCGCCTACGTGTTGTACGAGGCATGGCGGCGCTTCGAGGATCCGACGGACGTGCCGGGCGCGTGGCTGCTCGTGGTGGCGACGATCGGTCTCGTCGTCAACGTCGTGTCGTTCCTCCTCCTCCGTCGAGGTGCTGCGGCGAGCCTGAACGTCCGTGGCGCCTCCCTGGAGGTCCTCTCCGACCTGCTCGGCTCGCTGGGCGTGATCGTCGCCGCCATCGTGCTGATGGCGACGGGTTGGCCCTACATCGATCCGATCGTCGGCGTGGCGATCGGACTGTTCATCCTGCCGCGCGCATACCGCCTCGGCCGGGAAGCCCTGCGCGTGCTGTTGCAGATCGCCCCGTCGGAGGTCGATGTCGCGGACCTCGAGCGCCGGCTCGCCTCGGTCGCGGGGGTCTCGGGCGTCCACAACCTGCACGTGTGGACGCTCACGTCCGGCATGCGCGTTGCGAGCGGCCACCTCGACGTCACCGCCGACGCCGACGCCGGAACCGTCCTGGAGCACGCCACGGCGGTCGTCAGGGACGAGGCGGGGATCGAGCACGTGACCCTGCAGATCGAGTCGCCCGGGTTCGACGATGCGAAGGAGATGATGATCTGATGGCGCCTGCCGCCGCGGTGGAGTTGACGATGACGGACCCGGGGGACTGTCGGGCGTGCGCCGACAGGCTGCGGGAGGGCCTCTCCAACCATCGGGGGATCGTCGGCGTGGAGCCGATCGCCGGCCGTGACGCGATCATGGTCAGCTACGACCCCGATCTCTGCTCGCTCGACTGCCTCGACGCGACCGCGAAGGAACTCCGGATCGACCTCGAGGGGGCCTACCAGCACCGGGTCTGCCGTCTCGAGGGCATGGACTGCGCCGACTGCGCGCAGACGATCGAGCGGGCCGTGACGCGGATGGACGGCGTCACCAACGTCGCGGTCAGCTTCCCCGCGTCGACCATGCGGGTGGAGTACCAGCCGGCGGTCATCGACTTTCCGCGCATCGCTGGGCGGGTCGGTCGGCTCGGCTACCAGGTGGAGGGCGCCGGGGAGCAGGGTTCTCGTCGCCGGCTCGCGACCTGGGCGAACCGCGAGCACACGACGATGCTCGCCGCCGTCCTGCTCGGCCTGGCTCTCCTCGTCGATTTCGCGACCGGGCTGACGGCGATCCCGCTCTACGCCGCCGCCGCCCTCGTCGGCGGACTCCCCCTCGCCCGCTCCGGGGTGGCGGCGTTGCTCGCGACGCGACGGCCCGACATCAACCTGCTGATGACCATCGCCGTCATCGGCGCCGCGGTGATCGGCGCGTGGCTCGAGGCCGCACTCGTCGTCGTCCTGTTCGCGACCGGCGAGCTGCTCGAGTCCCGCGCGGTCGACCGGGCACGGCGCGAGCTGGCGAGCCTCGTCTCGCTCGCCCCCGAGACGGCACGCGTGCGACGCAGACGGGGCAGCGGCCCCCTCGCGCTCGTGCAGGAGATCGATGTCGACGTCGCCGAGGTGATGGTCGGCGAGGTCGTCATCATCCGCCCGGGTGAGCGCATTCCCATCGACGGCGTGGTGCGCGAGGGGGCATCCGCGGTCGACCAGGCACCGATCACCGGCGAATCCACGCCGGTCGACAAGGTCGTCGGCGATCCGGTGTTCGCCGGCACGCTCAACGCGCAGGGCTTGCTCGTCGTGCAGACCACGACCGCCCCGGGCGACACCACGCTCGCACGCATCGGCAAGCTGGTGACCGAGGCACAGGGGCGGAAGTCGCCGTCCGAGCGCTGGGTCGATGCCTTCGCGCGCTGGTACACGCCGGCGGTCGTGGGCGCCGCGGTTCTCGTCGCGACGGTGCCGACGCTCCTCGGCGTCGACTTCTCGGCATCGTTCTACGCCGCTCTGGCGCTCCTGATCCTCGCATGCCCGTGCGCTCTCGTGATCTCCACCCCCGTCGCGATCGTGTCCGCCCTCGGCCGCGCTTCCGCCGCCGGCGTCCTGGTCAAGGGCGGCGCCCACCTCGAGCAGGCCGCTTCCATCCGGGCCGTCGCGTTCGACAAGACGGGCACGCTCACCGAGGGCCGCCCAAGGGTGGCTGCGATCGAGGTGATGGAGGGAAGCGAGGAGGACCTCCTCGGCGTGGCCGCGACCCTCGAGGCGGGCTCCGAGCACCCGCTCGCGCGCGCGATCGTGCAGGAGGCCCGCGATCGGGGCGTCTCGGTCGGGGCGGTCGAGGGATTCGAGGCCCTCACCGGACTCGGCGCGCGGGGCCGCATCGACGGGCGCACCGTCGTGATCGGCGACCCGCGTCTGTTCGGGACGCTGCCCGGCGCGGTCGTGGACGCCGTGGACGCCCTCCGTGCCCGCGCGCAGACGGCGGTGGTGGTGGGCGTCGACGACACGGTCCTCGGGGCGATCGGCATCGCGGACACGCTCCGGGGAGAAGCCTCCGAGGCCGTCTCCGACCTGCGTCGGCTCGGCGTCGGATCGATCGTTCTCCTCACGGGCGACAACGCGAAGACGGCGGCTGCGATGGCCGCCGCGGCCGGGATCGACGATGTTCGGGCGAGCCTGTTGCCGCAGGACAAGGCGGCGGCCATCGCCGAGCTCGGAGACGGGGTCGCCATGGTCGGCGACGGCGTGAACGACGCGCCGGCCCTCGCCGCCGCCAGCATCGGTTTCGCGATGGGCAGCGCCGGAAGCGACACCGCGATTGAGGTCGCCGACGTGGCGATCATGGGGGACGACCCGCGCAAGGTGGCCGGCCTGATCGGCCTCTCGCGCTGGACGAAGTCCGTCGTGCGACAGAACATCGCGTTCTCGCTTGGAACGAAGCTGATCGCGGCCGGGATCCTCGCGGCCGGTGCGCTGCCGCTCTGGGGCGCCGTGGTCGCGGACGTCGGCGCGAGTCTGGTCGTCGTCGTCAACGGCCTGCGGCTGATCCGGGGTCGCCCAGCCGGATCGCTTCGCTCCGTGCCGCTCCTGCAACCGGCGTCGAAGCAACCGCAACCCGTCGATGTCGGGCCGGGGGGCGCGTGTGACGCGACCGCGCACGCCGGCGGCTGCTGCGAGCCCAAGGCTGCGGCGCATGACCACGCCGACCACCTCGCCGGCAACCACGACCCGAAGGAATCGCTCCGCGGGTGACGGTACCGTCACGACGCCATGGCCCGAAGGACGGGGGTGATGCTCGTCGGGATCCACCGATGCAGGTGAGATCCGGCTTCCCGAAAACCTTCCGACGTCGAACCCCGTCGCAGGTACCGGCCGGCGCCGCCCGGCCCGGGCCCGACCGGCTGTGGGAGATCGATGCGCTGCGGACCGTTGCGATCGCGATGATGGTCGCGTACCACGTGGCCTACGACGTCAACCTTCTCGGGCCGTCGATCGCCGTCGATCCGTTCGGTGGAGGCTGGCGTGCGCTCCAGGTCGCAACGGGATCGACGTTCCTGCTGCTCGTCGGGATGAGCCTCTCGATCGCGAATGCCCGTTCGCGGGGGCGCGGCGTCACAGGTTGGGCGCTCTACCGCCGACATCTCCGGCGCGCCTCACAGGTCGCCGCGGCCGCAGCCGCTGTCAGCATCGCGACGTGGCTGGTGCTGGGCGACGAGTGGGTTCGCTTCGGGATCCTCCATTGCATCGCCGCGGCGATGGTCATCGCCCCCCTCCTGGTGCCGCTCGGGATGTGGAACGTCGCGCTCGGGGCGGCGGCGGTGGCTGCCGGGTTCATCATCCGCGACCTGCCGCCGACCGACATCTCCGGCCTCGTGATCCTCGGAGTACCCCGGTCGGGTGGTGCCGGTGTCGACTGGTACCCGCTCCTGCCGTGGATCGGTCCCGCCCTCTTCGGCGTGGCGCTCGGGCGAGCGCTCTACCCCGGCGGTCGCCGGGGGACCTGGGGACGGGGTCTCGGTGAACCCCGGTGGGCGCGTGCGGTCGCCCGGCCCGGGCGCCACGCGCTGCCGATCTATCTCGCGCACCAGCCCATCCTCATCGCGCTGGTCGCGGTGGCGCTGATGCTGGTCGGCGCCGAGGTGAGCTGGGCCGCGTTCGAGTGAGGCCGGTCCTGCCGGGCGGCGGCTGGCGTCGCCCCACACGTCCAACAGCCCCGTCGCGCAGGCGCTTCCCACAGCGGAAGCCCGTCGCGATCAGCAGACTCGGGCCGTACGGTCGAGTCGGCCTTTCCCGCCCGGGACGGTCGTCACCAGGGAGGTACTCGCGAACGATCTCGACGTCTCCATCCGTCGTGGGTCCCCTAAGCTGGAATGGATGACGGACTCCGACCGCGCCGACTCGGAGGGCCCGGAGAAACAGTGGCCCGCGCGTCGCCTTGCGTTCGCCGTGGTGGCGTCGTTGATCGTCGCCGGCGTCCTGGGTCTTCTCCTCGTCGGTCTGACGGCCGGAGGGATCGACCGGAGCATCGACGACGCGATCGCCCGGGGCGAGCTCGAGGCGGCTCCCGCGTTCACCCTCCCCGTCCTGGCCAACGGTTCGGCGGTCGGAAAGCGCGAGGGCGAGCTCCTGTCACTCGAGGAGTTACGGGGGCGACCGGTGGTCATCAACTTCTGGGCCTCCTGGTGCGATCCCTGCCGACGAGAGGCGCCCGCCCTCGAGGAGGCCTGGCTCGCGGCGCGGCAACGGGGTGCAGTCGTGCTGGGGATCGACGTCCAGGACATCCGCGGCAACGCGCGCGCCTTCATCGCGGAGTACGGACAGACCTACCCGCACGTCCGGGACGGCAGTGACAAGACGTCCCGCGCCTACGGACTCACCGGTCTGCCGGAGACCTACTTCGTGGACCGAGCCGGCCGTGTCCGCGTCCACTGGATCGGGGAGATCGACGCCGCCCAGATCGGAGAGGGTCTGGATCTGATCCTCCCGCCCAAGGCACCGTGAGTGAG